>JANOWR010000164.1:0-54042 GCA_031417995.1 Polaromonas sp. | reverse complement strand
CAGCTCATTGGGTGCCGTGCTAACGCCGCCTGAGCCTGCAACAGCCTTGAAAGTTTTCTCAGCAGCCACGTACTCGTGCACGCTTGCCACGTGAATCACATTTTTGGTGTCCACAAAGCTGTAGCAGGTGTTGGTCAACATCGGTGCGGGGTTGACGTCCCAGCCCGCGAGCTGGGCCACGATGGCGCTTGCTGCCACCTTGCCGTGGCTGTTGGCCATGTGGCCGCTTTTGGGCATGGCCGGGGCGATTTGAATCGAGTCGCCCAGCACGTGCACGTCTTTGGCGGCGGTGGATTCAAACGTCAGGTAGTTGACGCCGCACCAGCGGTTGTTGGCCTGGTTGTTCAGCCCGGTTTTCACGGCAATCGCCCCGGCACGCATGGCGGGCAGCACGTTCAGCACCGTGGCTTTCACGTCGTCCTGCACGTCGAATTTGACGGTGTTGGTCCTGGGATCAACTGCCACCGCCTTGTGCTGGCCACGGTATTCGACCATGCCTTTGTACTGCTCGGCCCAGACTTTTTTGAACAGACCTGGCTTGGACGTGACATCCGGGTTGGCGTCCAGAATCAGCACTTTTGACTTTGGCTTGTTAGCCTTGAAGTAACCTGCCACCACCGATGCCCGCTCGTAGGGGCCAGGTGGGCAGCGGTAAGGCGCTTCAGGAATGGTGATGGCAAACACGCCGCCGTCGGGCATGGCTTCGAGCTGCTTGCGCAGGGCCAGTGTCTCTGGGCCGGCCTTCCAGGCTTGCAGTATCTGGCCGCTGGCACTGGCTGCCTGCAAGCCTTCAATGCCACCAAACATCAAATCAATGCCGGGGGAAACCACCAGCTTATCGTAGCTAATCACACTGCCGCCGCGCAGGGTCACGGTTTTTTTGGCGGTGTCGATACTGTCGGCAAAATCCTTGACCACCGTGACGCCGTGATTTTTGGACAGACCTGCGTAGGACGTGGTCAGAAAATCCATCTGCTTGACGCCGCTGACGACCAGATTCGACATGGGGCACGAGACAAACGCATCCTGCGGCTCAATCAGCACCACGTCGATTTTGTAGTCAGACAGCATGCGCACGTACTTGGCCGCTGTCGCGCCGCCATAACCGCCGCCAATCACCACCACTTTGGCTTTGGACGGCACGCCCGACATGCTGGCGCAACCCGAGAGGCCAGCGACGCCCAGCAGGCTGAGGGCTGCAGAGGAGTGCAAAAACGCACGGCGATTGGAAAGAGTTGTTTTGATCATGATGAACCTTCTTATTTCTTTTGTGCAGCAAAGTAAGTGGCCAGCGTCTCAATTTGTGCATCGCTGTAGCCCTTGCTGAGCTGGTGCATCACCGTGGCAGGCCGGGTGCCCGCTTTAAAAGCCTTCATTTGGGCGATGGTGTAGGCCCGGTCCAGCCCTGCCAGCGAAGTGATGCTGGAGCCCGTCACAGCCACGCCATTCGTGCCATGGCAGTTGGCGCAGGTGGCGGCCAGGCTTTTGGTGTACAGCGCTTCCTTGCCTGCGTCGCCCTGTGCGTAGGCGGTGTTTGCAAGGCAAGCCAGCAAAACGGAAAGTAGGGGCAGGGGTTTGATTTTCATGATGGTTCCGTGGATGTTTACCAAGCAATTTAACGCGATGGGGCGCGCCGGATATTGGGAGTATCCAGTACTTCAGTGCAAGGGTCAAAAAATGGCGTCCGGGCGGGTCGGTAAAGCGTCATCAAGCGACAAGGCCAACATGGGCTTACCATAAATCCGGCGAATTCTCTCGGCCATCGGCGGATGGGTGTCAAACCAGTGCCCCTCTGTTTGTGCACTGACCAGCAGCATGTGCTGCACCGACGGGTGCAAGGCACGCACGCTGTCGCCCTGCCCCAGCGCCTTGCGCAGCACGCCGCCCAGACCGTCTTTGCTGCGGGTGAACTGCACGGCTCTGGCATCGGCCAAAAACTCGCGCTGGCGTGATACCGCCGCACTCAAAGCGCGCCCGGCCAGCCAACCCAGTGAGCCAGCGGCCTTGATGGCAAAACCGGGCAAGGCCAAAATTGAGCGACTGCCGTTGTCATCCGGCTCGCACATGGTCTGCCCCAAATTAAAAATCATCTCCAGCCCAGACACCATGCCCGCCAGATGCATGTTCAGCCGCATGTCGCCCTCACGGATGTGGCTGAATTCATGCGCCACCAGGCCTTGCAATTCGTCGCGGGTCAAGTGGTCAAGCGCGCCCTGCGTGACGGCCACCACGGCATCGCTTTCATCCCAGCCGCAGGCAAAAGCATTAATGCTGTCAATGCGCTCAAGCACCATCGGCGTGGGCGCTTTCATGCTGGCAGCAATCGCCAGCTCGCTGACGATATTGCAAAACCTGCGCTCGGCTTCATGCATCAGGGGACGCGCTTCACGTGCGCCCGCGCGGCGCGCCAGCTTTTCGCCGCCAGCATCGAGCTCGGCGCTTTCAATCCACCAGCCGCCAAGTACAAACACCAGTGTCATCACCGTGTTGATGGTGAAAAAGTAAGCCGGGTAGCCGTGTCCGCCCGAGACCACCCGCCAGGTCAGCCCCAGCGCGAGATTGACAGCCACAACCAGCGCCAGCACGGTCAGCGCAAACAGCACCAGCAGGCGCGCAGTTTGCGCTCTGGCTGCTTTCTGCTGCTCAAAAAAACGCATGGCTGCCCTGCTTTTTAAAGCGCAATCCGCACAGCCTTGCGCTCATCTGCACTTTCAGTGGCCTGCAACATGGCCGATGGTGCAAAGCTGAACAACCTGGCGATCAGCACAGCGGGGAATTGGCCTTGGGCATTGTTGTAGTCCAGCACGGCATCGTTAAAGGCCTGGCGCGCAAACGTCACCTTGTTTTCAGTGCTGGTCAGCTCTTCGCTCAATTCACGAATGGTCTGGTCAGCTTTCAGCTCGGGGTAGGCCTCGGCCACCGCAAACAAACGGCCCAGGCTTCCATCGAGCGCCTGCTCGGCCGCTACCAGCGTCGTGACGGCCAATGCGTTGGCCGGACGGCTTCGCACGGCGTCGCTGGCTGATTTGGCCCGGTTGCGGGCGTTGATGACCGCCTCCAGCGTTTCGCGCTCGTGGCTCAGGTACTTTTTGGCGGCCTCAACCAGGTTGGGAATCAGGTCATAACGCCGCTTGAGCTGCACGTCGATCTGGCCAAAGGCATTGGCAATCACGTTTTTAAGACGGATCAAACGGTTGTAAGCGCCTACTGCCCAAAAGACGAGCAGGGCCACGATGGCAATCGATATCAGGTTAGTGGGTGTCATGCAGTTCTCCTTGAGGCCCAAGTTTATTCGCCTGCCAAGGTTAATTGGTTTTTATGGACCCTTGATAAGCTATTATTTTTATAGCTTCTTGCGCCCGAATTTATTGGTCTAGAGCAGTATTTCACACCTAAAATCAGGCCTGAAATGGCCTTCAAAGCCCAAGATCAGCCTTTGGCGCGCTGGTACAGGCCTTGCACTTTGGGCACGTTGTCTTGCAGGTGCTGGATGCGCTCCGGGCCCGACGGGTGGGTTGATAAAAAGCCGGGGCCACCCGCTCCACCACCGTTTTGCGCCATTTTTTGCCACAAGCTGACCGATGCCTGTGGGTTGTAGCCAGCACGGGCTGCAAGCTCAAGGCCCACCAGGTCCGCATCGTTTTCGTCTTCGCGGCTGAACTTCAAAGTCAACAGTTGCGTGCCCAGACTGGCGGCCACGTCGCCCAGTTGCCCCAAACCCAGCAACTGCGCACCTAGCGAAAGCAGTGTGCCGGTGCCCTGACTTTTGGCGATCCGCGCGCGCGCATGTTCACGCAGCGCATGCGCCATTTCGTGGCCCATGATCATGGCGGTTTCGTCGTCTGTCAGTTTCAGCTGGTCAAGAATGCCGGTGTAAAAAGCGATTTTGCCGCCAGGCATGCAAAACGCGTTGATTTGTTTGCTGCCCAACAAATTGACTTCCCAGCGCCACTGGCGTGCGCGATCGTTCCACTGGGCGGTTTGCGGCACCAATTTGCTGGCGATGACCTGCAAGCGCTGTAGCTGCGGCGTGCCTTGCGGCGCCAGCGCGCCTTTGGCTTTGGCATCAGCGAGCAACTGCGCGTACTGCTGGGCCGCAGAGGTTTCAAGCTCTTGTGCAGGTACCAGCTTGCGCAGATTTGACGACGGACCCACGTCAACCTGCGCCAAGGCAGGCGCAGCGACGACAGCAGAGCCTGTCGCCAACAAGAATGCCCGGCGGCTGGACCAGGCGGATGATTTAGCCTCGCATAAAAAACACATGGCCTAATAATAGTCATAAATTGCAACCGACATGTCAGATAAAACCCCGTCATCCCAAATGCCTGCTGAACCATTAGCCCCCGCCCTTGCAACACCTAAAAAGCCATGGCGCGAGGTGTTTGCTGTGTACGCCGAGCCCGCCACGCTACGCATGCTGCTGCTCGGGTTTTCAGCCGGGTTGCCGCTGCTGCTGGTGTTTGGCACGCTCAGCTTCTGGCTGCGCGAGGCGGGCATCAACCGCACCACCATCGGCTACCTGAGCTGGGTAGGGCTGGCCTACGCCTTCAAATGGGTGTGGGCACCACTGGTGGACCGCATGCCTATTCCGGTGCTCACACGCTTGCTGGGACGCAGGCGCAGCTGGTTGCTGGCCTCACAAATCGTCATCATTGCCGCGTTGATCGGTATTGGCCTGACCGACCCGCGCCTGGCGTTGACACCTGTTGTTTGGTGTGCCTTGGCAATCGCTTTTGGCTCGGCCACGCAAGACATCGCGCTGGATGCTTACCGCATTGAATCAGCAGACACCGACAGGCAAGCCGCGCTGGCCGCCGCCTACCAAACTGGCTACCGCATCGCCATGATCTGGGCTGGTGCTGGCGCGCTGTGGATTGCCGCAAGGGCTGAAGTGGCAGGCGTGGTGGGCTATCAGCAAGGCGCGTGGCAAATCGCGTATCTGGTGATGGCCGCATCGATGCTGCTGGGCGTGGCCACGGTGCTGTTGTCGCCTGAACCCGCAGCGCGGGTATTGCCACCCTCGCGCAATGCGGCGGAGTGGCTCAAGAATGCGCTGGTTGAACCCTTTGCCGACTTTTTGCGTCGCTATGGCAAGCAGGCGATTTTGATTTTGGCGCTGATTGCGATTTACCGCATCAGCGATGTGGTGATGGGCATCATGGCGAACCCGTTTTATGTGGACATGGGTTACACCAAAGACGAGGTGGCGGCTGTGACCAAAATCTACGGCGTCGTCATGACTTTGGTCGGCGCGTTTGTGGGCGGCGTGCTGGCCATGCGCTTTGGCGTGATGAAGGTGCTGATGCTGGGCGCGGTGCTGAGTGCAGGCAGCAACCTGCTGTTTGCCTGGCTGGGGTCGCGCGGTCACGATGTGTGGGCACTGACGTTTGTCATTTCAGCCGACAACCTGTCCAGCGGCATTGCATCAGCGGCTTTTATTGCGTATTTGTCCAGCCTGACCAATATCAACTATTCCGCCACGCAGTACGCGCTGTTCAGTTCCATGATGCTGCTGTTGCCAAAGTTTTTGGCGGGCTATTCGGGCAAGTATGTTGATGCGTTTGGCTACAGCCACTTTTTTACTGCCACGGCCTTGCTGGGTTTGCCCGTGCTGGTGCTGGTGTATTTGGCTTCGCGCTTGCCCAAGCCCACCTAACCAGACCTGCCTGATTTTTACCCCATCTTTACCCAAGCGACAACCGCGCTTGCCCCAACCCAAGGAGTATGGATGCATGGCACAACAACAGCTGTTAATGATTGAAGACGACACCCGCCTGGCAAACATGGTGGGTGAATATTTACGCCAGTCGGGCTACGGTTTTACCCACGCGGCAGATGGCGCAAGCGGCATGGCCGCGCTTGGGGCATCACCTGTCGATCTGGTGATTCTTGACCTGATGCTGCCCGACATGGACGGCCTGGAGGTTTGCAGGCGCATCAAGGCACAAAGTAGCGCAGACAGCAGTGCTATCCACACGGCCGTGCTGATGCTGACGGCCAAAGGCGACCCGATGGACCGCATTGTGGGTCTGGAAATTGGCGCAGACGACTACCTGCCCAAACCCTTTGAACCACGCGAGTTGCTGGCCCGCATCCGTGCCGTGCTGCGCCGGGGTGCAGAGGTCGGTTCTGGCGCTGCCAGCGGGACGCTAAAAGCGATGCGTTTTGGCTCGCTTGAGATTGACCGCGACGCACGCACCGTCACGGTATCTGGCAGGGTGTGCGAGTTGACGTCTTACCAGTTCGATTTGCTGGTGGCCCTGGCCGAGCGTTCTGGCCGCGTGTTGACGCGTGACCAGATCATGGAAGCGGTACGCGGCCGTGAGCTGGAGGCGTTTGACCGCTCCATCGACGTGCACATGGGCCGCATCCGCAGCGCCATTGAACTGGACGCCAAAGACCCCAAACGCATCCTCACGGTGCGCGGTGTGGGTTATGTTTTTGCCAAACAGCAGGACTGAAATTGTTTATGTGGTCAAGGTTGACATCGCGCTTGTATGTGCGGATTTGGCTGGCAGTGGTCGCCACCGTCGTGGTGCTGACTTTTGCAGTAGCAGGCGCGTGGCGCTTTACCAAAGAGCCGCCGCAGTTGCCCATACGTGAAATACTGGTGCATAACAAGGCGGGCGAAGTGATTGGCACCGCGCATACCAAGCCGGGGCGCAAGCCGGGTGACGGGCTGGAGTTTGATGTCACGACCAAAGACGGGCAAACCCTTTACATGCTGCTGCCACGCCCGCCACGACCGGCAGGCGCTGGCCCCCTGGGGCGGCCGCCCTTCGGCTTTGGTTTTGGCTGGATGCTTGGCCTCGTCGGCCTGGCGGTTGCCCTGGGTTCCTACCCCATCATCCGGCGGCTGACGTTGCGGCTGGAGGCGCTGCAAAGCGGTGTCGAGCGCTGGGGCACGGGCGACTTGTCAACCCGGCTGAATGCGGATGGCAAGGATGAAGTGGCTTTTCTGGCGGAGCGTTTCAATCAGGCTGCCCAGCGCATTGAAACGCTGATGAACTCCCACAAGTCGCTGCTGGCCAACGCATCGCATGAATTGCGTTCGCCGCTGGCCCGGATCAGAATGAGTTTAGAGTTGATAAACCTTGAAAATACCTCACCGCAGCGCATTGAAATTTCACGCAGCATCAACGAACTGGACCAACTGATTGATGAAATTTTGCTGGCCAGCCGGCTCGATGCCCGGCAAGCAGATGCAGAGCCCTTTGAGTCACTTGACTTGACAGGGCTGGCCGCCGAAGAATGCGCGCGGGCCAATGCCGAGCTGGGTTTGTCAGCCACGGGGCAAAGTCTGGTCATGCAAGGCTCGCCGCGCCTGCTGCGCAGGCTGATTCGCAATCTGCTTGAAAACGCCAAGCGCTACGGTCAGGGTGATGCAACGGTGGAACTGATGCAAAAGCGCATCAGACAACAAGAGTTTGTAGTGATTGCCGTACATGACCGTGGCCCCGGCGTGCCGCTGGCCCAGCGCGAACGTATTTTTGAACCGTTTTACCGCTTGCCCGGTGCCAGCGAGCGCGAAGGTGGTGTCGGATTGGGGCTGGCACTGGTCAGGTCCATCAGCGAGCGCCATGGCGGCAGCGCGCGCTGCGAGGCACGTCCGGGTGGTGGTGCTACTTTTGTTATCGAATTACCCGTCAAGCAATGACCGCGAGCTTGTGGCGCAAACCAAAAAACAGCTACTTTTTACACCGTTTCTCCTCTAATTAGAGGATGTTCAATTCCGTTGTTCAAGGGCATCATTGCCATGTTGCTGTCACAACCTGTCGGCAAAACACTCGGGGTGAACTCCAAGACGATCTCCCAACGACGTCTTCTGTCAAAAGAAGACTTTTACAAGACCACCGTGAGGTGGTCTTTTTTTTACTCTCATCCCCGCGTGTCTTTTTTGCATTATCAGCATAATGGGTTCATGCCTGATGCCAACATCCCCGCCCAGCCCCGCCTTCAAACCCGCTTGACCCAACAGTTTGATCTGGGCACACCACTGGTGCTCGCCCCCATGGCGCTGGCATCGGGTGGCGCATTGGCCGCCGCCTGTGCGCACGCTGGCGCACTCGCGCTGGTCGGCGGTGGTTATGGTGATCTGGCCTGGACGCAAACTCAATACAACCTCGCGCTGCAAGGCACCCAATCCCGGGATGCCCGGGCGCATTTAGGCTGTGGCTTCATCACCTGGAAACTCGATGAAGACGCCAGCGCGCTGGACTGGGTGCTGGCGCATCCGAGCGAAGACAAGCCGCGCGCCATCATGCTGTCGTTTGGCGACCCGCGGCCCTATGCAGCCCGCATTGCCGCCGCCAATGCGACCCTGATTTGCCAGGTGCAGCGCCTGGAACAGGTGCCGCTGGCGCTGGAAGCTGGCGCCCGCATCATCGTGGCGCAGGGCGGCGAAGCTGGCGGTCACGGCATGAATTCCCTCAACAGCCGCTCTACCCTGACTTTTGTGCCGGAGCTGGCCGACTGGCTTGCTGCGCACGCCCCCAACACCTTGCTGCTGGCCGCTGGCGGCATTGCCGACGGTCGCACCCTGGCCGCCGCGCTGGTGCTGGGTGCCGACGGCGCGCTGGTGGGATCACGGCTATGGGCAACAAAAGAAAGTCTGGCCCCCCAGGGCGCGAAAGACCAGGCGGTGCAGACCACGGGCGACGGCACGGCGCGCAGCGCGGTGTTTGACATCTTGCGGCGCAAGAACTGGCCCGCGCCGTACGACTTTCGTGCCATTCGAAACGGCATGCACCTGCAATGGGAGGAGCGCATCGCCGCATTGCGCGACGCGCCCGACGTGGCACGCGCCGATTACGACGCAGGTGTCAAGGCTGGCGACTTTTCACGCGCACACGCCACGGTTGGCGAGGCAGTAGGCCTGATTCACGATCTTCCAAAGGCTGCCGAGGTCATTGACCGCATGACTGCTGAGGCCGTGCAGATTTTGAGCAAGAATCGCTTCCAGCTTTAGATTAGCGGGCACAGACAGCTATAGATTTTGCAGCACCATGGCGGCGGTGATGTCGTTCAGGCAGCGCGTGTGACCCAACGGGCAAACGCGTTCAAAGCACGGTGCGCAGTCCAGCGGCGGCTGGTAAGCGCTATCGTTTTTTAACCACAGCACAACTGCCTTGTCGCTCAGTGGCGGCGTATGCAGCGGGCTGCTGGAGCCAAAAATGGCCACCTGCGGTACGCCCAGCGCTGCCCCAACGTGCATCAGACCCGAGTCATTCGTGACTATCAATTTGCTAGCTGCTTGTGCCCGTATTGCTTGGGCCAGGGTCGTTTTTCCTGCCAAATTGAGGCAATTTTCAGCTTTCTCGGCGATCTCTGCGCACAAATCAGCCTCTTTGCCCGAGCCCAGCAGCAGCACCGGACCATCCAGCTGATTGGCCAGCGCTGCGTAGTGCGCTGCAGGCCAGCGCTTGGCCGGGCCGTATTCAGAACCCGGTGCAAACACGGTGTACGCGCCGCGCAGCAAGCCCAGCTCTGCCAGCGTCTCGTTAATGTCCGAGTCAGAGACATGCAGTTGCGGGCGATCCGCATCAAGTCCGGTCTCGCCACTTAACGCCGAATAAAACGCCACCATCGGCGGTTTGTTTTTGGGGTTTTTGAGCCGATGCGTTAACAGCCCGATACGCGCTTCACCCAGGTAACCAATGCGTTTGGGAATGCTGGCCAAAAACGGCAGCAACGCGCTTTTCAGCGAATTGGGCAACACGTATGCCATGTCAAACTGGCCTTCAATCTGCCTGGCAATGGCGCGCCTTGCCTTGAACTGCAAACCGCCATGCGCAAACGGGAATTCAATGACTTCAGCAACTTGTGGCATCGCCCGGTAAACCGGTGCCACCCAAGGCAAAGCACCCACCGTCAGGCGCTCCCCCCGCGCCGCCAGCCGCCTGAGCAGCGGCTCGGTCATCACGGCATCACCAATCCACTGCGGTGCAATGATGAGTGAGCGACTCAAAACAACCCCTTAATCGGGGTCAGATTCCAATTAATCGGGGTCAGATTCCAATTCTTTTTCATCATCGTGGGCAAAGCTGATTATTTAGTCGAAATGGATAGTAACTGGTTCGCCTATCAGGGTTTGTTGTAAGAATAGGACTACGAGATTGACTAAAAATAGACGTTAGCTGCTGTCAGCGGCTTGTTTCAATTAAAAACCAGGAGCCGACCCATGAAAACTTTTACCCTAGCTGCTGTGGCCATGGCCGCATCGATGTTGACCTTCAGCGCCGTGGCGCAAAACAGCACTGGCGCGCCAGCCCCGTCGGCCAGCGACCCCAATGCGATGGTCAATCAGTTTGAGGCTACCACGGGCAAGTTTGAGGGCTACCGCCGTTCGGGCGCCAAAGGCATTTGCGCGACCGGCGAGTTCATAGGTACAACTGAAGCCAGAGGCTTATCAATGGCATCCGTCTTCAGCGGCAGGCCAGTGCCTGTGGTGGTGCGCTTTTCTGTGGGAGGTCCCAACCCCAAAGCACCCGACAACGCCAAGTCCCAACGCAACCTGGCACTGCAATTTAATTTGCCGGGTGGCGAGCAGTGGATCATGGGCAACATCTCAGCCCCCGTGTTTGGTGCCGCCACGCCGCAGCAGCTCATGGACGGCCTGGTTGCCCGGCAGCCAGACCCGGCCACCAAGGCGGCTGATCCGGCCAAAGTAAAAGCGTTTACCGACGCCAACCCTGAAACCTTGCTGCAAGCCAAACACTATGCTTCGCAACCCGTTCCTGCCAGCTTTGGCAGCGTCAACTACTGGGGCGTGCATGGGTACGGGTTTGTCAATGCCGCTGGTGCCCGGCAATTTGGCAAGTGGATTTTTGAACCCGTTGGCGGCTTGCAGGGCTTGACAGATGACGAGGCCAAAGCCAAAGGCCCCACCTTCCTGTTTGATGACCTGCGCCAGCGCGTCAAAGACGGCAAGGTCGCTTTCAACTTCAACCTCGAACTGGCGCAGCCTGGCGACAAGATTGACAACGCCACAGTCCCGCTGCCTGAGGGTCGCAAAAAGGTCAACATGGGCACATTGAAAGTCACCGCTGTGTCTGAGGACGGCGGCGGCGCTTGCTTGACGACCAATTTCAACCCGATGGTGATGCCCAAAGGCGTGGTGGCCTCAGCGGATCCGATGCTGTCTGCACGTGGTGCGCCATATGCCGTGTCACTGGGCCGTCGCCTGGTCGAAGGCGCCAAGCAACAATAAACCCAAAAATTCTCAAAGGAACCACAATGAAAAATACACGCAGAATCTTCTTCAAACAATCCTTGTCATTTGCATCAGCGCTCACCGCGCTGGTGGTGACCCAGGCACAGGCACAAACCGCCGTGCTTGACACAGACCCGCAGGCCATGGCGCTGGGCTACAGCGAAAACGGTGCTAAAACAGACGCAAAAAAGTACCCCAACTATATTGCTGGGCGGAGTTGCAGCGGCTGCGTTCTGTTTCAAGGCAAAGCAGGTGACAGCTCTGGCAGCTGCGCGGTGTTTGGCAACAAGCTGGTAGCCAGCAAAGGCTGGTGCAGCGCCTGGACCCAGAAGGCCTAGTCAGCTCAATGATGTCCGGCGACGTGCTCGCCGGCCTTCAGCGCATACACCGTGCCGCAGTACGGGCACTTGGCACTGCCCGTACGCGCCACATCCAGGTAAACCTTGGGGTGGCTGCTGTAAATTTGCATGTGCGCCTTGGCGCTGGGGCAGTACACGCCGCCTTGGGCATTCAGCTCAGATGCCAGCAACTCAATGTGGGAAGAGGTCGTCATCAGCGTCAAACCTTCGCCAGCCAGGACGCATATTTCGGATTGCGCCCGTTGACGATGTCAAAAAACGCCGCCTGGATTTTCTCGGTGATGGGGCCACGGGAACCGCTGCCAATTTCAATCCTGTCCAGTTCCCGGATTGGCGTTACTTCAGCCGCCGTGCCGCTGAAAAACGCTTCATCTGCGATGTAGATTTCATCACGCGTGATCGGCTTTTCTTTCAATGTCAGCCCCAAATCCTGGCAGATGGCAAAAATGGTGTTGCGTGTGATGCCGTTCAGCGCACCTGCGCTTGAATCCGGTGTGTAGACCACGCCTTTGCGCACGATAAATACGTTTTCGCCCGCACCTTCAGACACAAAGCCCTGTGGGTCCAGCAGCAGCGCCTCGTCATAACCCTCGTCTGTGGCTTCCATATTAGCCAGAATCGAGTTGGTGTAATTGCTCACCGCCTTGGCGTGAATCATGGTGATGTTGACATGATGGCGCGTAAAGCTGGAGGTTTTGACGCGAATGCCGCGCTTTAAACCCTCGTCTCCCAGATACGCGCCCCAAGGCCAGGCAGCCACCATCAAATGGATGGTGTTGCCCTTGGGCGATACACCCAGTTTTTCAGAGCCGATCCAGGTCAACGGGCGGATGTAGCAGCTTGGCAATTTATTATCACGCACTACAGCCAGTGTGGCCTGCATGACTTCTTCCTGCGTGAAGGGAATCTTCATGCGCAAAATTTTGGCACTGTTGAACAGCCGCTCGGTGTGTTCTTCAAGCCTGAAAATACCGGTGCTGCCGTCAGCCAGGTGGTAAGCCCGCACGCCTTCAAAAGCGCCGCAGCCGTAATGCAGCGTGTGCGTCAGGACATGAATTTTGGCGTCACGCCACTCCACCATCTGGCCGTCCATCCAGATTTTGCCGTCGCGGTCTTCCATTGAGGGGGTTGTTGCAGCCATGCTTGTCCTGTGAGTTTGAAATTCTTGAAACTGCGATTTTACGGTTGCCGGGTGCTATGACGCTTCTGCGTTCGGCCTGACCAGCACATGGTGCGCCAGCTTGCCGCCTACAAACGTGCAGGTCACCGTCGATTCGCTGCCGTCTTTCCACTCAAACACCTCGGGTTGTTCTCCCTTGATGCTTTTGAGCAAGCCCAGCGACCTGGTCAGGGCCACCGCATGCAGCAGCGTGGCACCCGGTTTAAGTTTGGCGTTGAGCATCACGGCGCTGTCAACGTGGCCAATGGGCCGGTTTGTGGCGCGCTTTAAAACCTGCATCATGCGGCTGAAATGCAGCAGGATGCCAAACACAAGAATGCTCACCACGGCAACGATACCCTGCCAGCCATACGAGCGGTAAGCCAGCACACCGCCACCAACAATGGCGATTGGTATAAAAATTTTCGACAGGTTCATACCTATATTGTTACGCAACAGGAAGGGCCATGCTTGACCCATACCTTGCGTCGGTGCTGCTCCGCCGTCATTTTGTTTAAACCATGGTTCAAACAGGTTCGGCAAACTTTGCCGCGTACTGTGCCGTCACTGCCCATGGGTTCTGAGGCTTTTGAAGCTTTTGAAGCTTTTAAAAGCGGTTTTTAGCCGATTTTGGATGTATTTTAAGCCTGTAGCCCATTAAATTCGGGCGCGAGCAGCTATAAATTATATAGCACTTAACAATTCTGATGGGCGTGACTTCTATGGATGCCTTGAAAACAAATCCCGGCCGGAATTGACCGGGGACCTGCGTTCCGCCCGCAGACTGTCGACTACGCCGTCATCCAGTCACCCATGGTTACCGTAACGTCCTGGCCCACAAGCACAATTCCTGTGTTGCCACCTTCAGTCAAACTGTATTGGTCATAGCCTGCTGTGCTTGAAACGCCACGTTGCCAGCCGGTCCCGATCTGCAGCTGGTCCCCAGTCTCGCCGTCTACTTTGAGGGTGTTACTTTCTGCGGACAGCGCCAGCATTTGATCCAGCGAGAAACGGGCGGTTGACGCGCTTCCGTTTTGCATGTCGATCGACTCAATGCCCGTCAGACTCGTGCCCGACAAGCCTGCCAGATTGAGAAAAGTCAGGTCGTTGCCAAACTGCAGTGTGTCAAAACCGCTGCCACCGGCCACGCGCTCCTGGCCCGTGTGAATCGTCAAGCGGTCATTTCCGCCGTTACCCATCAGGCTGTCCAGTCCACCCATGCCGTCAATGCGGTTGTCGGCATCGTTACCCTGAATCACATTTGCCAACGCATTGCCGGTGGCCACCACGCCTGTTCCGCCAATCAAAATGAGGTTTTCAAAATTGTCTTGCAATGCATAGCTGATGTAACTTTGCACCGTGTCTGTCCCTTCGTTGGCAGCCTCCCACACGTAGTCGCCCGCGTCGTCCACGATCAGGGTGTCGCTACCCACACCGCCAAACATCTGGTCCTGGCCCAGCTCGCCATTGAGAAAATCATCTCCAGCGTCGCCATACAGCACATCATTGCCAGAGCGGCCGAGCATCACGTTGTTCAAGGCGTTGCCGACGAGGAAATTGTCCAGCTCATTACCGGTAGCGCTGATGGCAATATTGCCAATCAGTGTCAGGTTTTCCACGTTGCCACCAAGCGCGTAGCTGATGTAGCTTTGTACCGTGTCTGTGCCCTCGCCGGGGCGCTCGGTGATCGCATCCAGCACGCTGTCAACCACCAGCGTGTCGTCGCCAGTGCCACCTTCCAGCAGATCCTTGCCCGTTTCGCCGTTTAGAAAGTCGTTGCCTGCTCCACCTTTCAGATAGTCGTCACCCGCACGGCCAAACAAATTGTCGGCACCCGCCGTACCGGTCAGCACATCGTTGCCATCGGTGCCAATTTGCGTTGTACCGGGGCTTGGTGGCTGCACTGGCGGGCCAGACACCACATGCGTATTGATCGCCTCGTTGTTCCAGGCAGTGTCAGAAAACCTGATGGCGTGGATGGGGTAAAGGTTGGCCCCAGAAGATGCAAAGTAGTTTTCGACCGTTATGCTGTCGTCGCCATCGTTGCGATCGATGACCAGATCGTCACCCGTGCGAGTCAGCACGACATCGGTTGAGGCGATACCCACCGGGCCTGAACCCAGAGAGCCTACATCGTAGGACGTTACCAACTCGATAACGGTGCGATCTACAACGCCTGCCGTAGCAACGCCGCGCACAAGGTCTTGCCCGTCACCTTTCTGAAAGATCAACCGGTTTTGACCGCTTCCGGCATTCAGCACGTCATTGCCTGTGCCGCCATCGAGAAAATCGTCACCTATATCACCCAGAAGGGTGTCGGCACCCGCACCGCCCAGCAGGCGGTCACCGTCGCCGCCGCCATTGAGCAGATCGTTCCCATTGCCGCCCATCAGCACATCACGCCCGGCACCGCCGAGCAAATAATCGTTGCCGTCGCCACCAGAAATCTGGTCAACGCCGTCCTTGCCATCAATGGTGTCGTTACCGCCCAGCCCAGTCAGGGTTTCATTGGTGTCAGTACCGCGAATAAACCGGTCACCGTTGCCCACGGGTCCAAGCGGCGCAGCTTCAAACTCGGCACTGGTCCACACCGTGCCGTCACTGAATGTGGCTGTGGTCAGTGGCCGCACGGTCGAGCTGAAATAGTCCACGACAGACAGCTTGTTGTCTATAAAACCAACAATATAAAAATTCAGGTCATTGCCTTCATGGCGCACGGCAACGTCAGCGGCAATGACGCCGGCCTCAAAGCGCAACTGGTTGGTTTCGCCGCTGACGGCTGTATCCACGATGCGGTCAGACCGCGAACTGCGGCCAAACAGGTAAGTGTCATCGCCTGCGCCTCCGGACATCGTGTCGTTGCCCGGAAAGTAATTGCTGCCAAAGAGGTCGGCCTCTTTACCGGGCGGCAGCAAGTCAAATCCGCCGTTCAGCACATCGTTGCCAGCACCGCCATACAGCGTGTCGTTGCCCAAGCCACCGTCCAGGGTGTCGGCGCCAGCTTGACCATACAAAATGTCATTGCCGTAGTCACCAAACAGCATGTCGTCGGCCAGCGAAAAAACGAGGTCTTTGCCTTCGCCCTGGTCCCCCCAGATCACGTCATTGCCATCGCCGCCATGAAGCATGTCTGACCCCGTATTGCCCGAAAATGAGTTGGTTCCCACCATGAAAGCAAAGTCGCCCTGAATGTAGTCATCTCCTATGTTGCCAAACACCGTGTCGTTACCGGTGTTATTGCCAAAGATACGGTTATCAAGACCGTTGCCAAGCGCTGACATGTTGTTGAAGCGGCCCACCATGACCAGGTTTTCAACGTTGGCGGGCAAGTTGTAAACGCCGGTGAACGTATCGTCCCGAAAGTACACCGTGTCGTTGCCCTCGTTTAGTTCTTCAATGACGGTGTCAGTGCGGTCAACTTCATAACGGTCATCACCCGTGCCGCCCAACAAGCGGTCGTTACCCTCTTCGCCAAACAATTTGTCATTGCCGGGGCCGCCCATCAACTCGTCATCGCCGCCGCCCCCGTAAATAGTGTCGTTGCCTTGAAGCGCGTCAATCACGTCAGGCTGCGCGTCGCCCCTGATGATGTCGTCGCCAGCAGTTGGGATTGGAGTAAAGCTCATGTTGGATCCTACAATTTGATGACAAAAATGAATAATTCATTATGTGAACCAATGCATCAAATAGTCGTATCCATCGCCAATAAGTGAGCGTAAGACAGGTAAGCGAGAGTTCACGCGCTGTTGGCTGACATGGGTTTGTGACTTTGCCCTGTTACAACGCGCATCACGTGAACATGAGAACTGTCACCAAGGCACTCTTCTTCATCGCGTCTCCGGTCATGCTCAGCTCAAACTGCGCACAACCTCCAGCGCCTGTTCAATCCGCTCAACCGCATGAATCGTCAGCCCCTCAAACGCTTTGTCGTTCTTTTTAGGCGCGTTGGCCTTGGGCACGATGGCAATGCTGAAACCCAGCTTGGCGGCTTCTTTCAAACGCTCCTGGCCGCGCGGTGCGGGCCGTACCTCGCCAGCCAAACCAACTTCGCCAAACGCAATAAAACCTTTCGGCAATGGCCTGCCGCGCAAGCTTGAAGTAATCGCCAACATCACGGCCAGGTCAGCAGCAGGCTCGCTGATGCGCACGCCGCCCACAGCGTTGACGAACACGTCCTGGTCCATGCAAGCCACGCCTGCATGGCGATGCAGCACAGCCAGCAGCATGGCGAGGCGGTCTTTATCAAGACCCACTGACAAGCGCCTAGGCGATGGCCCGCCGCTGTCCACCAGCGCCTGAATCTCGACCAGCATGGGCCGTGTGCCTTCGAGCGTGACCATAACGCAGCTGCCCGGCACGGGTTCACTGTGCTGGCTTAAAAAGATGGCGCTGGGGTTGCTGACGCCTTTCAAGC
This sequence comes from Polaromonas sp., assembly GCA_031417995.1. Lineage (GTDB taxonomy): Bacteria > Pseudomonadota > Gammaproteobacteria > Burkholderiales > Burkholderiaceae_C > Polaromonas. Next base: position 36,898 of record JANOWR010000164.1, on the reverse strand, counting down.
CCTTTTCGGTCATGGCGAAAACGCCTATTTCATTCACAGCACCAAAGCGGTTTTTGATCGCCCGCACCAGGCGAAAGCTGCTGTGCGTGTCGCCTTCAAAATACAGCACGGTGTCAACCATGTGCTCCAGCACACGCGGGCCAGCCAGCGCGCCTTCTTTGGTGACGTGGCCGACCAGCACGATGCACACGCCGCTGGACTTGGCCATGCGCGTCAGGTGCGCGGCGCATTCGCGCACCTGGGCGACCGAGCCGGGGGCGGACGTGAGCTGGTCTGAATACACGGTTTGAATCGAGTCGATCACCGCAATGGTGGGCCGCTCGTTTTCCAGCGTCGCCAGAATTTTTTCAAGCTGGATTTCGGCCAGCACCTTGACTTGCGAGCCTTCCAGTCCGAGCCGCCTTGAACGCAAGGCAATTTGCGCACCGCTTTCCTCTCCGGTGACATACAAAGTGCTTTGACCACCGCGCTGCAATGAATCAAGCGCTTGCAGCAACAGCGTCGATTTGCCGATACCTGGGTCACCGCCGATCAACACCACACCACCTTCCACAATGCCGCCGCCGAGTACGCGATCCAGCTCGTCATGCCCGGTGGGCGTGCGCTGCATGTCGGTCGCATCAATGTCGGCCAGGGTGGTGACCTCAGACAGCTTGGCCAGGCCCTGGTGCTGGTTGCTGTAACGGTTTTTGGTCGGCGCGGCGTTTTCCGTCACACCTTCAATCAGCGTGTTCCAGGCGTTGCAATGCGGGCATTTGCCCAGCCATTTGGGGCTTTGCCCGCCGCATTCGGTGCACGTGTAGGTGGTTTTGTCTTTGGCCATCCATAGATTTTACTGGGTTTATTCACAGTCAGGGTAAGTTCTAGTGCCTGCAAAGATTCAAAACCTCGCAAATCATTTAACATGTTAAATAAATATGATGACCACACCTTTCATCCATCGCAACCTGCCCCGGCTGCTGCTGCAAGCACGTGAGTCCGTCATGGCGCACACCCGGCCTGGCCTGCGTGAGTACGGCCTGAGTGACCAGCAGTGGCGGGTGTTGCGGGTATTGGGCGAACACGGCGTGCTGGAGACAGGCCGGGTAGCGCGCGAAGCACTGATTCTTGGCCCCAGCCTGACGGGCATGCTGAACCGCATGGCACGAGACGGGCTGATTGAACGCACACAAGACCCGGCAGACCAGCGGCGCAGTGTGGTGGGGCTAACCGCCCAAGGCCGCAAAACAGTCGCCAAGCTGGCGCATTTGATTGAAGCCCACTACGCGCTGATGGAACAGTCACTTGGCAAACAAAAACTGGCCCAGTTATACGCGCTGCTGGATGCGGTGATTGAAGTCGAAATCGAACAAGAGCAGCCCGCATGAACCCACCCACGCAGATTTACTCGCCGCAAGGCACGGTCTACGGCACGCTGCTGAACTTCAAGGCCGAGCGCGCCGCAATGGCAGCGCAAATGACAGAACCACCCTACAAAGCGCCGCCGCAGGCACCCGTGCTGTTCATCAAAACGGCCAACACCTTCAACACTTGTGGCGGCGTGGTTCAAGTGCATGCAAAAGTACCTGAAATTGAAATTGGTGCCACTTTTGGCATGGTTATTGGGGTTATTAGGTCTGTGATTCAATCAAATCGGGCGCAAGCAGCTCCTTTAAACATAGCAAATCAACTTGCTGGTTTTGTGCTGATGAATGACTTGTCGATTCCGCACGCCAGCTTTTTCAGGCCTCCCGTCAAGTTCAAATGCCTGGATGGGTTTTTAGGTATGGGGTCAAAGTTGGTACCCGCAGCGCTTGCAGGTGACCCCTCAGAGTTCAAGCTGGAAGTCCGCGTCAACGGCGTACTAAAACAAAGTGTGGACTTTTCAAATCTGCACCGTGATGCCATGAGCCTGCTGCGCGATGTGAATGAATTCATGACGCTGCAACCAGGCGATGTATTGATGCTGGGCTGTGATGCAGGCAGGCCGCTGGCCAAAGTGGGCGACCGCATCGACATCAGCGCGCCGGGGCTGCCCGCCTTTGGCACGTTGAGCCACACGCTGGTGGCGGAGGTTTCATGAAAAGAGCACGAGTTGCCTATGCAGGCGCGATTCACAATGCCATGGAAAGTGATGGTCAGCTACAACTAGCCGACGGAAAACGTGTTGCACAAGACGCCGTGGTGTGGTTGCCGCCCTTGCAGCCCGTACAGCAAGCCAGAACCATCCTGGCGCTGGGCCTCAATTACGCCGACCACGCCAAAGAGCTCGAATTCAAAGCACCTGATGAGCCGCTGGTATTTGTGAAAGGCGAGGCCAGTTTGACAGGCCATCGTTCCCTCACCCACCGCCCTGCTGGTGTGAAATTCATGCACTATGAATGTGAGCTGGCCGTGGTGATTGGCAAAACGGCAAAGCACGTCAAACGTGATGATGCCTACGACTTTGTTGCGGGCTACACCGTCGCCAATGACTACGCTATTCGAGACTACCTGGAGAACTGGTACCGCCCCAACCTGCGCGTCAAAAACCGGGACACCTGCACACCGCTCGGGCCCTGGCTGGTAGATGCTGCAGAGATTGAAAACCCAATGGCACTCAAGCTGCAAACCACCGTCAATGGCAAAGTCACGCAGTCTGGCAACACGGCCGACATGATTTTTAATGTGCCGTTTCTGATTGAATATTTCAGCAGTTTTATGACGCTGCAACCCGGCGATTTGATTTTGACGGGTACACCCGACGGCGTGGTCGATTGCCAGCCGGGCGATGTGATCGTGACTGAAATTGAACAGGTTGGTGCGCTCATCAACACAATCGACACCATAGCCACTTTATGAAAACTTTATGCGAATAGACCACCTCATCAACGGCAAGTCCGTTCCTTCAAACAGTTACTTTGAAACTGTCAACCCCGCCACGCAAGACGTGCTGGCTGAAGTTGCAGCAGGCGGCAAAGATGAAGTGCATGCTGCCGTAGCCGCCGCCAAAGTCGCCTTTCCGAAATGGGCAGGCATGCCAGCGCCACAGCGTGCCAAACTGATCCGCAAACTGGGCGATTTGATTGCAGCACATGTGCCAGAAATTGCGCAGACAGAGACCAATGACTGCGGCCAGGTGATTGCGCAAACCGGCAAGCAGCTCATCCCGCGCGCAGCTGATAACTTTTATTACTTTGCCGAAATGTGCACCCGTGTTGACGGCCACACCTACCCGACTGACACGCATTTGAACTACACGCTGTTTCACCCCACAGGTGTGTGCGCTCTGGTGTCGCCATGGAATGTGCCCTTCATGACGGCGACCTGGAAAGTCGCACCTTGCCTGGCTTTTGGCAACACAGCAGTTCTCAAAATGAGCGAGCTGTCCCCCATGACTGCGGCGCGCCTGGGCGAGCTGGCATTGGAAGCTGGCATACCGCCAGGCGTTCTGAATTTGGTACACGGCACAGGCAAAGACGCAGGCGAGCCGCTGTGCACACACCCTGATGTGCGGGCGATTTCGTTTACCGGGTCAACCGTCACAGGCAACCGCATTGTGCAAGCTGCAGGGCTTAAAAAATTCAGCATGGAGCTGGGTGGCAAATCACCGTTTGTGATTTTTGAAGATGCAGATTTAGACCGTGCCCTTGACGCGGCCATCTTCATGATCTTCAGCAACAACGGTGAGCGCTGTACTGCCGGCAGCCGCATTCTGGTTCAGCAATCCATCTACGCGGACTTTGTCGGCAAATTTGTTGAGCGCGCCAGGCGCATCACGGTGGGTGACCCGCTGGATGAAAAAACCATCGTCGGCCCGATGATCTCGCAGGCACATTTGGCCAAGGTGCGCAGCTATATTGAGCTGGGTTCAAAAGAAGGCGCAACGCTTTTGTGCGGCGGTTTAAGCGCGCCCGCTGTGCCAGCCCGGGTAAAAAACGGCAACTTCGTTTCGCCCACCGTATTTGCAGATGTGCAAAACAACATGCGCATTGCGCAAGAAGAGATTTTCGGCCCCGTGGCCTGCCTGATTCCGTTCAAGGACGAAGCAGATGCGATTGCCCAAGCCAATGACATTCAATACGGCTTGAGCAGCTACGTCTGGACTGAAAACATTGGCCGTGCGCATCGGGTAGCCGCTGCGGTGGAAGCAGGTATGTGCTTTGTCAACAGCCAGAACGTGCGCGATTTGCGCCAGCCCTTTGGCGGCACCAAGGCCAGCGGTACGGGGCGTGAAGGTGGCACATGGAGCTACGAGGTGTTTTGCGAACCAAAAAATATTTCGGTCAGCCTGGGTCACCATCACATTCCGCATTGGGGTGCATGACCATGGGAAAGCTAGCCCTCGCCGCCAAAATCACCCACGTGCCCAGCATGTACCTGTGCGAATTCCCCGGCCCCAACTTTGGCAAGCGTGATGCGGCCGTTGCTGGCCACAAGGAAATTGACAGACGTTGCCGCGCGTTGGACGTGGACACGATGGTGGTGTTTGACGTGCACTGGCAAGTCAACAGCGAATACCACATCAACTGTGGGCCGCGCTTTAAAGGTACGTACACCAGCAACGAGCTGCCGCACTTTATTAAAAACATGCCGTACGACTACCCCGGCAACCCGGCGCTCGGGCACCTGATGGCGGACGTCGCCAATGAGATGGGTGTGAAATCGCGGGCGCATTCAGACACCACGCTGGAGCTGGGCTACGGCACGCTGGTGCCCATGCGCTACATGAACAGCGACCAGCACTACAAAGTGATTTGCGTCAGTGGCTGGTGCGACTGGCATGACCTGAAAGAAAGTGAGCGTTTTGGTCTGGCCGTGCGCCGCGCGATTGAAGAGCGCTACGACGGCACGGTTGCCGTGTTTGCCAGCGGCAGCCTGAGTCACCACTTTGCAGACAACGGCAAAGCACCTGAGTACGCGTTTAAAACATATAACGCATTTCTGGAGCAGATGGATCTGCGCGTGGTCGAGTTGTGGGAGCGCGGCGAGCACGCCACCGTGATCGACATGCTGCCAATGTATGCCGACAAATGCTGGGGCGAAGGCGACATGCATGACACCGCCATGCTGTATGGCCTGCTGGGTGGCGCGACTTACACAGAAAAAGTGGAAATCGTGACGCCGTATTTTGGCTCTAGTGGCACGGGGCAAATCAATGCCATTTTTCCCGTGACGCCTTTAAAAGAAAAAGTCTGATATGCCGCACCTCGTTATTTTGTACACGCCAAATCTTGAAGGCAACATCGATATAAGCCAGCTGTGCCGCGCGCTGGCAGATACCATGCTGACGCAGCTCGATGAAGCAGGCAAACAGGTCTTCCCTACCGGTGGCACGCGGGTGCTGGCTTACCCGGCTGCACACTACGCGGTGGCAGATGGCAAGCTTGACTACGGCTTTGTGTACCTGAACTTGAGGATGGGTTCGGGAAGATCTGATGCTGTTAAAAAAGAAGCTGGTCGCGCCCTGATGGATTGCGCCAAGGCCTTTTTTGACCCTGTTTTTAAAGACCACCTGGTCGGCCTGACGCTGCAAATTGATGAAGGCGCACAAGTCTTTGACGGCAAGCTGGGCAACCTGCATCCTTTGTTTCAATAAACACCATGTTCGACCAACCACTCATCCAGCAACTGGCCGCAGAGCTGCACCAGTCTGAAAAATCACGCGTGCAGATTGAGCATTTTTCCAAACGCTTCCCGGGCATGACAATTGAAGATGGTTACGAGATTTCTCGCGCCTGGGTAGCCATAAAAATGGCGGAAGGCCGCAACGTTCGTGGCCACAAAATCGGCCTCACATCACGCGCCATGCAGCAGGCCAGCCAGATCAGCGAGCCCGACTATGGCACGCTGCTTGACGACATGTTTTTTGCACCAGGGGATATTCCTGCTGTGCGCTTTATTGCCCCGCGTGTGGAGGTTGAACTGGCTTTTGTGCTCAAGCGCAAACTGGAAGGCAACAACATCAGCATTGACGACGTTCTGGCAGCAACCGACTACGTGACACCCGCCATTGAAATCATTGACGCCCGCATCGAGCAATTTGACAGACACACCAAGGCCATGCGCAAGGTGTTTGACACGATATCGGACAACGCCGCCAACGCAGGCATTGTGCTGGGCGGGCGCAAGACTTTGCCCCAAGCAGCAGACCTGCCATGGGTAGGCGCCATCCTGCGGCAAAACGGTGTGGTGGAAGAAACCGGTTTAGCCGCTGGCGTGCAAGGCCACCCGGCTGTTGGCGTGGCCTGGCTGGCCATGAAGCTGCATGCCTGGGGCGAATACCTGGATGCCGGAGAAGTGGTGCTGGCGGGGTCATTTACCCGGCCTGTGGCAGCCAGTCTGGGCGATGTGTTTGATGCGGACTACGGACCGCTGGGCCGATTTGAATTTCAATTTGTTTAGGCTTTAAAAATGCAACTCCCTATCAACACGTTCAAACAGGCTTTGCAAGACAGACAGCCGCAAATAGGCCTGTGGATGAGCCTGGCCGACAGTTACGCGACAGAAATTACAGCAGGCGCTGGTTTTGACTGGCTGCTGATCGATGGCGAGCATGCACCCAACGATTTGCGCAGTGTGCTTCAGCAACTGCAAACCATGGCTGCCTACCCAGGCACGCACCCCATTGCGCGGCTACCCATGGGCCACGGCCATGTGGGCGAAATGCTGGTCAAGCAATACCTGGACCTGGGTGTGTCAACGCTCTTGGCGCCAATGGTTGACACCGCCGAACAGGCACTGGCACTGGTGCGCGCGGCACGCTACCCGCAGGACAATGGTCAAGGAGGCATCAGGGGCATGGCAGGGGCACGCGCATCGCGCTTTGGCCGTTACCCAAACTACGCGCGAGAAGCGAACGCGCAAGTGTGCTTGCTGGTGCAGGCGGAATCACAAACCGCGCTTGACAATCTGGACGAGATTGCAGCGGTTGAGGGTGTTGACGGCATCTTTATTGGCCCTGCTGATCTGTCGGCATCGATGGGCCATGCAGGGCAACTCACACACCCAAAAGTGCTGGCAGCGATTGAAGATGCGATTTTGCGCATCAACCGCGCAGGCAAGGCCGCTGGCATTTTGACAACTGACGAGGCGCTGGCTAGGCAGTACCTTGAGCTGGGCACGTTGTTTGTGGCCGTGGGGCTTGACACCAACTTGCTGGTGCGCCATACCAGTGCGCTGGCGGCGCGCTTCAAGGCGATGGCGCAGCCTCTTGTGATGAATAAAACCTACTGACTTTCCCCAATGTTGCAGCTCGAACTGGTCGGGCGGCACATTTACATGGCACTATCTCTTTTTACGCAACAAACCGGAGACTCTTCATGACCCTATCACGCCGTCACGTCATTCAATCAGCGAGTGCGTCTGCACTGTTGACTACCCTTGGCCAAAACGTCTGGGCGCAAGCACTGGACAACCTCAAAATCGTTATCGGCTTTGCCGCTGGCGGCACGTCAGACACAACGGCACGCCGTGTGGCTATCCGCATGGCACCAGACTATGCAAAGTCCGCTGTGGTTGAAAACAAGACTGGTGCGGGTGGGCAAATTGCGGTGCAGACTGTAAAAGAAGCCAAGCCTGACGGCATGACCCTACTGCAAACGCCCACATCCATTCTGACGATTTACCCGCACATTTACAAAAAGCTGCCTTACGAGACGCTGGTCGATTTTATTCCTGTGTCGTTGGCCTGCGTGTTTGACTTTGGCTTGGCTGTCGGCCCTGCTGTGCCGTTGACCGTGAAGACCGTGCCCGAGTTTTTGGCTTGGGCGAAAGCGAACCCAGCGGGTGCCAACTTTGGCTCGCCCGCTGCAGGTTCCACACCACACTTTATTGGTGCGCTGCTGGGCAAAGGTGCAGGCGTTGACTTGAAGCACGCCGCTTACCGGGGCACGCAGCCCGCCATGCTTGACTTGTTGGGCGGCAACATCTCGGCTGTGTCTGGCCCGATTGGCGACTTGACCCAGCATTTACCTACTGGCAAAGTCCGTATTTTGGGCACGTCAGGTGTCAAACGCAACCGCTTTGCGCCAGATGTACTTACCTATGCCGAGCAAGGCCTGAAAGATGTGACGCACAGCGAGTGGTTTGCCTTTTTGCTGCCCGCTAAAACGCCAGCCGACATCGTGAGCCGCATGAGCGCATCGCTGAAAACGGCGCTGGCACAAAAAGATGTGATTGATGGCCTGGCAGGTTTTGGCCTGGAAGCGATGTCCTCCACGCCAACAGAGTTGACTGATTTGATTAGAAGAGACACGGCAAAGTGGGCACCGATTGTCAAGGCAGTAGGTTTTACAGCAGATGCGTGATCACTCAGCAAGCGCACCATGAATGCTGTGTTGAAGCCATCCCCGTCTGCTGCCATGCACGCCGATGAATGGGCCGCCCGCGTCGAGCTGGCGGCCTGCTACCGCATCTTTGCCATGCTGGGCTGGACGGAGATGATTTACAACCACATCACGACCCGTTTGCCGGGCAGCGTTACAGGCGATGCCAAACAGTTTTTAATCAACCCGTTTGGCCTGCATTACAACGAAATCACCGCCAGCAACCTGGTCAAGATTGATGTGGCGGGCAAGGTGCTGGATGGCTCTAATGCCAAGGTCAACCCCGCTGGCTTTACCGTGCATGCCGCCATTCATAACGGCATGCCTGATGCGCATTGCATCATGCACACCCACACCACAGCGGGCGTGGCGGTGGCTTGTCTGGAAGGCGGTTTGCAGCAAAGCAACTTTTACACGGCGCAACTGCATGACATGGTGGCGTACCACGACTTTGAAGGCATCACCATTCATGCCGATGAAGGCCCGAGGCTCTTGAGAGGCATTGGCAACAAACCTGCGCTGATTTTGCGCAACCACGGCCTGCTGGTCTGGGGCCAGACGGTGCCGCAAACCTTTGCGATTTTATGGACGTTGCAACGCGCCTGTGAAGTGCAACTGGCCACTCTCAGCATGGGCAAAGCCATCACGATTGACCCTGCCGTTGCAGCGCGCTGCACCCGGGATGCCCTGCAATTTGACCCGGCACACGGTGCGGGTCAAGACATGTTTGCAGCGCTGACACGACAAGTCACGCGCATCGACGCCAGCTACCGGCAGTGATGATCATTGCTATTTAATCAGTAGCTGCTTTCGCCCAAATTTATTGGGCTACAGCCATTTTTAATCTTTTTTTTGGCCTTTTCAGGCCTGAAAGCGCATTGTGAAGGTTTGTATTTATGGCGCAGGCGCCATTGGCGGCTGGATAGGCCATGGCCTGGCGCGTACGGGTTGTGATGTGAGCGTGGTGGCGCGCGGTGCCACGCTGGCAGCCCTGAACCAGCACGGCTTGCGCTTGAACCAGGCAGGTAAGTTGACGGCGCAAACAGTGCGCGCCTCGTCATCACCTGCCGAGCTGGGCGTGCAGGACCTGGTGGTGATCAGCGTCAAGGCACCCTCGTTACCAGACGTCGCCAAACACATCGCACCACTGATCGGCCCCAACACCGTGGTGCTGACAGCCATGAACGGCGTGCCGTGGTGGTTTTTGCAAGGCTTTGGCGGGGCTTACGCAGGCCAGGCCTTGATGTCGATTGACCCACAAGGTGAGATCGCCAAAGCGATTGCGCCGCAGCATATTGTGGGCTGCGTGGTGCATGCCAGTTGTTCACTGGATGAGCCGGGCCTGGTCCATCATCACTTTGGCAACAAGCTCATCATTGGCGAGCCGTCAGGCGCAAAAACACCACGTGTTGTGCAGTTGGCCGTGCTGCTTGAAAAGGCAGGTTTTGAAGTACCCGTATCCGGGCAGATTCAAACCGACATCTGGTTCAAGCTGTGGGGCAACATGACCGTCAACCCCATCAGCGCATTGACGGGGGCAACCACTGACCTCATCATGGGCGATGACCTGGTGCGCGGTTTTATATCCAGCGTGATGCTGGAGGCCAAAGATATTGGCGCGCGTCTGGGCATCGTCATTGACCAACAGCCTGAAGACCGCCATGCCGTCACGCGCAAGCTGGGCGCGTTTAAAACCTCCATGCTGCAAGACGTTGAAGCGGGCAAGGCGGTTGAGCTGGATGCGCTGGTCACGGCCGTTAAAGAGCTGGGCGCGCTGACCAGAACACCCACACCCTGTACCGACGCGCTGCTGGGTCTGGCGCGCTTGCAGGCGCGGGTTCGCGGCTTGTACTGATGACCACACCCACAGGTAGCCGCGCCATCAGCGCGGGCGCTTTCGCCACGCTGCTTCTCATCGCGCTGATGATGGGCGCTAACCACGTGTCGGCTCGGATTGCCTTTAACAACGGGGTCGATGTGGCCACGGCGGTGGTGTTTCGCAGTGCGGTTACGGCGCTGGTGGTGACTGGCTTGTTGCTGGTTGCGCGCGTGCCGCTGGTGGTAACAAAGCGGCATAAACGGTTTTTGCTCATCATTGGCCTGCTGATTGGCGTGCAAAGCTTGTGCCTGTATTCAGCCGTGGCGCGGCTGCCTGTGGCACTCGCCTTGCTGGCTTTTAATACCTATCCGCTGTGGACGGCCTTGTGGGACCGCCTGCTATACCAGCGCCGTCCCGAGCGCGCCACGCTGCAAGCCATGCCAGTTATTTTGGTCGGCCTGGCGCTGGCGCTGGATGTGCTGGGTGCAGCGTCTGGCCTGGGCGCTGCCGGACAGTGGGTGCGCATTGGCGCGGGTGTGGCATTTGCGCTGGCAGCTGCAGCCACCTTTGGTTTGGCCCTGGTACTGACGCAGCATGAAACCACCGGGATGGACGGCCGGCTGCGCACCGTCAGCACCATGACGCTGGCGGGCGGGGTGGCTTTGGCCATGGTGGCCTCGCAAGGTGGCTTTCATTTGCCAACAGCTACCGCAGGCTGGTGGGGCTTGGGTGCGCTGACGTTTTTGTATGGCACGGCTTTCACCATCATGTTCACCGTACTGCCCAAGCTGGGCGTGGCGGGCAACTCCGCCATCATGAATGTGGAGCCGGTATTTGCGCTGGTGCTGGCCTGGCTGATTTTGGGACAAACCATTGCACCCATACAGGTTGCGGGTGCAATGCTGGTGGTGGGTGCAGTGATGCTGCTGGGGCTACGCAAAAGCTAGCCTCCAGGTTGGGTAAATACACTCTTGCCAAGAGCCAAAAGTTAGCCTAGACTGGGTTCAATTAAGAAAGTGATGTGTCTTTTCAAGGCACACCGCCACTGATTGGAGACAAGTTTGGACAAACTGAACAACCCCCTGCTGGGCACGTGGCACATGGTGCGCTGGGACATCACTTACGGTGATGGCCGCGAGCCCACGCTGCCTTATGGCGACAAAGCCACAGGCATGATTGCCTACACCACAGACGGCTTCATGAGCGCCTGTATTGCGCGGGGTGGGCGCGGCAAATTGTCTAGCGCCAGCGTGCGCAGCGCGCCTGTTGATGAGCGGCTGGCGGCGTTTGAAAGCTACTTTCAATATGCCGGGCCCTACGACATCAATGGCCCGGTTGGCCAGCAGCAAGTCACGCACCATGTCACGCATTCACTGAACCCCAACTTCGTCGGCACCCGGCAAATCCGCAACATGACATTTGGCGCTGATGGTGGCTTGACCTTGTCAGCATCTGACACCGTGCCGGGCACGGACGTGGCAAGGCATCACCGCCTGATGTGGAAGCGGACCGCATGATGTACGACAAACACCGCGCCACCTTTGAGCGTGCGCAAACCGCCTGCCGTGAACGCCATTGCTGGAGCCCCTTCCCCGACATGCCGGGCAAGTACCCCGATGCTGAAACGGCGCAGGCGAAAGGGCTGGCGGCTTTCAGGGCGCATCTGGGCAAGCCATTTGTGCTTGACCAGCCCGGCCAAGTGAATGAAGTAGGCGAAGAAATATCGCCCTACACCCAGCAACAACTGGGCATCATTTATCCGCAGGCGGACATTGACACGCTATACAGCGCCGCCGAAAGCGCCATGTCCACCTGGGCAAATGCATCGCCTGAAGCCCGAATTGACGTGCTGATGGAAGTGCTGGACGTGTTGTACCGCGAGCACCTGTTTGAAATTGCCCATGCCGTCATGCACACCGCCGGGCAAAGCTTCAACATGGCTTACACGGGCTCGGGCGTGAATGCACTTGATCGCGGCATTGAAGCGCTGGTGTATGCCACACAAGCCATGGATGCTGTTACACCCACAGCACGCTGGGAGCGCCAGTTTGGCTCGGCAAAAATTGTGCTGGATAAAACTTACCGTTTGATTCCGCGCGGTGTGGCGGTGTGCTTTTCATGTGCCAGCTTCCCCACCTGGAACGCCTGGCCCTCCATGCTGGCCAGCCTGGCAACAGGCAACGCCGTCATCGTCAAACCGCACCCGGCGACTGTGCTGCCGATGGCGATATCTATACGCGTCTTCAGGCAGGTGCTGGCACGCTGCGGGTTTGATGCGAACCTTGTCACGATGGCGCTAGACACCACGCTGGAGCCCGTGGGCAAGCTGCTGGTCAAGCACCCGAAAACCGCCATCGTTGACTTTACCGGCAGCACCCGCTTTGGCCAGTGGGTCGAGCAAAACTCTACCCCGGCCCTGTGCTTTACCGAAACCGCTGGCTGCAACACCGTGGTGCTTGAATCTTGCGACGATCTGGACGCGGTACTGCGCAGCCTGGCCACCACGCTGTGCATGTTCAGTGCGCAAATGTGTACCAGTCCGCAGAATATCTACATCTCAAAGCAGGGTGTGCAGACACAGCAAGGCCTGGTGTCCTTCAATGACGTGGCACGCCGCCTGGCCGATGCCGTTGCAGCCTTGACCAGCGAACCCAAGAAAGCCGCGATGATTCTGGCCACCATCCAGTCGCCGCAAACGCTGGCATTGCTATCAAATATGCAGCTGCTTGCGCCCGAGTGTATTGGGCTAGAAGCCAAAAACACCCCTGAAATACTGCTAAAACCAACATCTTACGCACATCCAGACTACCCGAATGCCCGCACCAGCACACCGCTGATGCTCAAAGTCAGCACCGCGCATCGCAGTCTATATGGTGAAGAGCGCTTTGGCCCGATCAGCTTTGTGATTGCCTGCGACGATGCACAGGATGCCCTGCGGCAAGCCACGCATGACGTGAAAGAGAAGGGTGGGCTGACGGCCTTTTTGTACTCGCTCAACGAAGCCTTCATCACCCAGGCCGAAGCGGCATACGCCAAAGCAGGCGCACAGCTCACCATCAACCTGACAGGGCCAATGCCGCTGAATTTTGCAGCCGCCTACAGCGACTACCACGTCACCGGGCTAAACCCGGCGGGTAATGCGTCCCTCACGAATCTGGCCTTTGTGGCCAGTCGCTTTTGCATTTCGCAATCGCGCAGACCTGTCAAACCAACCTGAATCAAGGAGAACACCATGGGTGCCAGCGAAACCAGCGTATTCAATGAAATTCCTGTCCTGTCGGGCGGCTTTGCGCCTATCACGCATGAGCTGACGATGGAGCTCACCGACATCGAGGGCCAGGTCCCCAAAGACCTGACCGGCATGTATGTGCGTAACGGGCCCAACCGCCGCTTTGAAGCCCCGGGCCGTTACCACTGGTTTGACGGCGACGGCATGCTGCATGCGGTGCGTTTTGAGGACGGCAAGGTCACTTACCAGAACCGCTGGGTCGCAACCGACAGTCTGCAAGAAGAAATCAAGGCAGGTGGCGCACTGTGGCAAGGCATCAAAGACCCACCGCGCAAAGACCGGCCCGACATGCCGATTAAAAACACCTCCAACACCGATGTGAAGTTTTATGCCGGTCATCTGGTGTCAATGTGGTACCTGGGCGGCGCGGTGTACCAGGTGCGGCCACATGACTTGTCCACCGTGGGCAAGCTGGAAGTCGATGAACGCCTGAAGGGCTTGCCAATATCAGCGCATTCAAAAGTCGATGAACGCACGGGTGAATTTTTGTTTTTTGCCTATGGCAAAGAATCGCCCTACATGCATTACGGGGTGATGGACAGGCATGGCGAGTTGAAAACCTTCATGCCCGTGCAACTGCCCGGCCCACGCCTGCCGCATGACATGGCCATCACACCCAACTACACCATCGTGCATGACCTGCCGCTTTTTTATGACATGGATGCATTTGCCGCCGGGCGGCACAAACTGAAGTTTCACCACACCCTGCCCTCACGCTTTGGAGTCATACCTCGTCATGGCACGCCCGAACAGATCCGCTGGTTTGAGGCCAAGCCCACCTACATGTACCACGTGTCCAATTCGTGGGAAGAGGACGACGGCGAAGGCGGTACAGAAATTGTCATGACAGGTACGCCCTTCAGGCTGCCGACTGACATGCGCGGCAACCTGGATGTGGAGCGCTTCCCCAAAATGCTGGCCAATCTGGAGCATGACTTCATGTTTTACGAGTGGCGCTTCAACCTGCGCACCGGGCTGACCAAAGAACGCGTGATTGACGACATCGTGAACCAGGAGTTCCCGGTCATCAACTCATGGATGCAGGGCTACAAAACCCGCTACTCCTGGAACGTGCTGATGGGCCGCCTGAACCGCGCTGAAGACCCGCGCTTTTGCGGCTTTGCACGCTATGACCTGCAGCAGGACAGTTGCACAACCTACCACGCAGGCGTGAACAAATGGTTCAGCGAAGCACCGTTTGCACCCAAAGACAATTGGGTGGAAGAAGACGACGGCTACCTGGTCGGCTTTATGTGGGACGACGAAAAGCAAACGTCTTACGTGACGGTATTTGATGCCAAGGACATTGCCAAAGGCCCGGTCTGCAAAATCAAAATGCCGCAGCGCGTGCCGAATGGTTTTCATGCGACATGGGTCAGTGGTGAGCGCCTCAAGAGAGGCTATTGATCTCATGATCCTCGTCCCGCAAGCCAGGATTGACGACTACACCGCACGCGGATGGTGGGGCAGCGTCACGCTGTGGGATTTGTTTGTCAAAAACCTGGGGCAGCAGCCTCATACAGAAGCAGTCGTTGATGCGCCCAACCGGGCCGACTTTGCGCACGGCGCGCCGCGCCGTCTGACATGGGCGAAACTGGCAGTTGAAGTGGACCGCTTCAGTTTGACACTGCTAGCCAAAGGCATTGCGCGTGACGACGTGCTGGTGATACAGCTGCCCAACTGTGTCGAACAGTTTGTGGTGTACCTGAGCTGTGCGCGCCTTGGCATCATCGTCTCGCCTGTGCCTGTGCAATACCGCGAGCATGAGTTGGGGCATGTGCTGCACACCACGCAGGCTGTGGCTGCGGTGACTTTTGCACGCATTGGCAAGGAGGGTAGCGCCCATGATGCAGCAGCGATGTTTGCCGGATTGCAAACAGAGCATACCGCCTTGAGACAAGTGCTGGTGTGGGAAGACCTGACGAACAACAGCATCAGCCGTACTGACCAGGAAGTTTTAAGGCGCGCTGAGCTCACCGCGGCCGTCACAGCCAACGATGTTTTCACCATTTGCTGGACATCGGGTACCGAGGCCCAGCCCAAAGGCGTGCCTCGCAGCCACAACGAATGGCTGGTGGTTGCGCCGTCCATTATTGAGGCTGCAGACATCAAGCCGCATGCACGGCTGCTCAACCCTTTCCCGCTGGTCAACATGGCCGGGCTGTCTACCGCGTTTGCCTCGTGGCTGGTGCTGGGCGGCACGGTGATGCAGCACCAGCCCTTCAGCTTGCCCGTTTTTTTGCAGCAGCTGCGTGACGAAAAAATTGACTACACGGTTGCACCGCCCGCCATTTTGAACATGCTGTTGCAAAATGCGGCGCTGCTGGAAGGCATTGACTTCAAACGCCTGTGCCGCATTGGCTCTGGCTCCGCCCCGCTGTCTGACTGGATGGTATGCGGCTTTGAAGAAAAGCATGGCGTGCAAATCATCAATTACTTTGGCTCGAACGAAGGCGCGGCGCTTTCGGGCAACCACATTGACATTGCTGATGCCGCGCTGCGGGCCCAGTTTTTCCCGCGCGCAGGTGTGACGGGTTATGACTGGAGCATCTCAACGACCCGCAAAATCAAAACCCGGCTAGTGGATGTGCTGACCGGGCAAGACATCATCACGCCAGATACGCCGGGCGAGCTGCGGTTTGCAGGGCCAACCATTTTCAGCGGTTACTACAACGCTCCCAGCTTGAGCGAACGGGCTTTTGACGCGCAGGGTTTTTACAAAACTGGCGACCTGTTTGAAATTGCAGGCGAGCACCTGCAGTACTACCGCTATGTGGGCCGCTCCAAAGACCTGGTAATTCGCGGTGGCGTGAATATTTCGTCTGAAGAGATTGAAAACCTGCTACTCGCCTGCCCCGGCGTGCGCGAGGCAGCGGTAGTAGGCGTGCACGACGATGTGCTGGGCGAGAAGGTGTGCGCCTGCATTGTCCCCAGCGCAGGTGAGCATGTCACGTTGAAATCGTTAAACGCTTTTTTAACTGACCACAAGCGCATTGCCCGCTACAAGCTGCCGGAATACTTCTTGCCCTTGGAGGTTTTGCCGCGCAACCCTGTCGGCAAAATTTTAAAACGGGAACTGCGAGAGCAAGCCAAAGCGCTTGCCAATCCAAAATTGAAAGCCGTTGCATGAAACCTGTTCTTCTGCTGATCCCCGGCATGCTCAACACGCCCGCCGTGTGGGCCAAAGTCGTTCCACTCCTCAGGGATGTGGCCGAGGTGCGCATTTTAAATATGCAAACGCAAACCAGCATCGCCAGCATGGCAGATGACGCGCTAGCGCTGGTCGCTGATGTATCCGCTGAGCAGCCGCTGGTGGTCTGCGGTTTTTCCATGGGCGGATTTGTTACTATTGAATTAATAGCTGCTTGCACTCATAAAATAAGGGCTGCGTGCCTTTTAAGCACATCTGGCAGGCCAGAGTTCGCCGAAAACGCTGCCCAGCGCGAAAAAACCATCGCTGCGCTGGCACGCGACTTTGACAAAACCACCCTTGGCATTGCACGCTTTTGCACTGGCCCTGCAGGCCAGCAGGACGCCGCCCTGATGGACGAGATTTTGGCCACCATGCGCGCTGTCGGGCCTGATGCGGCCATAGCGCAAAACCGCGCCATCATGGCCAGGGACGATCACCGGACCGCGCTGGCCAGGCTGGACATGCCTGTGCTGGTGTTGTGCGGCAGGCATGACATGGTGACACCACCTGAATGCTCTGAAGAGCTGGCAGCGCTGATACCGGGCGCACAACTGGCGTGGATTGAGGAAGCTGGCCACATGGTGCCGATGGAGCAATCTGCTGCACTGGCAAATCATCTTAAAGATTTCATGACCCGCGTTTTATAAATTCGACTGGAGACACCTATGACTGACATGACAAGACGCTACATCCTGCAAGCCATCAGCGCTACCCCGCTACTGGCGGGTTTGCCAGCTATGGCGCAGAGCTTTCCTGACAAGCCCGTGCGCATCATCGTGCCCTTTGCAGCGGGCAACACGCTGGACACCGCACTACGCCAGGTCGCAGAAGAATTTAAAAAGAACACCGGTCAGCCGCTGGTGGTAGAAAACAAACCCGGTGGCTCGGGCATCATTGCTGCGCAAAGCGTGATGGCGGCACCCGCTGACGGCTACACCCTGCTGCTGGCCAACACCAGCATGCTGACCATCAACCCGCACACCTTTGCCAAGCTGCCCTACGACGCTGAAAAAACCTTCAGGCCCATCACCAACTTTTTGGGTACGTCGATGGTCATGGCTGTTAACGCCAGCGTACCAGCCAGCAACGTCAAGGAGTTTGTGGCCTATGCCAAAGCCAATCCGGGCAAGGTGTCGTTTGCATCGTTCACGGCGGGCAATTCGTCGCATTTTGCGGGCGTGATTCTGAACCAGCGTGCAGGCATTGAGATGATTCATGTGCCGTTCAATGGCACGCCGCCTGCGGTGCAAAACCTGGTGGGCGGGCAAGTCAACGCCGCCTTTTTGCCGCTGCTGGCCGTCAAGCCGCACATGGACTCGGGCAAGGTCAAGGTGCTGGCCGTGACCAGCCCGCAGCGTTCGCTGCTGATGCCAAACGTGGCGACCTTTAGGGAGCAGGGCTTTCCTGATCTGGACATTTATATCTGGGCGGCCATTGTGGCGCCCGCAGCTACGCCTGACGCCGCAGTTGTGCGGCTCAATGCCGAGTTTGTCAAGGCGCTACGCTCGAGCGAGATCAAGGAAAAATGGCGCGTGGCTGACTTTGAGACCCTGCCCTCTACGCCAGAAGAGTTCAGCAAATTTGCACAGGCTGACTCTAAGCGCTGGGCCGAGGCGGTGAAGATTTCCGGCTTCAAGGCAAGCGAATAAAATCAATGCGCGGACAAACTTTCAATCTGCGCCTGCCTGTTTTTGCAGCGCCCATGTTTTTGATCTCGGGCCCGGAGATGGTGCTGGCAGCCTGCAAGGCGGGCATCATTGGCGCTTTCCCTACGCCCAACGCACGGCCGATTGAAACGCTGGACGTGTGGATGAAGCAGATCACCGAAGGCCTCGCCCAGGCACGCGACGAACAGCCCACGGCCACCATCGGCTCCTGGTGCGCGAATCTGGTCACGCATTCGTCCAACACCCGCCTGCCAGAAGACCTGGCATTGATTGCCAAATACAAACCACCGATTGTGGTGACGGCTTTGGGTAGCCCCAAACCTGCGATTGAAGTGGTACACAACTATGGTGGCCTGGTATTTGCCGACGTGATTGACATCAAACTGGCGAAGAAAGCCGTAGCCGCAGGCGCTGATGGCCTGGCCTGTGTGTCGGCAGGTGCAGGCGGGCATACCGGCATGCTGTCGCCATTTGCGTTTGTCAGCGCGGTGCGTGAGTTTTTTGACGGCTCGGTGATTGTGGGCGGCGGCATCAGTGATGGCTGGGGCATTGCTGGTGCCATCGCTTGTGGTGCCGACTATGTTTACATGGGTACGCGGTTTATACCCACCACCGAGAGCATGGCCGCGCCCGCTTACAAGCAGATGGTGGTGGACAGCACGGTGGATGATTTGGTGGTGAGCGCGGGCATCACCGGTACCGCAGCTAGCTGGCTCAAACCGTCTCTTCGCGCATTGGGCATAGACCCCGAAAACATGCCAACAGCGCCTGAGCGCCAGTATGACAGCAGCAAACCTGTGGCAGCCCGCAAGTGGATGGACGTGTGGGCAGCGGGGCAAGGTGTGGGCGCGATCAAGGCCATTGAGCCGCTGGGCCTTGTTGTTGACCGGCTGGCAGACGAATATGCACAGGCGACACAACGCATGAAGCAACTTTCCTATTAAGGCATCAAAGATGACTGAACCCGTTTTTTTCCTCGGTGGCTACCAGACCGACTTTGCCAAAGTCTGGTCGCGCCATGGCGAAGACATCTCCAGCATGATGCGCGAAGCAACGCTGGGTGCACTTGTTGCCAGCAAGCTGGATGCCGATCAGATTCAAAGCATTCACGTCGGCAACGCTTTTGGCGAACTGCAACGCCAGCAGGCGCACCTGGGCGCGATGGTGGCGCAGGTGGTGCCTGAGCTGTGGGGCATCCCCGCCATGCGACATGAAGGCGCATGTGCATCATCATCACTGGCGGTGCTGGCTGCCATGGCTGAAATTGAAGCAGGGCGTTACGACTGCGTGCTGGTGCTGGGTGCGGAGGAACTTAAAAACCTGCCGGGTGATGAGTCGTCGCAAAATCAAAACGCAGCATCGTGGCAGGGTCACGAGGACATGGATTGCAAATTTATGTGGCCCGCAGCCTTTGGCCTGGTAGCACAAGAATACGATGCGCGCTATGGGCTGGACAGAAAGTACCTGAACCGTATTGCCGAGCTCAATTACGCGAATGCCAAACGCAACCCGCTGGCGCAAACCCGCAAATGGGCGTTTGATCCCCTGAGCTTTACCGACGACGATGAAGCCAACCCGATGATCGAGCCCGGCAGCCGCCGCCAGGACTGTGGGCAGATCACTGACGGTGCCTGCGCCTTGGTTTTGGCATCCGGCAGTTTTGCCCGTGCACAGGGTTTAAATACCAGCGCTTTGCCGCGCATTGCAGGCTGGGGCCACCGCAATGCCGGTTTGCGCCTGAAAGACAAGTTTGAACGCAGCCGTGATGCAGCGTATGTGTTCCCGCATGTCCGGCAAACCATTGAAGATGCCTGGCGGCGTGCCGGTGCCTCCGGCATTGAAGCCATCAGCGGCGTTGAAACCCATGACTGCTTTACGACCACCGAGTATGTGGCGCTTGACCACCTGGGTCTGACCGCGCCCGGCCAGAGCTGGCAGGCGGTGGCCGATGGCTCGATTGAACGCGGCGGGCGCTGCCCGGTAAACATGAGTGGCGGCCTGATAGGCTGCGGTCACCCGGTAGGCGCAACCGGTGCGCGCATGCTGTTTGATGCCGCCAGACAAGTGACGGGCAATGCTGGTGACTGCCAGATTGAAGGTGCAAAACGTGTGCAAACATTGAACATTGGCGGCTCGTTTGGCACGGTGGTCAGCTTTGTGGTGGCACAAGGTCATGCATAAAAAATACCGATGACAAGCTGGCAAGTCTTTGCGCAATTGACCGTCAACGGCATCGCCGTCGGTGCGATTTATGCGCTGGTGGCGCTGGGCTTGGTGCTGACTTACAAGGCCACTGAAGTGTTGAACTTTGCGCAGGGTGACCTGCTGGCGCTGTCAGCGTTTATTGCCTGGGGCTTGATAGCCGTGGCCGGGTTTAATTTTTGGTGGGCCTTGCTGGCCACAGTGGCCATCAGTGCACTGCTGGCTTATGGCATTGATGCGGTGGTGATTCGCCGTATTGCAGGGCAACCACAATTTGCCGGGGTCATGCTGACAATTGCGCTGGCCTTCATGCTGCGCGGTGCGATCAGCATGGGCTTTGGCCCGGAGTCACGCAGTTACACCACGCCCTGGACAGGCCAGACCACCACATTGGGTGGCGCGGGTGGCGTGGTAATTGCCAATCTGCAGCTGGTGATCGTTGGCACAGCGCTGGGGGTCACGGCTGCCCTGCTGCTGTTTTTTAAAAGCACCCGGCTGGGCGTGGCCATGCAGGCAGCATCACAAAACCAGCTGGCGGCGTACTTGAATGGTGTGCGCGTCAAGCAGGTCAACTCTTTGGTATGGGCGCTCGCTGGTGCCACCGCAGCGGCGGGCGGCGTGCTGCTGGCACCCATCACGCTGGTCGATGTGACGTTGTGGTTTGTCGTGCTCAAGGCTTTGGCTGCGCTGGTATTGGGCGGATTTGGCAGCATTGCGGGGGCGATAGTGGGCGGGCTAATGATTGGCCTGATTGAGCAGTACGCCGGGGTTTATCTGCCTGACGGCTCCAAGGACGTGGTGGCCTATGTGGTGCTGATCGCTGTGTTGATCGTGCGGCCACAAGGCTTGCTGGGGGAAGCACATGGCAAACGGGTTTGACGCGTCATCATGAAATTTGACTACAACACACGGTACCGCGACAGCTTCGCGTTGCTGCGCCACACCGACCAGCGCATCGCTTACGGTTTGCTGGTGCTGGTGTTGATCGCTCTGCCATGGCTGGCATCGAAGTTTTTTGTGGCTGAGCTGAGTTATGTTTTTATTCTGTGTATCGCCAGTCTGGGACTGATGGTACTTACAGGCTACACCGGACAGGTGTCGCTGGGCCATGCGGCGTTTGTGGCGGTGGGTGCTTATGCGCACGCATGGATGCTGTCCAAAGGGGTGCCGCTGCTGGTCTCGTTGCCTTTGTCTGGTTTGCTGTGCGCTGCATTTGGTGTGGCCGTCGGTGTGCCCGCAATTCGCGTGTCAGGTCTTTACCTGGCCATGGTGACGCTGGCGTTTTCTGTCATCGTCACGCATGTGATTGGCCATTGGGGCTCCGTGACGGGTGGCTTTACCGGTCTGGCTGTCAATGAACCTGCCATTTTTGGCGCAGCGCTGGGCGGGTCAAAAGCGTTCTACTTTTTTTGCCTGGCCGTGCTGGTGCTGGTGCTGCTAGCGCTTCTCAACTTGCTGCGCTCTGGGCTAGGGCGTGCATTTTTGGGGGTGCGCGACTCTGAAGCAGCCGCCTATTCGCTGGGCATTCACGTCAGCCGTGTCAAGGTCATTGCGTTTGCCTTGTCGGCCGGGGTCACCGGGCTGGCAGGTGCATTGCTGGCGCACCACACCAAGTACCTGACACCCGATGCCTTCACGCTGGTGCTGTCGATGGAGCTGGTGCTGATGGTCGTGATTGGTGGACTGGGCAGTTTGCGTGGTGCGGTGCTGGGCGCGGTACTCATCAGTCTGCTGCCCACACTGATCTCGCGCATCAAGCCTTTGCTGCCTGACCAGATTGCCAAACAGTTTGGGCTGGAGACATTTATTTTTGGTTTGATACTGGCACTGTTTGTGTTGTTTGAACCGACTGGCATCAATGGCCGCTGGCTCAAGCTGCGTGCACTGGTTGAAAGTTTTCCGCTGTACCGGCGTGACACCTTCAAGCGCGGCAAGCGTTACATGAAGTCGGAGCGCTATAAATGAACAAGCCCTTGCTGCATGTGCGTGATGTGTCACTGTCGTTCGGCGGTGTGCAGGCGATTGCAGATTTGAGTTTTGATGTGCATCCAGGCGAAGTGCTGGCCATCATTGGGCCGAATGGCGCGGGTAAAACATCGGTACTCAATGTCGTCACGCGGGTGTTCAGCCCCAACAACGGCAGCCTTCAGTTTGAGGGCCATGAACTCACCCGCATCAGGCGCCACGAAGTTGCCGCGCTAGGCATTGCGCGTACCTTTCAAAACATTGAACTGTTTGAAGCCGCTACCGTGATGGACAACCTGCTGCTGGGTCGCCACCGCTTTGCGCAAGGCGCGTGGTGGCAGCAGATGCTGCGTACGCCGGGCCTGACAAGACTTGAAGAAACGTCGCGTGCAGCGGTTGAAGAAGTCATTGAGTTTTTGGATCTTTCGGCCTGGCGCAGCAGTCTGGTGTATGGCCTGCCGTATGGCGTGCGCAAGGTCGTCGAACTGGGCCGTGCCCTGGCCACCCGGCCCAAGCTGCTTTTTCTGGACGAGCCTGCATCGGGCCTGAACCCCGAAGAAACAAAACACCTGGCGTTCTGGATAGACGACATACGCAGCGATCTGGGCATCACCGTGGTGATGGTGGAGCACGACATGTCGCTCGTCAGTAGTGTGGCCGACCGCGTGATCTGCATGGCCCAGGGCAAGGTGCTGGCCAGCGGCACGGCGCGTGAGGTGCAAAGCCATCCTTTGGTCATCAGCGCCTACCTAGGCACTT
Organism: Polaromonas sp.; assembly: GCA_031417995.1. Lineage (GTDB taxonomy): Bacteria > Pseudomonadota > Gammaproteobacteria > Burkholderiales > Burkholderiaceae_C > Polaromonas. The sequence goes on along the minus strand of JANOWR010000164.1, from coordinate 13,719 downwards.
GAGCGAGGACAAAAGCAAATGCTCACCACACCGCCACCCTTGCTGGAAGTCCGCAATCTGGAAACCTGGTATGGCCCGATAGCCGCCATCTCGGGTATCAACATCATGGTGAATAGCGCACGCATCGTTGCCGTACTGGGAGCCAACGGCGCAGGCAAGTCAACGCTGCTGAACACTGTGGCTGGTGTGATCGACCCGTTCAAAGGGCAAGTACTTTTTAACCAGCAAGAAGTGCAGGCACGTGATTCCGATGTCATCAGCCGCCTTGGGCTCAAGCTGGTGCCTGAAGGCAGGCAGGTGTTCCCGTTTTTAAGTGTGGATGACAACCTGGCCATGGGTGCCTACACACGCAGCGACAAGGACGCGATTGCCAAAGACCTGGCGCGTATTTACCAATGGTTCCCACGCCTGAAAGAGCGCGCACATCAGCATGCCGGGCTGCTGTCTGGCGGTGAGCAGCAAATGCTGGCGATTGGCCGCGCAGTGATGGGCAGCCCTAAACTGCTGATGCTGGACGAACCCTCACTGGGTCTGTCGCCGCTGCTGACCAAAGAAATTTTCGCCATCGTGCAGCGCATCCGCGATGAAACCGGAGCAGCCATTCTGGTGGTGGAGCAAAACGCTGCTGTGGCGCTGGCCCATGCCGATGACGGCTACATCATGGAGCTGGGCCGGGTGGTGGCAGCAGACACCTGCGCCGCGCTGGCGCAAAAGACCGATGTGCGTGATGCGTATCTGGGCCTGGGCCAAACCCATGGCCTGAGCGGCACCGCGCAACGCTGGACACGGAGAAAAACATGGCGCTGATCAACGACGTGTTTTTCATGAATTGCGACACGCCACAAAAAGTTTTTTTGAGGCGTTGCGGCGAATGGGCCACCCTGCCCGCACTGCGCCACAAGCGGCGCGGGCTGTGGCAGACCACCAGCTGGGCCGACTACTTTGAAAATGCACGCGCTGTTGGCTTGGCCCTTGCAGCCATGGGCCTGCAGCGCGGTGATGTGGTTTGTGTGCTGGCAGAAAACAGGCCTGAATGGCTGTATGCCGACATGGGCGCGCAGTGCATGGGGCTGGTGGGCAATGGCATTTACCCCACCGCCTCACCCGAGCAGGTGGCTTTTATTTTGCAGCACTCGCGGGCGCACGTGCTGTTTGTTGAAAACCAGGAGCAGCTTGAAAAGGTACTCCGCGTGCGCGACGCCTGCCCCGATTTGCAGCGCATTGTGGTGATGGAGCGCGAAGGGCTGCGTGCATTGAATGACGAGCGCGTGGTGTTTTTTGACGGCCTGCTGGCACAAGGCCGGGCGTTGGCTGATACGCAAGCTGCGCTGTTTGAGCAAAGTATCATGCAGACGATGCCGGACGATGTGGCGTTTTTGGTCTACACCTCGGGCACCACCGGGCAGCCCAAAGGCGCGATGATGGCCAACCGAAATCTGGTGTTTCAGCTCGGACAAGCACCTGGTTACCTGGATGCCAAAGTGGGTGACAGGGCCTTGTCGTTTTTGCCCCTGTGCCACATTGCTGAACGCATGGCCTCGGTTTTTAACCCGCTGGCGGTGGGCCTGGCGGTTCACTTCCCGGAGAACGCTGGCACGGTGTTCAATGACCTGCGTGAAGTCGCACCGCATGTGATGTTTGCGCCGCCCCGGTTCTGGGAAAAAATGTATTCGCAGGTTGACCTGTTCATGCGCGATGCCGTAGCACCTGCGAGGTGGATGTACAACCATGCGCTGACGGCCAACAAAACGCTGGTGGACGCCAAGCTTGCGGGTACGCACCGTAAAACGTCCACGCTTCACCACCTGCAAAATTTTTGTGCGTTTCGCAACCTGAAGATTTTCCTTGGCCTGCAAAACGTCAAGACGGCGCTGACGGGAGCTGCGCCTGTCCCGGCGGATTTAATCAAATGGTTTTTAAGCATTGGCATTGAACTGCGTGAGGCTTTTGGCATGACCGAAACCTGCGGCTTTTGTACGGCCACGCCCAAAGACCGTATCAAGCTGGGCTCGGCGGGCAAGTCGGGTGAAGGCACTGAAATCAACATTGGCCCTGAGAATGAGATTTTGGTGCGCGGCCCCCATGTATTTGCAGGCTACTGGCGTGACGCTGATAAAACCGCTGAGACTGTTGATGCTGACGGCTGGCTGCACACCGGTGACTGTGGCAAGCTGGATGCCGAAGGTTACCTGGCCATCACCGGTCGCATCAAGGACATCATGATCACCTCGGGGGGGAAAAACATCGCGCCCAGCCAGATTGAAAATCTGCTCAAATTCAGCCCCTACATTACCGATGCAGTGGTGGTGGGTGATGGACGGCACTTTGTGTCGGCGCTCATCATGATTGACCAGGAACACGTGGCGCGCTTTGCCCAGGAAAAGCAGGTGCCCTACACAGACTTTGCCAGCCTGACCCGAACGCTTGAGGTGATTGAATTGATCGGCCAGCAAGTCAACAGCGCCAACGCCCAACTGGCGCGGGTGGAGCAGGTCAAGGCGTTTCGCATCATCAGCGAACTGCTGGGTGCAGAAGACGAAGAGCTGACACCCACCATGAAACTCAAAAGAAAAGTCATCGCCAGCAAATACGCGGCCCTGATTGACAGCATGTACCCAAGCCCATAACTTGAAGAAGCACAAGGGATTCTCCGTTTGTCATTTTTTTCCGCTCGCTGTAAAACACAACCTGATCCATTAACTCACTTAAGGAGACACTCATGAAACTTCTCAAACGCACTTTTCTTGCCGCAGCCATTGGCCTGGCTTTTTCTTTCGCTCACGCCGGCGGCGTGACCGACACTGAAATTGTGGTCGGCACACATATCGATTTGTCAGGGCCAGTCGCCGCTGGCATGCCCATGCTGCGCAATGCCATGCAGATGCGGCTGGACGAAGCCAATGCCGCAGGCGGTGTAAATGGCCGCAAGTTCAGGCTGGTGGTAGAAGACAACGGCAGCCAGCCGCAACTGGCGGTGCGAGCGGTGCAAAAGCTGATCAAAAGCGATGACGTGTTTGCCATCATCAACCCGTTTGGCTCAGGCACCAACGCCGCCACGGTCAAAGCCGCCACCGATGCGGGTGTGGTGGTGTTTGCACCCTGGGCAGCGTCCAGCATCATTCAAAAAATATCAGGCAACAGTCCGTTGCTGTTTACCACCGTACAAAACTACGACAGCACCACAGCCACGGGCCTGTCATGGGCGATTAAAAACTGGAACGCCAAAAAGATTGGCGTGATCTATCAGGAAGGCCCCTTTGGTGACCTGGTACGGGCAGGCATGAACACGGCGCTCAAGCAGGCCAATTTGACGGTGGCGGCGGAAGCCGCCTGGAAGGCTGGCGACATCGACTTTTCGTCGCAAGTTGCCAAAATGAAAGCTGCCAACGTGGATGTGATTCTGGCGGGCACGATTGTCCGGGAAACCGTCGGCGTGATGGCTGAAGTCAAAAAAATCGGCTGGAAAGAAGTCAAGGTGCTGACGACCTTGCCAGGCCGCAGCGGCATTGTGGCGCTGCTGGGCAAAGATGCAGTGGAAGGTATGTACGGCATTGGCGGCTGGCAACTGCATGGTACAGACACAGCCAATGCGGATGCCAAAAAATTTATGACCAGCTATAAGCAAAAATTCAATGCGGATCCGGATGAAAACGCCGCCAATGCGTATTCGTACACCGACTGGTTTGTGAAAAGCGTGGAGGCTGCTGGCCGAAGCCTGACGGCTGAAAGCTTTTCCAAAGCAGCGCAAGGTGTTGCGCATCAAGACTTCACTACCTACTCGAAGCAGAATTTTGTGGGTAACCATGTCGGGCCAGAATTTGCATCCATCGACTTGATCAAAAGCGGCAGATGGGTACAGCATGTAGCACCCATGACCGGATTGGTTAAAAATTAATTTATCTCTACCGCAGGTTGACCTTGACCTGACCCGTGACGCGCTGGCCACCAGCACGCTCAGCCATGGCTTGCACGTGCTGGGCGACCGCTGGACAGTGGCGCTGATTCTGGGTGCGTTCATTGGCGTACAGCGCTTTGATGACTGGCAAACGCGCTTGGGCATTCCACGCCACACCCTGGCAGAGCGGCTCAAGGCGCTGATGGCTTTGGGGCTGTTTGAGCAGCGTGCTTACCAGGAACGGCCCGCCCGCATGGGCTACCACCTGACTGAAAAGGGCTTGCTGCTTTACAACCATGTGCTGATGATGTGGCTGTGGGAGCGGCGTTGGGGCTCGCGTCAGCTGGCACTGCCGACAAAGCTGATGCACAGCCCCTGCGGCCATGCCTTTACGCCCACACTGGTGTGCAGCGCCTGTGGTGACAAGGTGAGCGTAAGTGACCTTGCTTTTTCACTCACCGTCAACACCGCATTACAAGCAGCACAGCCGCAACGCCTGCGCAATGTGCGCTTGTCACCGCAAGAAAATAGCCAGATGGGCTTGGGACTGCGGGTAGACCGTTGGGCGATTTTGATTGTTTCCAGCATTTTTTTAGGCTGCCATTACTTTGACCAGATCAGCCATGTGCTGGGGATTGGCAGCAGCGTACTGGCACGCCGTCTGGCCACCCTGGTGGATGCAGGCCTGCTGATTTGCCAGGCGGACACAGGCGATGCACGGCGCAAAATCTACCGCCTGACCCCCGCCAGCCGTGACCTGTTTGGCTACATCGTGTGCTTTTCAAACTGGGCCAGCAGGTATCACTTTCACCAGCCTAGCTCCATCTCACCCACGCACAAGGCGTGCGGCAAGCCGTTTGTGCCGCATGTGGTGTGCAGCCACTGCAGCGAGCCCTTGCGTCCCCGTGAGGTTTCATATCGCGCAAGAGCAGGGCACGACTGACTGGCAAATGTATTGCTACTAAATAAATAGCTGCTTGCGCCCGAATTTATTGGTCTAAGGCCATAAATGACGTTCAAAAAAGGCCAAGATAGCGTTCTTTTACCCCAAAAAATAGCCCCGCATCTCTTGCAAGATGCAGGGCTTTTTATCGGATCAGCAAGTTACTCGCTGGCAGCGCCTTCAGCATCAGCACCTGCAGGTACAGCCTCCAGTTCAGCGGCTTCAGCGTCGGCGATGGCGCGGCGCTCGGCGTCGTCCATCAGGTCCTTGGCTTTGCGTGCCTCGTGGTATGCCATGCCGGTACCGGCTGGAATCAGGCGGCCCACAATCACGTTTTCTTTCAAACCGCGCAACTCGTCGCGCTTGCCCATAATCGCTGCTTCGGTGAGTACCCGCGTTGTTTCCTGGAAGGAAGCCGCAGAAATAAACGAATCAGTTGACAGCGATGCTTTGGTAATACCGAGTAACAGGTTGCTGAAGGTTGCAGGGACCTTGCCCGCAGCTTGCAGCGCGTCGTTCATGTCGAGCAAGGCTGAACGCTCGACCTGCTCGCCAGCGATGTAGGCGGACTCACCAACGTTTTCAATCACCACACGGCGCAGCATCTGGCGAACAATCACCTCGATGTGCTTGTCGTTGATCTTCACGCCTTGCAAACGGTAAACGTCCTGCACTTCATCGACGATGTAGCGGGCCAGTTCTTCCATACCCAGCAAACGCAAGATGTCTTGCGGGTCGGCAGGGCCGTCCACAATCGACTCACCCTTGTTCACAACCTGGCCTTCGTGCACGAGAATATTTTTCTCTTTCGGCACGAGGTCTTCCCATTCTTTACCTTCGGGATCAGTGATGACCAGGCGAATTTTGCCTTTGGTTTCTTTGCCGAATGACACGGTGCCCGTCATCTCGGCCAGCATCCCTTTGTCTTTTGGTGTGCGGGCTTCAAACAACTCGGCAACACGCGGCAAACCACCGGTAATGTCACGGGTTTTTTGACCTTCGATCGGGATACGCGCCAGCACTTCGCCGGGGCCCACATCCTGACCATCACGCACCTGGACGAGCGCACCGATCTGAAAGCCGATGGTTACCGAATGATCGGTACCAGGGATTTTGACTTCGTTGCCATTGGCATCAATCAGCTTGACCACGGGACGAATCACCTTGGTGGCACCGCGACGTTTCGGGTCAATCACCACCAGGGTCGACAAGCCGGTGACATCGTCAACCTGCTTGGCAACTGTCACGCCTTCTTCAACATTCTCAAATTGCGCTTTACCAGCGAACTCGGTAATGATCGGACGCGTCAATGGGTCCCAGTTGGCCAGCACCGTACCGGCTTTGATCGTCTGGTCAGCCTTGACAGCCAGAATGGCGCCGTAAGGCACTTTGTGACGCTCACGTTCGCGGCCGTGCTCGTCATGAATGACGATCTCGCCAGAGCGTGCAATCACCACCAGCTCTTTTTTGCTGTTGGTCACGTAGCGCATAGGTGCATTAAAACCAATAACGCCGTTGGACTTGGACTCAACGCTAGAGGCAATGGCCGCACGCGATGCCGCACCACCGATGTGGAAGGTACGCATCGTCAACTGTGTGCCTGGCTCACCGATGGACTGGGCGGCAATGATACCGACCGCTTCACCGATGTTGATCAAACCACCGCGACCCAAATCGCGGCCGTAGCACTTGGCGCACAAGCCAAAACGAGTCTCGCAATTCAGTGCGGTGCGGACTTTGATCTCATCCACGCCAGCGACTTCAAGCTCGTCGATCAGGTCTTCATCCAGCATGGAACCAGCCTTGACCAGAACCGCGCGGTTTTCAGGGTGCAGCACATCTTCGACGACTGTACGACCCAGAACGCGGTCGCGCAACGATTCGATCACTTCACCGCCCTCAACAATGGCGCGCATGAGCGAGCCATCGTGGGTGCCGCAATCCTCTTCAGTCACCACCAGGTCTTGCACCACGTCGCACAAACGGCGCGTCAGGTAACCCGAGTTGGCAGTTTTCAAAGCCGTATCGGCCAAGCCTTTACGTGCACCGTGGGTGGAGATGAAGTACTCCAGTACGTTCAGACCTTCGCGGAAGTTGGCCATGATCGGCGTTTCAATGATGGAGCCGTCAGGCTTGGCCATCAAACCGCGCATGCCGGCCACCTGACGAATCTGCGCAGCAGAACCGCGAGCGCCAGAGTCGGCCATCATGTAGATGGAGTTAAACGATTCCTGCTCGACTTCCTTGCCGTGACGGTCCATAACACGCTCTTTGGAGAGCTGGGCCATCATCACTTTGGACACCTCGTCGCCCGATTTACCCCAGATATCCACCACCTTGTTGTAACGCTCGCCGGAGGTCACCAGACCCGAGACGTACTGCTGCTCGATCTCTTTGACTTCTTTTTGCGCGCGCGCAATGATGCTTGGCTTTTCTTTCGGGATCAGCATGTCGTCGATACAGATGGAAATGCCGGCCTTGGTCGCCAGGCGGAAGCCCGACTGCAAGAGCTTGTCAGCAAACACCACGGTCTCTTTCAAGCCGCACTTGCGGAAAGACACGTTGATAAGCTTAGAGATTTCCTTTTTCTTCAACGCTTTGTTGATGTTGGAAAATGGCAAACCTTTAGGCAGAATTTCAGACAGCAGGGCGCGACCGCCCGTCGTTTCCCACAGCTTGGTCGAGGGCACGAATTCGCCAGTTTCCTTGTCTTTGGTCCACTCGGTCAAACGCACATTGATACGCGCATTCAGATCGAGCTCGCCCGCGTCAAAAGCACGGCGAACTTCACCCGTGTCCGAGAACACCAGGCCTTCGCCCTTGCCGTTGGTACGGTCGCGCGTCGTGTAGTACAAGCCCAGCACCACGTCTTGCGACGGAACAATGGAAGGCTCGCCATTGGCAGGGAACAGGATGTTGTTCGAAGCCAGCATCAACGTGCGGGCTTCCATCTGCGCCTCAACCGACAACGGTACGTGCACAGCCATCTGGTCACCGTCAAAGTCGGCGTTAAAGGCCGAGCAGACGAGCGGGTGCAACTGAATGGCTTTGCCTTCAATCAGAATAGGCTCAAAGGCCTGAATGCCCAAACGGTGCAGCGTAGGCGCACGGTTCAGCATCACCGGGTGCTCTTTGATGACCTCTTCCAGGATGTCCCACACTACTGGCGTGCCAGATTCAACTTCTTTTTTCGCTGCCTTGATGGTGGTAGCGATACCGCGCGATTCGAGTTGCGCGAAGATGAAGGGCTTGAACAATTCAAGCGCCATCAGCTTTGGCAAACCGCACTGATGCAGCTTGAGCGTTGGGCCCACGGTAATCACTGAGCGACCCGAATAGTCAACGCGTTTGCCTAGCAAGTTCTGGCGGAAACGGCCTGACTTGCCTTTGATCATGTCGGCCAGCGACTTGAGCGCACGCTTGTTGGCACCGGTCATGGCTTTGCCACGGCGGCCGTTGTCAAGCAGTGAATCAACCGCCTCTTGCAGCATGCGCTTTTCATTGCGGGCAATGATTTCCGGCGCTTTGAGTTCCAGCAAACGGCGCAGGCGGCTGTTGCGGTTGATGACGCGGCGATACAAGTCGTTCAAATCAGACGTTGCGAAGCGGCCACCATCGAGCGGTACCAACGGACGCAAATCCGGTGGCAACACGGGCAGCACTTCCAGCACCATCCAATGCGGCTTGATACCGGATTTTTTGAATGCCTCCATCAATTTCAAACGCTTGGCGTTTTTCTTGATCTTGATTTCAGAACCGGTCAGGTCATTGCGCAGTTTGTCGATTTCAACGTCGAGGTCCAGCCCTTCGAGCAGGTCTTTGACGCCCTCAGCACCCATCTTGGCCGTGAACTCGTCACCATACTCTTTGGCTTTGGCGTCGTAGTCGTCCTCGGACATGATGCTGAATTTCTTCAACGGGGTCATGCCCGGGTCGGTAACCACATATGCTTCGAAGTACAGCACGCGTTCGATGTCGCGCAGCGTCATGTCGAGCACCAGACCCAAGCGCGATGGCAGCGACTTCAGAAACCAGATATGCGCGCACGGTGCGGCCAGGTCAATGTGACCCATGCGCTCACGGCGAACCTTGGTCTGCGTGACTTCAACGCCGCACTTCTCGCAGATGACACCGCGATGCTTGAGGCGCTTGTACTTGCCGCACAGGCATTCGTAGTCTTTGATCGGGCCAAAAATCTTGGCGCAAAAAAGGCCGTCACGCTCAGGCTTGAAGGTGCGGTAGTTGATGGTCTCGGGTTTTTTAACTTCGCCGAAAGACCACGAACGGATCTTCTCGGGCGAGGCCATACCGATTTTGATGGCATCAAAATGCTCATCAGGCGTGAATTGCTTGAACAGGTCGAGTAATGATTTCATTGTTTAAATCCTTTTCTTTCCTGATTAGCTGCGTTCGAGTTCAATATCGATACCGAGCGAACGAATTTCCTTGACCAGCACGTTGAACGACTCCGGCATACCTGCCGTGATCGCGTGCTCGCCCTTGACGATGCTTTCGTACACCTTGGTACGGCCCACCACGTCGTCGGACTTGACGGTCAGCATTTCCTGCAGCACGTACGAAGCACCATAGGCCTCCAGCGCCCAAACCTCCATCTCGCCGAAACGCTGACCACCGAACTGCGCTTTGCCGCCCAATGGTTGCTGCGTGACAAGTGAGTACGGTCCGGTTGAGCGGGCATGCATCTTGTCGTCCACCAAATGGTGCAGTTTCAGGAAGTGCATGTAGCCAACCGTGGTGGTGCGCTCAAACGCATCACCGGTACGGCCGTCATACAGCTGGGCCTGGGTACGGGTAGCGGTCAGCCCTTTGGTCTTGGCAAGCTCAGCGGGGTAAGCCAGCTGCAGCATGTCCATGATCTCGGCTTCAGACGCACCATCGAACACGGGCGTTGCAAACGGTACGCCAGCAGACAGGTTACCGGCCATCTCGAGCACTTGCGCATCCGACAATTTGGACAGGTCTTCAGACCGGCCTGACTTGTTGTAGATGGTGTCCAGCAACGTTCGAACCTCAGCCGCTTTGGCCTGCGCTTGCAGCATGTCACCAATGCGCTGACCCAGACCTTTGGCGGCCCAGCCCAGGTGAACTTCAAGCACCTGACCGACGTTCATGCGCGATGGCACACCTAGCGGGTTTAGCACGATGTCACACGGTGTGCCGTCAGCCATGTGGGGCATGTCTTCGACCGGAACGATCTTTGACACCACACCCTTGTTACCGTGGCGGCCGGCCATCTTGTCACCGGGCTGCAAGTGGCGTTTGACTGCAAGGTACACCTTGACCATCTTGAGCACACCTGCTGGCAGCTCGTCGCCTTGCGTGAGCTTTTTGCGCTTTTCTTCAAACGACAAGTCAAAGCTGTGGCGCGTTTGCTCCATCGAATTTTTGATGCTCTCCAATTGGGCAGCGACATCATCATCGGCCGGGCGCACATCAAACCAGTGGTACTTTTCAACGCCTGCCAAGTAGGCCTTGTCGATCTTGGTGCCTTTGGCCAGCTTTTGCGGGCCGCCGTTGGCAACTTTGCCATTCAGCAGTTTTTCAATCCGGTCAAATGCATCCGCTTCGACAATGCGGAGCTGATCATTCAAGTCCAGGCGGTAGCGCTTGAGCTCGTCGTCAATGATTTGCTGGGCACGCTTGTCGCGCACAATGCCTTCGCGGGTGAAGACCTGCACATCAATCACCGTGCCGCGCGAACCCTGACTCACGCGCAGTGAGGTGTCTTTCACGTCGCTGGCTTTTTCACCAAAAATGGCGCGCAGCAGTTTTTCTTCAGGGGTCAGCGTGGTTTCGCCTTTTGGCGTGACCTTGCCGACCAGCGTGTCTCCCGGCTGGACTTCAGCACCGACATAAATAATGCCGGACTCGTCAAGACGGTTGAGCTGGTGCTCAGACAGATTGGGAATATCACGGGTGATCTCTTCACAGCCCAGCTTGGTGTCACGCGCCATCACCACGAGTTCTTCAATGTGAATCGAGGTGTAGCGGTCTTCAGCCACCACACGTTCAGATATCAGGATTGAATCCTCAAAGTTATAGCCGTTCCAGGGCATGAAGGCGATCAGCATGTTCTGACCAATAGCGATTTCGCCCAGGTCAGTCGATGCACCGTCTGCAATCACATCACCCTTGTCCAGCTTGTCGCCCATCTTGACGATGGCACGCTGGTGGATGTTGGTGTTCTGGTTGGAACGCTGGTATTTGATGAGGTTGTAAATATCCACACCCACCTCGCCTGCCAGGGCTTCCGCATCATTGACACGCACCACGATACGGGTGGCGTCAACGTAGTCAACAATACCGCCGCGATTGGCCGTGACAACGGTGCCTGAATCGACCGCAGCAACACGCTCGATGCCCGTCCCGACCAATGGCTTTTCAGGGCGCAGCACAGGCACAGCCTGGCGCGACATATTGGCACCCATCAGTGCGCGGTTTGCATCATCGTGCTCAAGGAAAGGCACCAGTGAGGCTGCCACTGAAACGATTTGAGCCGGTGATACGTCCATGTACTGAATGCGCTCGGCACCGACCAGAATCGACTCACCGTTTTCACGTGCAGACACCAGATCGCCTGTCAGTTTGCCTTCTTTGTCCAGCAAGGCGTTGGCTTGCGCAATCACGTACTTGCCTTCTTCAATGGCTGACAGGTAGTCAATCTGCATGGTGACTTTGCTGTCAATCACGCGGCGATATGGCGTTTCAATGAAACCGTACTCATTCAAGCGCGCATACAGTGCCAATGAATTGATCAGGCCGATGTTCGGGCCTTCTGGCGTTTCAATCGGGCAAACACGACCGTAGTGGGTCACGTGCACGTCACGTACTTCAAAACCAGCGCGTTCGCGGGTCAAACCACCAGGGCCAAGGGCCGAAACACGGCGCTTGTGGGTGATCTCGGCCAACGGATTGGTCTGGTCCATGAACTGCGACAGCTGCGATGCTCCGAAGAACTCTTTGAGCGCAGCAGAAATCGGCTTGCTGTTGATCAGGTCATGCGGCATCAAGGGCTCTTGCTCAGCTTGACCCAAGCGCTCTTTAACGGCTTTCTCGATGCGGGCCAGACCCGTACGGTACTGGTTTTCAGCGAGCTCACCCACACAGCGCACACGACGGTTGCCAAGGTGATCAATGTCATCGACTTCACCATTGCCATTGCGCAAGTCCACCAGAATCTTGACGACAGCGAGGATGTCCTCGTTGGTCATGACCATGGGGCCAGTGGACGCATCACGCCCCACCCGGGCGTTGAACTTCATGCGGCCGACACGTGACAGGTCATACGTGTCCGGGTTGTAGAACAAGCGCTGGAAGAGTGCCTGCACCGCGTCTTCGGTTGGTGGCTCCCCGGGACGCATCATGCGGTAAATAGCAACACGCGCTGCAAACTCATCAGCGGTCTCGTCGGCCCGCAAGGTTTGCGAAATATACGACCCCTGGTCAAGTTCGTTGGTGTACAGCACTTGCAGATCTTGAATGCCAGACGTGCGCAGTTTTTTCAGCAAAACATCTGTGAGCTCGTCATTGGCTTTTGCAATGATCTCGCCCGTCTCAGCGTCCACAATATTCTTGGCAACGACGCGGCCAATCAGGAAGTCTTCAGGCACGCTGATGCTGCTGGTACCGCTGGTCTCCAACTCACGGGTGTGACGCACGGTAATACGCTTGTCTTTGGCCACGACGACCTTGCCAGCCTTGTCGGTGATGTCAAAACGCGCGACTTCGCCGCGCATGCGCTCGGCAACGAATTCCATTTGCGCGCCGCTGTCCATCAGGCGGAAGTTGTCGAAGACAAAGAAGTTGGCGAGGATGGATTCATGGTTCAGGCCAATGGCCTTGAGCAGAATCGTGACCGGCATTTTGCGGCGGCGGTCAACCCGGAAGTACAGAATGTCTTTGGGGTCAAACTCAAAGTCAAGCCATGAGCCGCGGTAAGGAATGATACGCGCCGAGAAAAGCAGCTTGCCCGAGCTGTGGGTCTTGCCTTTGTCGTGCTCAAAGAACACGCCAGGCGAGCGGTGCAGCTGGGACACGATGACGCGCTCAGTACCATTGATCACGAAGGAGCCCTTGTCAGTCATGAGCGGAACTTCGCCCATATAAACTTCCTGCTCTTTGACTTCCTTGACAACCTTGGACTGTGATGTGGATGATTCACGGTCATAAATAATCAGTTGCACCTTGGCACGTACAGCCGACGCAAATGTCAAACCGCGTGTCTGGCATTCGCGCACATCAAATGCGGGTTTGGCCAGGTTGTATTCAAGAAACTTCATCTCGACAAAACCGTTGTGCGAGACGATAGGGAAGGCGTTATCAAACGCTGCTTGCAAGCCTTCTAAAGTACGGGCTTTGGGTGATTTGTCGGCTTGCAAAAACGCGGTGTACGCGTCTTTTTGCATTTGCAGCAAGTAAGGAACAGCCAACACGCTTTCGCGGTTGCCGAAGCTTTTGCGGATGCGTTTGCGTTCGGTGTAGCTGTAGCTTGAAGTTAAGGCCATGAGTTCTCCGCGTTGATGGGCTCTGGTGACTCTGTGCCCGAATACATAAGCGTACTCAGGCGGGCTTGGTGGTTGGCCGCTACCAACCATGGCGGACGGTGATGCATTGCACATCACCCGAACCAAGGCGTTTTCTGCAGTCGGAATTCAGAAAACACTGGAAAAAAGACTGAGTCAATCTTTTTTCCGGTATTGCTGCCAGTCAGCCCAAGATGCCGTTATCTGTCTCTTGCCTCTTCGGCATACCAGAAAGCCTGGCTTTTCAGATCACTTCGGCGCGCCGCCCTTAAACGGGAAAGGCTGGAAGCCCGATAAGGTCTTCCAGCCTTGCCAAACACCAAGAATTACTTGAGTTC
>JANOWR010000163.1:0-12068 GCA_031417995.1 Polaromonas sp. | reverse complement strand
GAAAAAGCCAGAGCCTTACCCGACATGAGCGCCATCTGGCCAGAACTCTTTAATCGCCCCAAAGGCACAGATGACATCAGACCAGATGTCGATGAAGACCTGTACGGCGGCTTCGTCGGCAACGCCGACCGCCGCCGCCTGACCCAGCTGAAGACTCTGTCACCCGCAGAGCTGGCCGTCAGTCGTGTGGGCTTTGACGATGACCGGCTGGCAGAGCTGCTGTTCAGGTACCGCGCCCGCAATTTTCTTGAAACCCTCAATGCGGATGAGCTCGAAAGGTGGGAAGCCCATCGCGCTGCAAGGCTGCTGGAAGGCGAGGGCGGTGCCCGCAACGTCGATGCGCTGCTGGCGCAGCTGGAGGCGCTGGCGGAAACTGCGGATGAAAAAGGTCACGCCGTCTTGGAAGCCTTGCATGACTATGCAGAAACGGTTGTGCCGGCGCTGGGTTAGCGAATTCAATGGCGCGCAGTATAGGCAGGCCGCAGGCGCGACTTTTTAACGACGCCATCTGGCGCAAACAAAATAACAAATTCTGCTTTTGCCTCCACTGGTTCACGCGACTTGGCCCGGTAAACCCACACCTCAAACCCGCTGTCGAAATGGATGACGGTGGCCGCACCCAGAGCCGCCATCACGTCGGCTTTGCTGGTCTTGCCAGGGGTAATACTGTCGCTGGCGTTTTGCATTGACATAGCCGGGTTGATAAAGGGCGGCGCAACGTTACCTGCGTTGAACAACCCCGGCCCGGCACAGCCTGCAAGCCACAGACAGCAGGCGCACGCGATGCTGTTATATAAAACTGTTATCGAACGCATGGTCATGGTCAATGGCCGTCCATATCCTCAAACTCGACCAGCGTGTCGTCTGGCCAGCTCAGGTCGCCCAGTGGCAGCACATACGTGCGGTCAACCAGAACCTCGCAATCACAATACGGCAAGTCGTTTTTCAGCCCCGGGTCATCGCTGGCAGACGCATACAGTTTGTCAATAGACAGCACCTCACGCCGATTGCCAGACACCAGCGCCACACTGAACAAAGGCCTGTCTGCAAAAAACAAATAGAGCGGTGCTTTGCGGCTGCAATAAGCCGGCGTGTCGAGCGCCGCCTGCGTGATGCGGCCAATGATGTTGCTGCTGTTTGAGATCAGGCCCGCTTCCATCCCCACCCGGCATTCGAGCCGCAGATCGCCCAAGCGCCGCGTGTTGGGCGGCAGCCCCGGCGTACGGATGTCGCTGCGCCAGGTCATGCTTTGCGCTTTGCGGTTGGGTATCACCTGCGCGTTTTCGTCAAACGCCCTGGTGTTGCGCTCCAGCGTGAAGGTGTCGTCAGGCAACAGGGCCACCGGAAAAGCAACGGTAGAGCCAATGACCTCCATCTCAATACTTCTCATGTCCGTGTCAGGCCGACGCGGCAGCAGTTTGAAGCGAAGTACGCCGCTGGGTGACATGCTGCGCTCTGCGTTGAAAAGGTCCATTGCCCGCACCATCTTGCGATAAGATTTTTCAACCGGGTCGCGGTTGGCCTTGGCGGCAATGGTGACTGACGACAGGGCTGGGGCAGGCTTGTCTTGGGCGTTTGCGGCAACGCACGCAAAGGCAAGCCAAGTGCAGAACGCAATGCAGCGCAGAGGACATGATTTTTTGAGCAATCTAATCACCATTCAAAAGCGTTGGCCAAATGATATTGCGGATGATGCACAAGCTTTGTAGGACGACTCCGTTCTAGAGATAGCATTGCAACCATGACAAACCCGCCATTCACCTCCCAGTACCCCCGCCTCCTGACCATTGCTGGCTCCGACAGTGGCGGCGGCGCAGGCATTCAGGCGGACCTGAAAACTTTTTCCGCGCTCGGCTGCTTCGGCATGACGGCCATCACTGCGCTGACGGCACAAAACACCATGGGCGTGCGTGCCATTCATTCTGTACCTCCCGACATGCTGGCGGGCCAGATTGATGCGGTGCTTGAAGACATGGGCGTGGACGCAGTCAAGATTGGCATGCTGCATTCGCCCGAGATTGTGCAAGCCGTGGCCAGCGCCATTGACCGCCACGCGTTGCCCCACGTGGTGCTGGACCCGGTGATGGTGGCCACCAGCGGCGCGGTGCTGATTGACAGCCCGGCTATTGCCGCGCTGGTGCGTGAGCTGTTTGGGCGGGCGGTGCTCGTCACGCCCAATCTGGACGAAGCATCACTGCTGGTTGGCCGCACGCTGGCCAGCGAGTCTGACATGCAAGCCGCAGCGCTTGAACTGCTGGCCATGGGTGCCAGAGCCGTGCTTATCAAAGGCGGTCATTTGACGAGCGATGTCGTCAGTGACCTGCTGCAGGTCGCGGGTGCTGCCCCGCATTGGATGCGTGCACCACGCATTGCCACCGCCAACACACACGGCACAGGCTGCACACTGTCGTCGGCCATTGCGGCGCATATGGCACTCGGGCTGTCGCTCATCGATGCGGTTGAAGCCGCCAGAGCTTACGTGCGCGGCGCACTGGCAGCGGGCGCAAGCGTTAAAACCGGGCAGGGCGGCGGGCCGCTGAACCACGGCTTTGCGCCTCAGCCGATGCGGCTCAAGCCGCTACTTGCTTAGGTGCTTTTGCTGAATCTTTCATCAGCTTTGCCAGCACAAACGTCAGCACCAGCGTTGGAATGGCCGCACCCCAGGCGGGCGCCAAGTTCGCCATCGCATGGTAAAAAACCACGCCACTGAACCAGATCAACACGGCGCTGTAGTTCACGGGCCGTTCGGTCACCAATGCAGCCACATTGGTTTTGCCCACCAGCCGCGCCAGTATCACGCCGTACAGCGGAATAAATACCGAACTCAGCATCAGCAAAAACGGTTCCAGCGCATGCATGGGCAGCACCAGCGCCAGGGCAGTGCAGACTGCTGCAAAGCCGATGCCAATCTTGCGAACTGACCAGCTTGGCTTTAAGCTATGCCCCGCCACTGCACCTGAATAAACATCACCGTAAGCGTTGTCCACCTCGTCAATCAATATCAAACCGAGTGCGATCAAACCGCCTTGGGCCAACAACAGCGCCGCAACCAGGTCCGTACTCGGCGTGGTGATGGCGATCAGCACGCCCAGGCTGTAGCACCAGATGTTGGCCACTGCATAACCCAGCCACGTGCCGCGCAGCGTGCTGCGGCCACTCAAGCCGTGGCGTGCAAAGTCTGCCACCAGTGGCAGCCACGATATCGGCATGGCAATCACCAAATCAAGCGCCTGCATGGTGCTCATGGCACCTGTGCCGGGCTTGTTCCAGATGGCGCTCAGACCTTGCGTATGGGCTTTGCCCAAAAACTGCCACGTCAGCCACAGCAGCGACGCAATCACCAGCGGCAGGCCAAATCGGCCAATGAACTTGCGTACCAGCTTGACCATGCTGCCCGAGATCAGCGCGATCAACACCCCGCCCCACAGCAGCGTGGCCAGCACAGGCCACCAGCTGGCCGCAAAGCCGCCGCCCTGGCGCGCAATCGCCACCGTGCCGTCACGCATTACTACCAGTTCAAATGTCGTCCAG
Source organism: Polaromonas sp. (assembly GCA_031417995.1). GTDB lineage: Bacteria > Pseudomonadota > Gammaproteobacteria > Burkholderiales > Burkholderiaceae_C > Polaromonas. The sequence goes on along the minus strand of JANOWR010000163.1, from coordinate 8,537 downwards.
CCGACCAGTTGAACAATATTCAGCAACACAGGCAATTTGGCAAAACTGGAGCCATAAGCGGCATGCATCAGCCCCGAGCTGGACAACCCCGTGTCACAACCCAGTTTGGCCGTCCACGCCAGCATGCCCGCCCCCAAAATCGACCCCAAAACAATCACCAGTGCCGCCTGCTGCGGCCCAACGGCAGGCACGAGGTACGCCCCAATCTGCATGACCAACAGGCCCACGCCCAAGCTGAGCCACAGCGAAGCGTGGTCATTAAAGCCAAAGGAGCGTTCAGCGGCTGGCAGTGGGGTAAGGGCGGTGTTTGATGTATTGAAAAGGGGGTTTTGATCAACAGGCATGGTGTTTTTATGGTTTTGAAGCTAAAAAAGTGATTTTTAAGGCATTTTTAGGTGTCATTTAGGCCTGTAGCCCAATAGATTCGGGCGCAAGCAGCTATTTAATTAATAGCGTCAAATTTCAGTTTTGATCTTTAAATTCAATCTGTCAGTATGCTGCCTACATTATTAGTCATGAAGGTCTCCCTAAAAAGGGTGATCGGACATTCATTAAACGCTTAAAACGCCGCGATTTCAATGACGGTGCCTGCATGGCTTGCGCGGCTTGCGCGCTGTTTATGATTCAGTCTGGTTTTCAAACACAAGGACGGCCCGCCATGCCAACGACCACTGAGCTTCAAGCCATTGCGCGCCAGATCAAAAATGCACAAGACCAGGGCTTGCAGCTAACGCAAATCACATCGCAATATGCGGGTTTTGATACGGCCGATGCCTATGTGGTTGCTGATTTGATTCATGCCATACGCCTGGCTGAAGGTGCGCGTGCTGTGGGGAGAAAGATTGGTTTTACCAACCCGGCGATGTGGGCGCAGTACGGTGTGGGTGCGCCAGTATGGGCCTATATGTACGACACCACAGTGACTTATTTGGCAGACACATCGAATCCACCCGCCACCTGTAGCCTGCGCGGTTTCGTGCAACCAAAAATTGAGCCTGAAATCATTTTTCATTTCCATTCAGCACCGCCACCAGATGGCGACATGGCTGCCGTGCTGGCCTGCGTTGACTGGGTGGCGCACGGGTTTGAAATGGTGCAGTCGCATTACCCCGGCTGGAAGTTTCAGGCACCTGATGCCATTGCCGACTGGGGCATGCATGCAAGGCTGCTGGTGGGCAAACCGCAAGCGGTTGATACGCTGGGTGCTGATTTGCAAGAGGCGCTTGCAGCCTTCACCCTGGTGCTGTCAGAAGGCGGTACGGTGCGCGAGACAGGCCAGGGTGCCAACGTGCTGGGCAACCCGCTGGCAGCCGTTGTGCACCTGATGCAGGTGCTGGCCAGCCAGTCACCGCATCAACCCTTGCAGGCCAACGAAATCGTCACCACCGGCACCGTGACCAGTGCCTACAGCGTGCAGACGGGGCAGACCTGGCAAACCGTGTTGAACGGCATTGCACTGCCTGGTGTGTCAGTGTCATTTACTGCTTGACTAAAATACAGATAAAAATACCCGCAGCCCAATAAATTCGGGTGCAATAAGCTCTTAAATATGTAGCAAATGATTCGCGGGCCTGTCTGTTCAAGGCGCTACAGCGTAGCCTTCCTCAGCAATGGCGTTGCTTAAAAGCTCACGTGCCAGGGCTGATTCAACTTGTACGCTGTTTGCTGCGCGGTCTATGCTGACCTCGGCCTCTGGGTCAAGCTGCTTGACAGCTTGGGTCACGGCTTTTTCGCAGTGGCCGCAGGTCATGCCGGTGACGGTAAAGGTTTGCATCATGGGGGATTGCTCGCAAGTGACTGAATGGGTCTTAAGCATAGCGCCATGCGGGCTGCGATGCCGCTGTATTTGCACGCGCTTTGATGTGCATCAAGGTCTTGGCATGCGCGCCGGGCAAAGATTATTCTTATGACCATGACCACTGCTTTAAACCCGCCCCTTGACATTGGCATCGGCGGCATGACCTGCGCGTCGTGTGTGGCCCGGGTTGAAAAGGCTTTGAAAAAAGTCCCCGGTGTGCAAAGCGCCACGGTGAACCTGGCCACGGAGTCGGCCCGCATTGTGGTCGCGCCCAGCGAGCAAATAGAAGCGCGTTTGCGCCGCGCCGTGCGTGACGCGGGCTACGAGCCGCGTGCCGCCAGCGCTGCCATTGACGCGCCAGACGCATCGCCCTGGGCTGGCTTTATGCCCGTTGGCATCGGGCTGGCGCTGTCGTTGCCGCTGGTGCTGCCCATGCTGGCCGACCTGTTTGGCAAGCACTGGATGCTGCCGCCGCTGTGGCAGTTTTTACTGGCCACGCCGGTGCAGTTTGTGCTGGGTGCGCGCTTTTACAAAGCCGCTTGGGGCGCGGTCAAAGCCATGACGGGCAACATGGACCTGCTGGTGGCGCTGGGCACCACCGCTGGCTGGGCGCTGTCGATGTGGCTGTGGCTAACGGCTGATGCAGGAGCCATGGTGCACCTGTACTTTGAAGGCTCGGCGATTGTCATCACCCTGGTGTTGCTGGGCAAGTGGCTGGAGGCGCGGGCCAAGCGGCAAACCACTTCGGCCATTCGGGCGCTGCATGCGCTGCGGCCAGATGTTGCGCATTTGCTCGGCCCCGATGGCGAGGTAGATGTGCCTGTGGCAGAAGTGCTGGTGGCCGACCAGCTGGTGGTCAAACCCGGTGAACGCTTTCCGGTAGACGGCACGCTGCGCGAAGGCCACACGCAGGTTGATGAGTCGATGCTGACCGGCGAGCCGCTGCCCGTGACCAAAGAAATCGGCGGCAAGCTGACGGGTGGATCGATCAATGGTGATGGCCGGGTGGTGATGCAGGTCAGCGCCGTGGGCAGCGCCACCGTGCTGGCGCACATCATTGCGCTGGTGGAAGACGCGCAAGCCGCCAAAGCGCCCATTCAGCGGCTGGTGGACCAGGTCAGCGCCGTGTTTGTACCCGTGGTGCTGGTGATTGCGCTTGCCACACTGCTGGGCTGGTGGCTGACCGGCCATGCGTTTGAGCTGGCGCTGATCCACTCGGTGGCTGTGCTGGTCATTGCCTGCCCCTGCGCCCTCGGCCTGGCCACGCCCGCCGCCATCATGGCGGGTACCGGGGTGGCGGCCAAAAACGGCATTTTGATCAAAGACGCGCAAGCCCTGGAGATAGCGCACAAGGTCGATGTGGTGGCTTTTGACAAAACCGGCACCCTGACGGTAGGCCAACCCAAGCTGACCGGGTTGGTCGTACCACCGGGAATTAGCGAGCTTGATGCGCTGCACGTGGCCGCGAGCCTGCAAAGCGGCAGCGAACACCCTCTGGCCAGAGCTGTTGTGAACGATGCCAAACAAAAAACCGTGGCGATTGAAACGCCGACAAACGTCAGCGCCGTACCGGGCAGGGGCACCGAAGGCTCGGTCGGCACACGCGGCTTTTTAATCGGCAGCCTGCGCTGGATGGACGAGCTGAAGGTTGACATGAGCGCCGTGGCTACGCAAGCTGCAGCCCTGCAAGGGCAAGGCGCTACCGTGTCGGCCATGGCCGAGCGCACAGCAACTGGCCTGGTGCTGCGCGCGCTGATGGCCTTTGGCGACGAGCCCAAGCCCGGTGCGAAAGAGGCACTGGCCGCCCTGCGTGCACGCGGCATCAAAACTGTGATGATTTCAGGCGACAACCGGGGCGCAGCAGAGGCCATGGCACGCCGCCTGGGCCTTCGGCCGGAGGACGGCGAAGTGATGGCCGAGGTGCTGCCAGGCGACAAGGTGGCGCGGGTGATGGCGTTAAAAGAAGGGGGGCATACGGTTGCGATGGTGGGTGACGGTGTGAACGACGCGCCTGCGCTGGCCGCAGCAGACGTGGGCATGGCCATGGGCAATGGGACCGACGTCGCCATGCACGCAGCAGGCATCACGCTGATGCGTGGCGACCCACTGCTGGTGGCTGCGGCACTCGACATTTCAGCCCGCACGGTCGCCAAAATCAGGCAAAACCTGTTTTGGGCCTTTGCCTACAACGCCGCCGGGATACCGCTGGCCGCGCTGGGGTTTTTAAATCCGGTACTGGCAGGCGCCGCCATGGCCATGAGCTCCGTCAGTGTCATGAGCAACGCGCTGCTGCTCAAGCGCTGGAAGCCGAAGTGAGTTTTAAGTGCTCCGTTTTTCTACTTTACCTGCTTGTGCGTTATTCAGAGAATCTGAAATGTTAAAGCGGCAAACGATCCGATTTGCGTAAAATCCAGCCTGTCCAGGCAGATTTAATGAATATGGCGTTCCTCCTCTTAGCACCTTGCAAATCGCCGCCCCCACAATGGCATAACCTGACCATCGTCACCCGCAACTTGCGTGACTTCGCGCCGTACCCATTGATTCACAACCCCTGGCTTGAAGCGTGAGGGCGGGTTTGCTCACCCACCGCCGTGCTGTGTCGCTGATGGTGCTTTGCGCGCTGCTGTGGTCTACCGCAGGCGTGGTAACGCGGCATCTTGAATTTGCCAGAGCCTTTGAAGTCACCTTTTGGCGCAGCTTTTTTACCGTGCTGTCGATGATGGTGATTTTGCCAATGGTGCGCGGCAGAGCCGTTTTTGCGCAGATGCGTGAGGGTGGTCGGTCGCTTTGGTTGTCTGGCCTGTGCTGGAGCGTGATGTTTACCGCTTACATGGTGGCGTTGACGCTGACGACGGTGGCCAACGTACTGGTCACGCTGGCGCTGGGGCCGCTGTTGACGGCGATGGTTGCGCGTGTTTTTACCGGTTACCGCGTTCCGGTGCGCACCTGGTGGGCCATTGGCTTGGCTGGCCTTGGCATTGGCTGGATGTATGGCGCTCAGGCTGAAATGCCCGCGCAATGGGCAGGCACGCTGGTGGCCTTGCTGGTGCCCATGGCGGCTGCCTGCAACTGGACGGTGGTGCAGCACAGCCAGACGCAGGGGCACAAGGTTGACCTGGTGCCTGCAGTGCTGGTGGGCGCGGCAGTATCGTGCCTGGTCACGCTGCCCCTGGCATGGCCGCTGACAGCCACTTTGCATGACATCCGTCTGCTGGCTTTTCTCGGGTTGACACAACTGGCCATACCTTGCGTGTTGTCGGTGTGGTGCGCCGGTATTCTTAAAGCGCCTGAGATGGCTTTGTTGGCATCACTGGAGATTATTTTTGGTATTTTGCTGGCTTGGGTGGGTGCCGGTGAGGTGCCTGGCAACCATGTGCTGTATGGTGGCGCGCTGGTGATCTTTGCGCTGGTCATGAACGAATTATTGGGATGGAGAAACAGGCTATGACGATGAATATTTCGACAAATACTTCAACAGATATTTTGCTCGAACGACGTGGCAACGCAGGGCTGATCACTCTGAACCGCCCCAAGGCTTTGAATGCTTTGAGTTTGCAAATGGTGCGGGACATTACCCATGCCTTGGTCACCTGGCGAGATGACCCGGCAGTTGAGCTGGTGGCGATTCGCGGTACCAACAAGGTGGGTAAGCCGGGCACGCCCGAGGCACTGTTTGGCGGTTTTTGCGCGGGCGGCGATATTCGGTTTTTTCATGCCGCTGCGTTGGCTGGGGACAAGTCACCAGATGATTTTTTTACAGAAGAATACGCGCTCAACCACCTGATTCACAACTACCCCAAACCGTGCATCGCCTTCATGGACGGCGTGGTGATGGGCGGCGGCATGGGTCTGAGCCAAGGCGCGAAATTGAGAATCGTCACCGAGCACACCAGGATGGCGATGCCTGAAACCAACATCGGCTTGTTCCCCGATGTGGGGGGTGGCTACTTTTTAAGCCGCTGCCCCGGCCATGTGGGTGAGTACCTGGCGCTGACAGGTGAGGTAATAGGCGCTGATGAGGCCATTGCGTATGGCCTGGCGGATGTCAAGGTGGATGCGGCCAGCCTGCCTGCGCTGTGGGCTGCGCTGGGTACATCAAGTTTCGAGAATTGGCGTGCTACTTATTCAGGAGCTGCTTGCGCCCGAAAGCAGGCGGCTACAGCCTTAAAACACCTTCAAATTGATGCTCATTTTGGTCTTTTGCGCGTCAAACACATCATTGACAGCCTGGAAAAGGCCAAAGACGACATCTGGGCCAAAAAAACCGCTGCCGTGCTGCGCAAACGCTCACCGCTGATGCTGCATGTGACGCTGGAGCAGATCCGCCGCGCCCGCAGCCTGAGCCTGGCTGACGACCTGCGCATGGAGCGGGACATGGTGCACCACTGTTTTTATCTGCACCCTGGCGTGGCCAGCGAAACGGTGGAAGGCATACGCGCGCTGGCTATTGACAAAGACTACACACCCCAATGGAATCCAGCGCGGATTGAAGACGTCAAGCCCGGCATGGCCGATGCGTTTTTTGTCAGCCCTTGGGCGGCGGGTGCGCATCCTTTGAGCGCATTGACTTAGCGATTCCGGGATTTCATCGCGCGTTCTACCTCGCGTTTGCCTTCCCGGTCCTTGATGGTGTCACGCTTGTCGTGCTCGCCTTTGCCCTTGGCCAGGCCGATTTCACACTTCACCCTGCCGGCCTTCCAGTGCATGTTCAGCGGCACCAGGGTAAAACCTTTTTGCTCGACCTTGCCCATCAGCCGTTTGATCTCGGCCTTGTGCATCAGCAGCTTTTTGGTCCGCACCTTGTCAGGCGTCACGTGGGTAGATGCCGTACCCAGCGGGTTGATCTGGCAGCCAATGATGAACATCTCACCATTTCTGATCACCACATAACCATCCGTCAGCTGCACTTTGCCTTCGCGTACTGACTTGACCTCCCAGCCTTCCAGCACCATACCGGCTTCAAAGCGCTCTTCAATGTGGTAGTTGAACATCGCCTTTTTGTTGTCAGCAATGCGCGTGACCGCAGCAGCCGCTTTCGCCGACACCTTGACAGGGCGGTTGTCCTTGGATTTGCCTGACGATGTGGCGTCGGGTTTTTTTGATGATGAGGGATCTTTGGTAGCCATGAAAGTATTTGGGGTTGCCATCGACCAATACAATCGAGCGCAACTTCCGATTGTATGAAAACCGTTCACAAGTCCGTTTTAATCTGGTACAGCGCCGCTGAAATGTTTGCCTTGGTGACGGACATTGCCAGCTACCCGCAGTTTTTGCCGTGGTGTGACAAGTCTGCTGTGCTGGCTGAAGACAAGCAGGGCATGACCGCCAAGGTTGGCTTGTCGATGGCCGGTTTAAGCCAAAGCTTTACCACTCGCAACACCCATGTCAAAGACCGCAAAGTCAGCCTCAAGCTGGTCGATGGCCCGTTTTCAAAGCTCGACGGGCATTGGGACTTTACCCCCGTCGGCAAAGCGGCTGACCGCGCCTGCAAGGTTGAGTTTTCTTTAAGTTATGACTTTGACAACGCCGCCCTGGCTGCGCTGGTTGGCCCGGTGTTTGACAAGATTGCGGGCAGCCTGGTCGATGCGTTTGTCAAGCGGGCGGGCAGCGTTTATGGTGAAGTTTGAGTGAAAGTAACCGTCGCCTACAGCCCAGCACCCCGGCAAGTGCGTGAATGGACGCTGGACATGCCCAGCGGCAGCAGCGCCAGGCAGGCGGTGGAGCAGTGCGGCGTGTTGGCAGAATTTACCGACTTGACGCCAGACAGTTTGAACGCAGGCATCTGGGGCAAGCGTTACAGCCTGAACCACAAGCTCAAAGACAACGACAGGGTGGAGATTTACAGGCCGCTGCGGGTTGACCCCAAAGTGGCCCGGCGGGAGCGTTTTACCAGCCAGGGCGCCAAGCGTGCGGGCTTGTTTGCCAACAAAAGAGTGGGTGCCAAAGCAGGCTATGGCGGCTGAAACCTATTTGCAGCTGGCGTCAATGACTTCCTGAGCACGCTTTGTCTCAGACGCGCGTTTGGCATCATCAAACACCTCACGTTCGCCTTTGGCATTGACAGACGACATGCGCACGCCTGATTGCAGCGTGGCCAGACCTGTTTTGGCGCGTTCGCAATTCTCAGCCTTGGTTTTGGCAACTTTTTCTTCTTCTGCTTTTTTCTTGGCGGCCTCTTCTTCGTCAGCCTTCTTTTTCTTGGCCTCCAATTCAGCGTCCTTGCCTGACAGCTTGGGCGCGCTGGCTTTGGATGCCGGAGACGATGCGGCTGACGCAGGCTTGGCGGTGGCAACCGCGTCGGTGGAAAGTGCGGCAGCAGCAGCGGCAGCGCGGGTGGCACCGGCGGGTCGCTTCAAAATGTTTTTTTCCTGAATGTCAGCGGGGGGAGAACGGTCACTGAAGACCTTGCGCCCGTCTTTGTCCATCCATTGCCACTGGGCGCTGGCGGTGGTGGCGGTCAGGGCCAATACGCTGAAGCCAATCGCCCAAGCCAGGGTTTTTGTTGCAAGTTTTGAGGTCATTTTTGAAGTGTATCGCTGCAAGCAGCGTCTTTGTAGGTCACAGATTGCAAAGCCAGGCGCATTTTTGCGACAAACGTGCAGTTTTACCCGTGTTTAACGCACGCAAGCAGCGCCGGGTAGACCGGCACGCCACGGGTACAATCTTATTTTTGGAGCTTTACCTATGCGCCTACTCGGCAAAGCGCTCACCTTCGACGACGTATTGTTGGTGCCAGCGT
>JANOWR010000162.1:0-52502 GCA_031417995.1 Polaromonas sp. | reverse complement strand
CCGACAGCACCGCACCGCCAAGGATGGCCAGCGTCAGGCTGCCAAACGCCGCACTGAGCGACCAGGCCAGATAAGCGCCCAGCATGTAGAAGCTGCCATGCGCCAGGTTCACCACCCCCATGATGCCGAAAATCAGCGTCAAACCTGCCGCCAGCATGAACAGCAGCAGGCCGTACTGCACGCTGTTCAGTAGCTGGATTAAAAAGTTGGCAAACGTCATGTCAAATTACATTCGGCAGGCGCGTGCGGGATCGGTCAAGCCCTTGGCGGCGATGCTGATCGCTGTACGGTGAGCGCATGGGGCTCATAAACTTTTTGACGGCGCGGATCAATGCATCAGGCTGGTCGCGATTGCTTTGCCGGGCGCTGGTGGCAAATTCAACAGCAGAACATTCGATTGCGCTCATGCCTTGCGTTCGAGTTCGCGCAAACGAAAGCGCTGAATTTTGCCGGTGGCTGTTTTGGGTAAATCGGGCAGGAATTCGATGAAGCGTGGGTACTTGTACGGCGCGAGCCGCTCTTTCACAAATGCCTTCAACGTAGCTTCGTCAACCTGGTGCCCAGGTTTTAAAACGACAAAGGCTTTTGTTTTGGTCAAGCCATCTTCGTCTTCTTTGCCTATCACGGCGCATTCCAGAACCGCCGGGTGTTGAACCAGTGTGGCTTCGACCTCAAACGGCGACACATAAATGCCGCTGACCTTGAGCATGTCGTCGCTACGACCCGAGTAGGTGTAGGTGCCGTCGGCGTTGCGCACGTACTTGTCACCACTTTTGGTCCACGCGCCTTGAAAGGTTTCGCGTGATTTCTCGCGGTTTCCCCAGTACATGAGTGCCGAACTCGGCCCCCGGATATAGAGGTCACCAGTTTCACCGTCAGCTACCGGGCGGTCATCGTCATCCCTCAGTTCGATGTCGTACCCAGGCACTGGCCACCCGGTGGTGCCATAGCGCACTTGTCCGGGCTTGTTCGACAGGTAAACGTGAAGCATCTCGGTCGAACCTATGCCGTCGATGATCTCGACACCAAAATGGGCCGTGAATCGCTCACCGAGTTCACTGGGCAAGGCTTCGCCAGCGGACGAAACCAGTCGCAGTGCGATGTCTTTTCTGGCGGGCAAGCCTGGCGAGGCCAGCATGCCGGCAAAACCCGTTGGTGCGCCAAAAAATACTGTTGGACGCATACCACCTGCTTCGCCCCGCCAGCGCTTGAAGGTGGCGTCGGGGGTTGGCCGTTCTGCCATCAGGATAGTGGTGGCACCCACGCTCAGCGGAAAGCTCAAGGCATTACCCAGGCCGTAGGCGAAAAAAAGTTTGGCTGCTGAAAAGCACACGTCCTGCTCGGTCAGGCCCAGCACCGGCGTGCCGTACAGCTCGGCCGTCCAGTAGGGGTTGGCGTGGCTGTGCAGCGTGCCTTTGGGTTTACCGGTAGACCCAGAGGAATAGAGCCAAAAGCCGGGGTCATCAGGGCCGGTGTCCGCCGATTCGGCCAGCGGCGCGTGTTGGGCTATCAGTGCGTCCAATGCCACGCTTGCCTCTGGCAAGGTCGCGCTTGGACGTGAAACGATCACGGTTTTTACATCATGCCCGCATTGGCTCATGGCGGTCTGCAGGGTGGGCAGCAGAGCATCGGACACAATGACCGCCTGTGCCCGGCTGTGTTGCAGCATGTAGGCATAGTCCTCTGCGGTCAGCAGGGTGTTGACGGCTACCGGTACGATGCCCGCGTACATGGCACCCAGAAAGCTCACGGGCCAGTCGCTGCAGTCTTGCATCAGCAGCAGTACCCGTTCTTCGCGGCGCACACCGGCCGCCAGCAGCCCGGCAGCGAGACGGCGAATCTGCTCGGACAGCGCGCCATAGCTCAGACTGCCGTGGTCGTCGATGTAGGCTGTCTTGGCAGGGCGGGCCAAGTTGCGCCCTATCAGGTGCTGGGCAAAGTTAAAGGGCGCGCCAGGTGGCTCGACTGTAGTGTGGGTGGTCAAGTGAACTCCTTGAGGTGTAATGGCCGTCGCTGGTGTTTAAAAGGCTGCCAGCACTGCGGTGCTGGCCTGCACGGCGCTGCGGCGGTGGTAGAAGTTCAGCGCGCGGATGCCACCCAGTTCTTCACCGCCTCCCGCGCGGCCAGGACCACCATGCAGCGACTGCGGCATCACGTTGCCATGGCCGGTCTGCATTTGCGCTACATCAGGCGAGATCACATGTACCCGGCCGTGGCTGTCGGCCAGTGCCAGCGCCGTGGCTGCGAGCGCAGTCGGGTCGCTGCCGTAAAGCGAGGCCACCAGTGAGCCCTGACCACGGCGCACAAGTTCGAGCGCGTGCGCCATGTCGCCTGCCGCGTGGCGGTAAGGCATCAGCGTGGCCACCGGGCCAAAAACTTCGGTGTCGTGTATGCGGTCAGCGGCATCGGCATCCCGCGCACCCAGCAGCGTGGGCCCGACGCAGCAGGCCGCGACGGGGTCGGCATCCACCAATGCGTGGGTTCTGCCATCGTGCAGCAACTCGGCCTGGGTTTGCAGGTGCGCCAGGCCCTCGCGAACGCTGGCCAGTTGCGCGCGATTGACCAGCGCGCCCATACGAACGGTTTCATTGCGCGGGTTGCCTACAACTGTTTTGACCAAGCGTGCGGCCATGGCCTCGGCCACGGGGTCATACAAGGCTTCAGGTACAAAGATGCGGCGAATGGCGGTGCATTTCTGGCCCGACTTCACCGTCATTTCGCGCACCACTTCCTTGACCAGCAAGTCAAAGGCGGCGCTGCCCGGCGGCTCACCGGGTAGCAACAGCGCGGAGTTGACGCTGTCGGCTTCTATGTTGACGCGCACGGAGCGCTGCGTCACGGCGGGGTGGGAACGGATCACGGCTGCGGTTTCGGCAGAACCCGTGAAGGACACCACATCAAAGGGCTGCAGCGCGTCCATCAGGCCGGCCGAGCTGCCGCACACCACTGACAGGCTGCCTGCCGGGAAGATGCCCGCCGCCACCACGTCTTGCACCATGCGCTGGGTCAGCCAGGCTGTGGTGGTGGCTGGTTTGATAATGACGGGCACGCCCGACAGCAGCGCGGGTGCGGCTTTCTCCCACAAACCCCAGCTTGGGAAGTTGAAGGCGTTGATGAACAGCGCAATGCCGCGCGTGGGGCTCAAGACATGCTGTGACTGAAACAGGTCTTCCTTGCCCAGCCGTGCCATCTCGCCGTCCAGCAGAAAGTGGCGGTCACCGAGACCATCGCCGAGTTTGGCGTACGTGCCCAAGGTGAAAATGCCGCCATCAATGTCCACAGCCGAGTCATTTTTGACCGTGCCGCTGTTGGCTGTGGCGATGTCGTAGTAGGCATCGCGGTTGGCCTGCAGCACCTTGACGGCGGCGGCCAGCATGGCGGCGCGCTCGCGGTAGGTCAGGCGCTGCAGCGCGGCGCGGCCTTGCTCCCGCGCAAATGCAAAGCCAGCAACAAGATCAAGCCCGGTAGCGTCTACGCGGACCAGCTCGGTGCCGAGGATCGGATCAAACAGGGGGGTGCCGCTGCCCGTGCCGGCCTGCCAGCGGCCACCAAGGAAGTTGGAAATCAGTTCAGTCATGCAATTCTTTCGTAATGAGTAATCGTGACGCCGCCGGGCCGCTCCCAAGGCGGCACAGCCCCCTCGGGGGGCAGCGCAGCACACGAAGTGGCAAGCGTGGGGGCCATATCAACGAGTGAATTCGATGCTGCCCTGGGGCAGCAGGTAAAGCACGAGCGCACGACCGTTGAACACGGTGGGTCGGTGCGCGCTGCCCGGGGGGCAGACCAGCCAGCCAGCGGGATGGCCGTCAAACTGCGCATCGCCGTCGATGGGCATGATCAGGTTGATCTCGCCATTCGGGTGGCAGTGGTGTGGCCCTGCAATGTCTTTCATGTCGACGACATCAACCGAGAAGCCATGAAGCTCCTCGCTTGGCTTGAAAATGCGACCGTAGCGGATGCCACCACCTTCGCGGTCACATAGCCAGCCAGCCGCGACACCTGCTTCGCAGGCTTGTTTAAGGCGGCCATAGGTCATACTTGCAGGGCTGTGCTCGGCATTCAGCCAGGCTTCCAGGGCTTTATCGAGAGGGCGTCCCGCCAGTTGTGTTGTCAATTCTGCGATGCTGTCGCGAAAGTGGGTGGGTGACACGGCTATCTCCATGGTTACTGTTGCGCTTGCATTCAAGCATAATATGAATTATTGTGCAGTACAAATCATAAATTGATGAAAATCTTATGTCAAGCAATATATTGCATAAATCAGGGTTAACGCCTAGAAAAATAGTGTCAAGCGTTGAAGTGGATAAGCACGATGTCAAGTCGGCTGATGGGCTGATGATGGCGGACGGCAAGAATCCCTTTTTGGTGGCGTTGGGCAAGCGGGTGGGGGCCTTGCGTGCACGCCGGGGACTTACCCGCAAAGCGGTGGCCATTGCCGCTGATGTGTCCGAGCGCCACTTGGCAAACCTGGAATACGGCCTGGGTAACGCCTCGATACTGGTACTGCTTCAGGTGGCTGGTGCGCTGCAATGTTCATTGGCCGAAATCATTGGTGACCGTACGACCACCTCCCCCGAATGGTTGATGATCCGGGAACTGCTCGAACAGCGCGATGATGCTGCGCTGAGGCGGGTGCGTATCGCCATCGGTGAAATGCTGGGTACAGGTGGAGACAATTCAGTACGCAGTCCACGTATCGCGCTGGTTGGGCTGCGGGGTGCGGGCAAGTCATCGCTGGGACAGTTATTGGCTGAAGATTTGGGCTTCCCGTTTGTTGAGCTGAGCCGCGAAATCGAAAAATTCGCGGGCTGCAGTGTCTCTGAAATTCAGGCGCTCTACGGCATGAACGCCTACCGGCGCTACGAACGGCGTGCACTTGAAGAAGCGATCCAGATATACCCTGAGGCTGTGATTGCAACGCCTGGCGGGTTGGTGTCGGACCCGGCGACGTTTAATCTTCTGCTCAGCCATTGCACCACGGTCTGGCTGCAAGCCAGCCCCGAAGACCACATGCGGCGGGTGATGGAACAGGGCGATTTACGCCCCATGGCCGCCAGCAACGAAGCGATGGAAGATCTCAAAAATATTCTTGCCGGGCGGGCACCGTTTTACTCGAAGGCCGAGTTTGCTTTGGACACCAGCGTGCAAGCCTTGCTGCCGACCTCTATTGCATTGTGCGAGATGGTTCGCCGTGCCATCACCCTTCCGGTTTAAGTTATTTTGTAAAATATGCACAAAAATGCTTGACACCGATTGACTACAGGCATTATTATTCGTTTTGGAATTTCAAATACATGCACTATTTTGCTTATTCAATCAGGAGATGATGTGAACAACGACACCCGTGTTAATTACCAAACGGATCCCAGCCGCTACAAGCACTGGACCCTCAAGTTTGATGGCCCCATCGCCACTTTGCTGGCTGACTTTGATGAAAACGCGGGCTTGCGTCCCGGCTACAAGCTCAAACTCAACAGCTACGACCTGGGTGTCGATATTGAACTCAACGATGCCATTAACCGGGTTCGCTTTGAGCATCCGGAAGTGCGCACTGTGGTGGTCACCAGCGCCAAGGAAAAAGTGTTCTGCTCGGGTGCCAATATTTTCATGCTGGGTGTCAGTAGCCATTCCTGGAAAGTAAATTTTTGCAAATTTACCAACGAAACCCGCAACGGTCTTGAAGACTCTTCACGCTTTAGTGGCCTGAAGTTTCTGGCCGCTGTGAATGGCGCTTGTGCTGGTGGTGGTTACGAACTGGCGCTGGCTTGCGATGAAATTATCCTGGTCGATGACCGATCCAGCGCAGTCAGCCTGCCCGAAGTGCCTTTGCTGGGCGTCTTGCCTGGCACGGGTGGCCTCACGCGTGTAACCGACAAAAAGCATGTGCGCCACGACCTGGCAGACCTGTTCTGCACCAGCGTTGAAGGCGTGCGCGGCCAAAAGGCCAAAGACTGGCGTCTGGTGGACGACATCGCCAAGCCACAGATGTTTGCCCAGAAAGTCAAAGACCGCGCGCTCGAGCTGGCCGCTCAGAGCGACCGCCCTGCCGATGGCAAGGGCGTGATGCTGCCGCCGGTGGTCTGCGTGAATGAAGCTGACGCACTGCGCTACCCCTTTGTTTCAGTCGAGATAGACCGCGCCAAGCGCACCGCCACCTGGACCGTCAAAGGCCCAACGGGTGCACAGCCCACCGACATCGCTGGCATTGAAGCCGCTGGTGCCGCCTGGTACCCCTTGCAGATGGCGCGTGAGCTGGAAGACGCCATCCTGCAAATGCGTACCAACGAACTGGACATTGGCACGTGGCTGATCAAGACCCAGGGTGACGCTGCCGCCGTCCTGGCGATGGACGTCACGCTGTTGGCCCATCAAAACCACTGGCTGGTGCGTGAAACCATTGGCCTGCTGCGCCGCACTTTCAGCCGCCTCGATGTATCGTCGCGCAGTTTGTTCGCCTTGATTGAGGCTGGCTCCTGCTTTGCCGGCACCTTCCTCGAACTGGCCCTGGCCTGCGACCGCAGCTACCACCTTGCGCTGCCCGACGATGAGGCCCGCACACCCAAAATCACCGTGGGCGAGGTCAACTTCAGTCTGTATCCGATGGTCACCGACCAGAGTCGGTTGAGCCGCCGTTTTTATGGCGAGCAACCCGCCTTGGACGCAGTGCGCGCCACGCTGGGCCAGCCACTCGATGCCGACGCAGCCTTTGCGATTGGCCTGGTGACCTCCAATCCCGATGACATTGACTGGACCGATGAAGTGCGCATTGCGGTCGAAGAACGCGTGTCCATGTCGCCCGATGCCCTGACGGGTATGGAAGCCAACCTGCGCTTTAACGGTCCGGAGAACATGTTCACCCGCGTTTTCGGCCGCCTGACAGCCTGGCAGAACTGGATATTTCAGCGTCCCAACGCCGTTGGCGAAAAAGGCGCATTAAAAGTTTACGGCAAGGGCGATAAAGTCGCCTTCGACTGGAACCGAGTCTGAATTTTTGCGGGACAGACCGCAGTTGCGCGTTGTGCGCCAGCCCTGTCCTCAACCGATCAAGTCCCACGATTAATTAGGAGCACATCATGAGCAGCATCAACTACAGCGAAAAAATCCCCAACAACGTCAACCTCGGCGAAGACCGCACACTTCAGCGCGCGCTTGAGCAGTGGCAGCCGAACTTTATCAACTGGTGGGACGACATTGGCCCTGAGGGGTCGACCAACTCCGAGGTCTACCTGCGTACTGCGGTGAGCGTGGACCCGCAAGGCTGGGCACAGTTTGGCCATGTCAAAATGCGCGACTACCGCTGGGGCATTTTTCTCAACCCCGGCGACGACAACCGCACCATTCACTTTGGCGACCACAAGGGTGAAAAAGTCTGGCATGACGTGCCTGGCGAATACCGCGCCAACCTGCGCCGCATCATCGTGACGCAGGGCGACACCGAGCCTGCCTCGGTCGAGCAGCAGCGTCATTTGGGGCTGACCGCCCCCAGCATGTATGACTTGCGCAACCTCTACCAGATCAACGTCGAAGAAGGCCGCCACCTGTGGGCCATGGTCTACCTGCTGCACAAGCACTTCGGACGCGATGGCCGGGAAGAAGCCGATGCGCTGCTGGTGCGCCGCAGCGGTGATGAAAACAACCCGCGCATCCTGGGTGCCTTTAATGAAGCCACGCCAGACTGGCTGAGTTTTTTCATGTTCACCTATTTCACCGACCGCGACGGCAAGTTCCAGTTGTGCGCCTTGGCCGAAAGCGCGTTTGAACCGCTGGCCCGCACCACCAAATTCATGCTGACCGAAGAAGCGCACCACATGTTTGTCGGCGAGAGCGGCATCTCCCGCGTCATCACGCGCACGGGACAGGTCATGAACGAGCTCAAGACTGATGACGTTGGCAAGCTGCGTGCAGCCGGCGTGATTGATCTCCCGACGATTCAGCGTTACATCAACTTCCATTACAGCGTCACGATTGACCTGTTCGGAGCCGACGAGTCCAGCAACGCTGCCACGTTCTACAGTACCGGTCTGAAAGGCCGCTACGAAGAAGGCAAACGCGTTGATGATCACGTGCTCAAAGGTCAAACCTACAAGGTGCTTGAAGTACGCAATGGTGAACTGGTTGAAAAAGAAGTGCCCATGCTCAATGCGCTCAACGAAGTGCTGCGCGACGACTACATCAAGGACTCGGTCGCTGGTGTCGAACGCTGGAACCGGGTACTTGAAAAGGCTGGCATTCCCGTCAAACTCAGGGTGCCGCACAAGGCGTTTCACCGTAATATAGGCGCTTTGTCAGGTGTCAAGGTGTCGCCAGATGGCCGCGTGGTATCCGATGTCGAATGGAATGCCAACGTGGACAGCTGGCTGCCCAGCCGTCAAGACCGCGCTTACGTCGCATCGCTTATGGGCCGCGTGGTTGAGGTTGGCAAGTACGCCAACTGGATTGCGCCACCGGTCATGGGCATCAACCGCCAGCCAGCCGACTTCGAATACGTTCGTTTTAATTAACGGCAGGTAGACAGACAGCCTGTCAAACCAACATAACGCGCAAGGGGCCCACGTGGCCCTTTGTGCGTCATGCGCCAGCACCAAAGGAGACAAGCCCATGACCACGGCCAGCAACATCGCCATCCAGCAGCACCTGATAGATCCCGAAATTTGCATTCGCTGCAATACCTGCGAGGCCATCTGCCCGGTACAGGCCATCACCCACGACGCACGTAATTACGTTGTTGATGCCGAAAAGTGCAATCTGTGCATGGCCTGCATCTCGCCTTGCCCGACGGGCTCAATTGACAACTGGCGTACCATGCCGCGCCTCAAGGCCTACACGCCGACCGAGCAGCTCACCTGGGACGAGCTGCCTGCAGCATGGACCGCCGAACAGTTGGCAGAAGCCGGTACCAGTAATCCGGACGACGTTCCAGACGTATCGGCCTCGCCTGCACCCACCGCCGCCGTGAGCGGTGATGCTGCGTTTAATTCGTCAGCTTACGGTTCCACCTTGCCGCCATGGTCGGCCGCCCACGCCTATATCAATCTGCACGGCCCCAAAGCGCCCACCACCGCCACGGTAGCAGGCAATGTACGCGTTACAGAAGTCGGCAAGGAATATGACACCCACCATGTGGTGCTCGACTTTGGCAGCATGCCCTTCCCCGTGCTGGAAGGCCAGTCGATAGGGGTTTTGCCACCGGGTAACGACGACACGGGCAAGGCGAATCACGCCAGGCAATACTCAATTGCCAGCCCGCGCAATGGCGAGCGACCAGGCTACAACAATGTGTCGCTCACCATTAAGCGTGTATTGGAAGACCATCAGGGCAAGCCTCTACGCGGCGTCGCTTCCAACTACATGTGCGACTTGAAAGTAGGCGACAAAGTGCAGGTGATTGGCCCGTTCGGCACCAGCTTTCTGATGCCCAACCATCCACGCTCCAACATCGTGATGATTTGCACTGGTACCGGCAGTGCGCCCATGCGCGCCATGACCGAGTGGCGGCGGCGTCTGCGGCAGTCCGGCAAGTTTGAAGGCGGCAAGCTGATGCTGTTTTTTGGTGCCCGTACCAAAGAAGAATTGCCTTATTTCGGTCCACTACAAAGCTTGCCCAAAGACTTCATAGACATCAACTTTGTATTCTCGCGTACGCCAGACCAACCCAAGCGCTACGTGCAGGACGCGATGCGTGAGCGCGCGGCGGACATTGGCGCTTTGTTAAAAGATGCCAATACCTACTTTTATGTGTGCGGCCTGAAAAGCATGGAAGAAGGCGTCGTTCTGGCGCTGCGCGATGCGGCTCAGCAAGCAGGCCTGTCGTGGGATACGGTGGGCACCGCCCTGAAAAAAGAAGGTCGGCTGCATCTTGAAACTTATTGAAGAAAGGGAAGGCTTAGCCGCATTGCTGGAAAAGCGCCCCGCCAACTGGATTCCACAATGACAACAAACAGCCTCAATGCGGCACCTCTGCTGGTAGTAGGTGCCGGGGTCATGGGTGTGGGTATCGCGCAGGTGGCGGCGCAGGCCGGCCATACCGTGATGCTTTACGACGCCCGCGAAGGCGCAGCTGTTGAAGCAAAGACCAAGCTCACAAAGAGCCTCGATGCACTGGTCACCAAGGGCAAGCTCACCGCACAGAGCGTGATGCAAACGCTGTCGCGTGTTGAAACGATCACTTCCCTGGAAGCGGCGGCCGCCGCGCGGATGGTGGTTGAAGCGATTGTCGAAAAGCTCGACGTGAAGCGTGGGCTCTTCAAGCAGCTTGAGGCCATCGTCGCTGCCGATTGCGTGCTTGCGTCCAACACCTCATCGATCTCGGTCACGGCCATTGCCAACGGCTTGCAGCATCCGGGGCGGCTGGTGGGCATGCACTTTTTTAACCCCGTACCGCTGATGAAGCTGGTAGAGGTGGTATCTGGCTTGCAGACTGATCCGGTCGTCGCGGCGGCCATATTTGATTTATCCAGGGCCTGGGGCAAGGTGCCAGTGCATGCGCGCTCAACGCCGGGTTTTATCGTCAACCGCATCGCCCGGCCTTACTACGCTGAAACGCTGGCCTTGTTGCAAGAGCAGGCCGCTACGCCTGCGGTGCTAGATGCATGCCTGCGTGGGGCGGGCTTTCGCATGGGTGCATGCGAGCTGATGGACCTGATTGGCCACGACACCAATTTTGCAGTGACCAGCGCAGTTTACGAAGCCAATTTTTACGACAAACGCTTTGCCCCTTCACTGGTACAGCGCGAGCTGGTTGATGGCGGTTTTCTGGGGCGTAAATCAGGCCGTGGTTTTTTCGACTATGCCGATGGTTCCGCTAAAACTGCCAGCCCGGCTGGCGCTGCCTTTGTGCCCGGCCCACTGCCCGCCGCGCAAGTGCTATGCGTGCATGGCCTGGGCCTCGTGGCCGAGCGCCTGGGCCGCACACTGACGCAAGCGGGCCGCGCGTTTGCACGCGACGAATGCAGCGATTGGGTTGGTCTGGAGGTAGACGGCGCTCAACTGCGCTTGACGGATGGGCGATGTGCATCGCAAATTGAAGTTGAAGGATTGGACGTGGCGGTGTTCGACTGGCCGCTTTCCGATAGCGTTGGTGCCGCGCTCGCATGGGCCGCGTCTTCGCAAGCCTCTGAGGAGTGGCGCACTGCCGCAGCTAGTTGGCTGCAGGCGCTGGGCTTCAGCTCGCAGCGAGTGCTTGATACGCCGGGTCTGGTCGTTGCGCGCACCCTGGCGATGCTGATTAACGAAGCCGCTGACGCGGTACTGCAGGGGGTGTGTACCACCGAAGGTGCCGATGCCGCCATGAAGCTAGGCGTCAACTACCCGGCCGGGCCTTTTGAATGGCTAGCCCAATGCACATCCAGCAGGGTTGTTGCTTGGCTGGACGCACTCGACGCGCACTACCGTGGCGAACGCTACCGCGTCAGCCCTTGGCTGCATCAGCGTGACTGGCAGGAAGCCGCATGTTGAACCGCCACATGGCTGCCCTTAGGGAGTTACTGGTACTGGAGATGCTTGACTTTGCCGGTTCGGACGCTCGCGAAAGCTTAATCGCACTGCGTGAAACGCGCGTCCCCCAACTTGGCTCAGAATGAAGTTCGCCGAGTTCCAGGTCGGGCAAACCATACACGCTGGACCTTACGCTGTCAGCGAAGCCGAAATATGCCAGTTTGCCAATGCCTATGACCCGCAATGGTTTCACACCGACGCCACAGCAGCTGCGCAAGGCCACTTTGGCGGCTTGATCGCCAGTGGCTGGCATACCTGTTCGATTGCCATGCGGCTGATCGCCGATGCAGCGCTACATGGCTCTGAATCCTTTGCATCACCTGGTTTGAGCTATGTGAAATGGCCACACCCCGTGCGGCCCGGTGACTGTCTGTCACTGTGCGCCACCGTGCTCGAAGCACGGCGCTCCCGTGGGCAAACCCACTTGGGAATTTTGCGCTGGCGCTGGCAGCTTTTTAATGCAGCGAACATAGAGGTGCTGGACCTCGAAGCCACTAGTTTGTTTAACCTTCTTCAAGAGTGATTGCCATGTCTCAAGCCTTTATCTGCGATGCCATCCGCACCCCCTTTGGCCGCTACGGCGGCGCGCTGTCTTCAGTGCGTGCTGATGACCTGGGCGCCATTCCGCTCAAGGCCTTGATGGCGCGTAATCCGGGCGTTGATTGGGCAGCGGTTACCGACGTTATCTACGGTTGCGCCAATCAGGCTGGCGAAGACAACCGCAACGTAGCCCGCATGTCTGCGCTGCTGGCAGGCTTGCCACTGGATGTACCGGGTGCAACCATTAACAGGCTCTGCGGCTCTGGCATGGATGCCGTAGGCACCGCGGCGCGCGCCATCAAAAGCGGTGAAGCGCAACTGATGATTGTGGGGGGCGTTGAAAGCATGAGCCGCGCCCCCTTCGTCATGCCGAAAGCCGAAAGCGCCTTCAGCCGCAGCAACGCGATCCATGACACCACCATCGGCTGGCGCTTTATCAACAAGCTGATGAAAGCCAGCTACGGTGTGGATTCCATGCCTGAGACGGCTGAAAACGTCGCCACCGATTTTGGTATTGAACGCTCGGCGCAAGACGCCATGGCCCTGCGTTCTCAACTCAATGCCCTGCGTGCCCAACAAAGCGGCTTTTTCGATGCCGAGATCACGCCCGTAACGATCACCCAGAAAAAGGGCGATGCGATCATCGTGAGCCAGGACGAGCATCCGCGTGAAACGTCGATGGAAACACTGGCCAAACTCAAAGGCGTGGTACGGCCTGACGGCACCGTCACGGCAGGTAACGCATCGGGTGTGAATGATGGCGCATGCGCGCTGCTGCTGGCCAACGCGGCCGCCGCCACGCGTTATGCCCTCACGCCACGGGCTCGCGTGGTCGGCATGGCGACGGCGGGCGTGGCCCCCCGCATCATGGGCTTTGGCCCGGCACCCGCCACCCGCAAGGTGCTGGCGCTAACCGGCCTGAGTCTGGCGCAAATGGATGTGATCGAGCTCAACGAAGCCTTTGCCGCACAAGGCCTGGCCGTACTGCGTGACCTGGGGCTGGCCGATGACGACATCCGCGTCAATCCCAATGGTGGAGCCATAGCCCTGGGTCATCCGTTGGGCGCCAGCGGTGCACGGCTGGTGACCACAGCAGTCAACCAGTTGCACCGCATCGGTGGCCGTTACGCTTTGTGCACCATGTGCATAGGTGTGGGACAGGGCATTGCGCTGATTATTGAGCGGGTATAAGCGGGGCACCATAGGGTGAGCACAGCGCCATAGACGACGGCGATTCGCAAAGCGCCTCGGGCTCCGTCGCACAGCCGCCAGCGCAGCACTCAACCCAACACCACCAAGAGGAGCCCGACATGTACATCGCCAATCTGATCGTCCTAGTCAAGCCTGGCATCCTCAAGGGCAGTGCGTTACGGCTGCCGGGTTTGGCCTAAACCGGTGACCCAGAGAACAATTGCGCCAGAGTCTGCCGCAGCCATATGTTTCCGGCATCGACATTGAAGCGCTCATGCCAGTGCTGCTTGACCTTGTATTTCGGCAAGGGCACTGGCGGCTCAAGCAACTGAAACTGCTCTTGCAGGGCCAGCGCATGGCCCAGAAGCCGCGGCACGATGACCAGTAACTTTGTCTGCGCGACGATGCGCGCTACGCCCAGAAAACTCGGCACGCGCAGCACCACCCGGCGCGCGAGCTTGTGCCTGGCCAGCACCTTGTCAACAATGGAATGCCCGGTGCCCGAGGTGCTGACCACGATATGACCTTCGGCCAGGAACGCTGGTCGGTTGAGCTTGGCCTGGATGCGTGGGTGATGCTTTGACACCAGGCATACGAAGTCCTGTTCAAACAGCGCTTACTGGTAAAAGCCCGCCTCCAGGTCGGGTGTGAAGCCAATGGCCAGATCCAGGTCACCAGATTCAAGCCGCCGTCGGCTTTCAGGCGATATCTTGTCGGCCTCCAGCACCACGGCTCAAACACGACCTTTACGCTCAAAAAGCCCTTAA
The DNA here is from genome assembly GCA_031417995.1 of Polaromonas sp. GTDB lineage: Bacteria > Pseudomonadota > Gammaproteobacteria > Burkholderiales > Burkholderiaceae_C > Polaromonas. Next base: position 38,511 of record JANOWR010000162.1, on the reverse strand, counting down.
AATAGAAGTCATTTAAGCTTATGGCCCAATAAATACGGGCGTAATCAGCTATAAATTATGTAGCAAATATTTACCCCTTATGCCCATTCTGACCGCCGCCCTCTACAAGTTTGTTGAACTGCCTGACTTTGCCGAGCTGCAAGCGCCACTTCTTGCGCAATGCGAGTCGCATGGCATCAAAGGCACGCTGCTGCTGGCCGCTGAAGGCATCAACGGCACGATAGCCGGGCTGCCTGACGATGTACACGAGGTGCTGGCCTACTTGCGCAGTGACCCGCGTTTAGCCATGCTGGAACACAAAGAGTCATGGGCCAGCGCCATGCCTTTTTACCGCATGAAGGTGCGGCTGAAAAAGGAAATCGTCACCTTGGGTGTGCCGGATGTTCACCCTGCGCTGATGGCGGGCCAATACATCAAGCCGCATGACTGGAATCAATTGATAGCGCAGCCCGGCGTGGTGCTGGTCGATACGCGTAACGACTACGAGGTGTCAATCGGCACGTTTGCAGGTGCTGTGAACCCGGCCACCGCCAGCTTTTCAGAACTGCCGGGTTGGGTTGAAAAAGAAATGCGAAGCGGCGGCAAACTGGCCGAGGTAGGCGGCATCAAACCCAAAGTCGCCATGTTTTGCACGGGAGGCATACGCTGTGAAAAGTCCACCGCGTTTTTAAAGTCCAAAGGCTTTGACGAGGTGTACCACCTGCAAGGCGGCATTTTGAAATATCTTGAGACCGTGCCTGAAGCGCAAAGCCGCTGGCAAGGCCAGTGCTTCGTGTTTGACGAACGCGTGTCCGTCGGCCACGGGCTGGTGGAGGGTGACTTTGAACTGTGCAGGTCGTGCCGCGACCCGTTGACTGAAGCTGCCAAAGCATCGCCGCTGTACGAGCGCGGCGTAAGCTGCCCCGGCTGCCACAGCACCACAACAGACGTGCAAAAAGCCGGTTACAGGCAGCGACAGAAGCAGGTTGATTTGGCTGAGGCGCGCAAGCAAAGCCATATTGGCAATAAACAGGAAACAGCACGGAGCGCTGTGCAAAAACAGTGACTACCGCCCTGCCCGTTTTATATAGTTTCAGACGTTGCCCGTATGCGATGCGCGCCCGGCTAGCGCTGGCTGTCAGCGGTGTTCGCTACGAGCTGCGCGAGGTGTCTTTGAAAAGCAAGCCCGCCGCGATGCTGGCTGTATCTCCCAAAGGCACAGTGCCCGTGCTGGTTCTGCCGAACGGCGAGGTTATCGACGAAAGCCTGGACATCATGTGCTGGGCGCTGGCGCAGAACGATCCGGACGGCTGGTTGAATGTCGATTTGTTGGATGACATGCTGGCCTTGATAGCGGGCAACGACGGGGGCTTCAAACACGCGCTGGACCGCTACAAATATCCGAACCGCTACCTGCTGGAGTCTGGCGGTGATGCAAAAGCATTTGCATTGGCGCAGCGGCTGGAGGCTGCCAGCTGGCTGGCAGAGTTTGAACCACGTTTAAGCCAAGGCTGGTTGTGTGGTCACCACGCCAGCCTGGCAGACATGGCCACCCTGCCCTTCGTGCGTCAGTTTGCGCATACCGATGCGGCGTGGTTTGCGGCGCAGCCGTGGCCGATGTTGCTGGCCTGGCTGGCGAGGTTTGAAACCAGTACGTTGTTTGAAGGCGTGATGGTGAAGCACAAACCTTGGCGGTCGGCGGTTTAGATTTGCTACTCAGTGCTTTGCAACCCGTCGTCCCGGGCTATCACTATGAATTTAGTAGCTGCTTGCGCCCGAATCCATTGACCTAGAGGCCTAAACGAACCCTAAAAATGACCTTTTTAACCCCATTTTTGCTCATTTTCAGCCCGTCACTGCCTTGGCCAGCCGCTGTGCACAGCTCAGCGCCTGCGCTGCATCTCGCGCCTCCACCATCAACCTCAAAAGAGGCTCGGTGCCGCTGGCGCGTATCAGCACGCGGCCAGATTGGCCCAGCTCGGCTTCAATCACTGCGGTCTCGGTTTTCAGCAGGTCATTGGTCTTCCAGTCCTGGCCAGGTTTGAGGCGCACGTTGATCAGCGTTTGCGGGAACAAGGTCATGTCTTCCAGCAATTGGGCCAGCGTTTTGCCGCTGCGCACGCAGGCTTGCAATACTTGCAGGGCGCTGATGAGTCCGTCGCCGGTGGTGTGCTTGTCGAGTGCCAGCAAGTGGCCAGAGCCTTCACCGCCAAGCAGCCAGCTACGTTTTTCAAGCTCTTCCAGCACGTAGCGGTCTCCCACCTTGGCGCGTACAAACTCAACGCCTTTGGCTTGCAAGGCCACTTCAACCGCCATGTTGGTCATCAGCGTGCCAACTGCGCCGGGGACTTTTTCACCGCGTGCCAGACGTTCATTGACCATTAAAAAAAGCACTTCGTCGCCGTTAAACAATCTTCCTTGGCTGTCCACCAGTTGCAGGCGGTCTGCGTCGCCGTCGAGCGCAATGCCGTAGTCGGCACGATGCGCGCGCACGGCTTCAATCAGCGCTTCGGGGTGTGTGGCGCCCACCTTGTCGTTGATGTTCATGCCGTCGGGTGCGCAGCCGATAGCGATGACTTCTGCGCCCAGCTCATGAAACACCTTGGGCGCAATGTGGTAAGCCGCGCCGTGTGCGCCATCCACCACTATGCGCAGGCCCTTGAGCGTCAAATCATTGGCAAATGTACTTTTGCAAAACTCAATGTAGCGGCCTGCCGCGTCGTCCAGCCTGCGGGTTTTGCCTAAAGTGGCTGAATCCGCCCAGACGGGTGGCTCTTGCAGGGCGGCTTCAACCGCCAGTTCCCACGCGTCGTCGAGCTTGGCACCCTGGGCGCTGAAAAACTTGATGCCGTTGTCGGGAAAAGCGTTGTGGCTGGCACTGATGACCACGCCCAGACTGGCGCGCTGGGCGCGTGTGAGGTAGGCCACGCCGGGCGTGGGCAGCGGCCCCAGCAGCACCACGTCCACACCTGCTGAATTAAAGCCTGACTCCAGCGCGCTCTCTAGCATGTAGCCTGATATGCGGGTGTCTTTGCCAATCAGCACTGTAGGGCGTGCCTCTGTGCGCTTAAGCACCCGGCCCACCGCATGCGCCAGGCGCAGCACAAAGTCAGGGGTTATTGGCGGCTGGCCCACCGTGCCGCGAATGCCGTCTGTGCCGAAGTATTGTCTGGTCATGCTTATTTCCCCTCGAATTGTTATTGATCAGTCATTTTAGAAGCCGCCCACACCTTCAGCGCCTGCGCCGTTTCCCTGACATCATGTACGCGAACCACCCGCGCACCGCGCTCCACCGCCAGCACAGCCGCTGCCACGCTGGGCACCATGCGGTCGGCAATGTTCATTTGAGCCACCATCTCAAGCGACGTGCTGCTGACCGCCGCCAATGACGACTTGCGCGACCAGCCCGCCAGCAGCGGGTAGCCTGCGGACAACAGCACATGCTGATGGGCCAGCAACGCAAAGTTTTGCGCCACCGTTTTACCAAAACCGATGCCAGGGTCCAGCACGATGCGGTTGCGGTGAATGCCTGATGACTCCAGGGCACTGGCGTGGGCTTTTAAAAATTCCAGTACCTGCGCCACCACATCGCCCTGCATGGGCGCTGCCTGCATGGTTTGCGGCTCGCGGTGCATGTGCATCAGGCAAACGCCACACTTGGGGTGCGCCGCTACAGCTTGTATAGCACCTGGCTGGCGCAATGCCCAGATGTCATTGATGATGTCGGCCCCTGCATCCAGCACGGCTTGCATGACTTCGGGCTTGTAAGTGTCAACCGATACCGCCACGCCCAGTGTGACTGCATGGCGCACCACGGGTAGCACACGCGCCAGCTCTTCAGCCAGTGGCAGCGGTTGCGCACCGGGGCGGCTTGACTCGCCGCCAATGTCCAGAATGTCTGCCCCATCTTTAACCAGCAGATCGCAATGCGCCAGCGCGCTGGCCATACCGCTGCCAGGTGCAAAAAACTGGCCCCCATCTGAAAACGAATCTGGCGTGACGTTGACGATACCCATGATTTTGGGCTGCGTCAGGTCCATTTGAAAACGCGTGGTTTGCCAGATCATCATCAAGTCTAGTATGAAAAAACAAAAAACCCGGGACAAGCCCGGGTTGTGTTGTGTGTACCAATACAGAAAAGGTCTACAAATCGCTTTTTGCAGCCGCTGGCGCTGGATCAGGATTAACAGCAGGTGTACCGCCACTCGGGCCACCCGTGCCAGCATTGGCTGCCACTGAGGCATTGCGTGGTGTCCAGTCTTTGGGTGGGCGCGGGTCTTTGCCAGCAATGATGTCGTCAAGCTGGTCACCGTCGATGGTTTCCCATTCAAGCAGTGCCTTGGCCATGGCGTGTATCTTTTCCTTGTTGTCTTCAATCAGCGTGCGCGCGACTTTGTATTGCTGGTCAATAATGCGGCGAACTTCGCCGTCTACTTTTTGCAGTGTGGCTTCGCTCATGTTGTTGGTCTTGGTCACTGACCGGCCTAAAAACACTTCACCTTCGTTTTCGGCATACACCATCGGGCCCAGGGCTTCGGTCATGCCGTAGCGCGTCACCATGTCGCGGGCCAGACCAGTGGCACGTTCAAAGTCGTTGCTTGCACCCGTTGTCATCTGGTTCATGAAAACCTCTTCAGCGATACGGCCCCCAAACAGCATGCTGATCTGGCTGAGCATGAACTCGCGGTCATAACTGTAGCGATCTGCGGCTGGCAGGCTCATCGTCACGCCCAGGGCGCGGCCACGCGGAATGATGGTGACCTTGTGTACCGGGTCGCACTTGGGCAGCATTTTGCCGAGCAGTGCGTGGCCAGACTCGTGGTACGCCGTGTTGCGGCGTTCTTCTTCGGGCATGACCATGCTTTTTCGTTCAGGGCCCATCAAAATTTTGTCTTTGGCCTTTTCGAAGTCCACCATTTCAACCGTGCGGGCATTGCGGCGCGCAGCCATCAAGGCGGCTTCGTTGCACAGGTTGGCCAAATCAGCGCCCGACATGCCGGGTGTGCCGCGAGCTATCACGCCGGGGCTCACGTCCTGGCCCAACGGCACTTTACGCATGTGCACGTTCAAAATCTGCTCACGACCACGAATGTCAGGCAACGTGACATACACCTGTCGGTCAAAACGGCCAGGGCGCAACAAGGCGGCATCCAGAATGTCAGGGCGGTTGGTGGCAGCCACCACAATCACGCCGACATTGGTTTCAAAACCGTCCATCTCAACCAGCATCTGGTTTAAGGTTTGTTCACGCTCGTCATTGCCGCCGCCCAGGCCTGCACCACGCTGGCGGCCTACTGCGTCGATCTCGTCAATAAAAATAATGCAGGGTGCGTTTTTCTTGGCGTTGTCAAACATGTCACGCACGCGGGACGCGCCTACACCGACAAACATTTCAACAAAGTCAGAACCAGAAATAGAGAAAAACGGAACCTTCGCCTCGCCAGCAATGCTCTTGGCCAGCAAGGTTTTACCGGTGCCCGGAGGGCCAACCAGCAGCAGGCCGCGCGGAATGCGCCCACCCAGTTTTTGAAATTTTGTCGGGTCTTTCAAAAAGTCAACAACTTCCTTGACTTCTTCTTTGGCCTCGTCGCAACCCGCAACATCAGCAAAGGTGACAGGATTGGTGGATTCGTCAAGCAGTCGCGCTTTGGACTTGCCGAAGCTGAAAGCCCCGCCTTTGCCGCCGCCCTGCATTTGCCGCATGAAGTACACCCACACGCCAATCAGCAGCAGCATGGGGCCCCAGCTAACCAGTAATGTCATGAGCAATGAGCCTTCTTCGCGCGCCTTGACGTCAAATTTCACATCGTTGGCAATCAGGTCACCGACCAGTCCACGGTCAAGGTAGGTAGCGGTGGTACGTACCTTGCGGTCGTCGGTGGTGGTGGCCACAATTTCAGTGCCGCCCTGACCTTCAGCGATGGTGGCGGTTTTAATGCGCTTGCCGCGCACTTCTTCCAGAAAATCGGAGTAACCGAGATAATTGGCGCTGGCGCCACCACGTGTGTCAAATTGCTTGAAAACAGTGAAAAGCACCATGCCGATCACCAGCCAGATTGCAACTTTAGAAAACCACTGATTGTTCAAGGAGAACTCCAATCAAAAAACCCAGATGCCCTAAGAGAGATGTCTCTGATTGGGCAGATGCGTCACATTTTAGGCCTTTCAAGGGCGAAAACTATATAAATTGAAGCGTACATCCCTTGGATGCACGCGGGTTTAAGTATTTTTTGTAGGTGTCGTAACATTTTTCAGGCCAAGCCCGACCAAAAAAGTCTCAGAAGAACCGGGGCGAGATGCCTTGGGTTTGACGCGTTTGACGACACTGAAAGTGTCTTTAAAAAGCTTGACCATCGGGTCATAGGCGCCGCCATGAAACAGCTTGACGACCAGAGCGCCATCAGTCTTGAGGTGCTGAACTGAAAAATCAACCGCCAGCTCAACCAGATCACTGATACGTGCTGCATCGGCTGACTCAATGCCCGACAAATTCGGCGCCATGTCTGACATGACCAGGTCCAGCTTCTTGCCCGTGCCAGCAGCCATTAAAGTTTGCTCCAAAACCTGTAGCACTTCAGCTTCCCGAAAGTCACCCTGGATAAACACCACGCCCTCAATCGGTTCCATAGGCAGCAAGTCCAGCGCCACAATCTGGCCATTCAGCTCGCCCGTTGCGGCACCCTTGGGCGACATTTTGCGGCGTGCATACTGGCTCCACGCACCCGGTGTGCTGCCCAGGTCCACCACCAGGCTGCCAGGTTTGATCAGTCCCAGGCTTTCGTCAATTTCCTTGAGTTTGTAGGCCGCTCTGGCCCGGTAGCCTTCTCTTTGCGCGAGCTTGACGTACGGGTCATTGATGTGGTCGTGCAGCCACGCTTTGTTGACTTTGCTGCCCCGTTTGGCGCTGTCGGCATCGGTTTTTTTGACTTTTTCGGTCCTGTTGTTGACGGTTGGCTTCATTGTTTGATTGTCCACCGATAATCAGGGCATGCCTCAAATACTCCTAACACCCGCCCAACGCAAAGACCACCGGGCCGAAGCCCACCATTTAAATGCCGTCGTCATGATTGGTTCAGGCGGTTTAACCGCTGCCGTTAAAAAGGAAGTCGATGCAGCGTTGAATGCCCACGGGCTGATTAAAGTCCGGGCACAACTCGATGACCGCGTAGCCCGTGAGGCGATTTTTCAGCATCTCAGCACCGAGCTGAATGCGGCCCCGATTCAGCACATTGGCAAGTTGCTGGTGCTGTGGCGGCCCATGCCTGAGAAAGAAAAGAAAGTCGATGACGACCGCAAGGCTGGCCCGCGTGAAGTCAAGGTGTTGAAAAACAGCTCACGCTATGGCCAGCGGCCTGAAGTCAAAGTGCTGCGCGTTTTGGGGAACCAGCGCCTGACGCCGGGTGGCACCGTCAAACGCGCCAAAAAACCGCAACTGAAAAGCCTGAAAAAACGCTCGCAAGATTAGTTTGAAATCAGCGGTTTCGTCCCTAGTTGCAAAACATGACTCTTCAAAACCCTCTTCTTGATTTTTCAGACGCGCCGCTGTTTGACCGCATTCAGCCAGAACATGTCAGCCCGGCAATTGTTGCGCTTTTGCAGGATGCGCAGGCTGCGCTCGACAAAGTCACCGCCAGCAACTTTCCCGCTGACTGGTGCGGTATGTCTGCCGTGCTGGACGTGGCCACTGAAAAGCTGGGCCGCGCCTGGGGTGCCGTCAGCCACCTGAACGCAGTAGCCGACACGCCTGAGCTGCGCGCCGCCTACAACGCCGTCCTGCCCGTCATCACCGAGTTTTATACCCGGCTGGGTGCTGACGAGGCGCTGTACGCAAAATACAAAGCCATTGACGTGAGCACACTGAACCTGGAGCAAAAGCAGGCACACAAAAACGCCATGCGTAACTTTGTGTTGTCGGGTGCAGAGCTGGTGGGCGCCGCCAAAGTGCGCTTTGCCAAAATTCAGGAACGCCAAGCTGAGCTGAGCCAGAAGTTCAGTGAAAACGCATTGGATGCGACAGACGCGTTTGCCTATTACGCCAGCGAAAGTGAACTGGCAGGCGTACCGCAAGACGTGATTGAAACAGCACGTGAACTGGCCAAAACCGACGGCAAGGAAGGCTACAAAATCACCCTGAAAATGCCCAGCTACCTGCCTGTGATGCAGTTTGCTACCAGCAGCACACTGCGTGAAGTTCTGTACCGCGCCTACAGCACCCGTGCCAGCGACCAGGCACGCGCCGAATTCAGCAAGTTTGACAATAGCGCTGTGATGGCCGAAATTTTGGCGCTTCGACTTGAAGAGTCCAAACTGCTGGGCTATAACAATTTTGGCGAAGTATCTGTTGTTGCCAAAATGGCCAAGTCGCCAGACGAAGTCATCACTTTTTTGCGTGACTTGGCGCGCCGCGCCCGGCCTTTTGCTGAGAAAGACGTGGCCGACCTGCGTGCTTTTGCCGCAGCAAACCTGGGCCTGAAAGACCCGCAACCATGGGACTTTCCGTACATTGCTGAAAAACTCAAGGAAGCACGCTATTCATTCAGCGAACAGGAAGTCAAACAGTATTTCACCGCACCCAAGGTGCTCGCAGGCTTGTTCAAAATCATTGAGACGCTGTTTGAAGTGGCGATTCGCAAGGACGAGGCCCCGGTTTGGAAGCCAGGCGTACAGTTTTTCCGTATTGAACGTGCGGGTAATCTGATCGGCCAGTTTTACCTCGACCAGCCTGCCCGCACCGGCAAGCGCGGTGGTGCCTGGATGGACGACGTACGCGCCCGCTGGCTGCGGCCTGACACGAACCAGTTGCAAACGCCCGTCGCGCATCTGGTATGCAACTTTGCTGACGGTGTAGGCGGCAAGCCCGCGTTGCTCACGCACGATGACGTGACCACGCTGTTCCATGAATTTGGTCATGGCCTGCACCACATGCTGACGCAAGTCAACGAACGTGATGTGTCTGGCATCAGCGGTGTCGAATGGGACGCTGTCGAGCTGCCCAGCCAGTTCATGGAGAACTTTTGCTGGGAATGGGATGTGCTCAAACACATGACGGCCCGTGTTGATACGGGCGAGACATTGCCGCGCGCATTGTTTGACAAAATGCTGGCCGCTAAAAACTTCCAGAGCGGCATGCAAACGCTGCGACAGGTTGAGTTCTCATTGTTTGACATGCTGCTGCACACATCGTTTGACCCATCCGGCGACGTGATGGCTTTGCTAAATGAAGTAAGAGCAGAAGTGGCGGTCATTAAAGCGCCACCTTACAGCCGTACCGCCCATACTTTCAGTCACATTTTTTCTGGCGGCTATGCAGCGGGCTATTACAGTTATAAATGGGCCGAGGTGCTGTCGGCTGATGCTTATGCCGCGTTTGAAGAAGCGCTAAGCCAAGGCAAGCCGCAGGTTGAAACAGGCCGAAAATACCGAGAGACGATTCTGGAAGCAGGCGGAAGCCGCCCAGCCATGGAATCTTTTAGAGCCTTCAGGGGTCGGGAGCCTTCGATTGATGCGCTGCTGCGTCATCAAGGCATGGCTTAGGGACGTTGTGAATTAACACGTGTAAATTGTTTAATGCCCTGCAGATTGATTTGACGGAGAAATACGCATGACCTTAAAAACCATCAACGTCCTGGCCCTCAGCGCGCTTCTTGCTGGCGCTTCAGGCGTATCGAATGCACAGCAGGTGTACCGCATCGTGGGGCCGGATGGCAAAGTAACTTTTTCAGACAAACCGCCGGTGGAAAGTACAGCCAAAGTCACTGCGGCTGCGGGCGCTTCAGGCGGCGGCGTGGCAACGGCGTCGTTGCCTTTTGAGCTGCGCCAGGTGGTTCAAAAGTACCCGGTCACCTTGTACACGGGTGAGAACTGCGGCCCTTGCCAGACGGCAAAAACAATGCTGATCAATCGCGGCATTCCCTTCGCTGAAAAATCTGTCATGACACCTGAAGACAGCCAGGCCCTGCAACGCCTGAGCGGTGAAAACACCCTGCCCTTCGCCACCATTGGCGGCCAGCAGCTCAAAGGTTTTTCAGATTCTGAGTACACCCAGTTTTTAAACGCAGCCGGCTACCCGGCAACGTCTGTGTTGCCTGCAAGTTACAGGCAAGCTGCCGCAACGCCGATGGTGGCCGTGTCTGCCGCGCCTGCCACAACAGCCCAGCCAGCCCCCGCGCGGGCCGCCGCACCCGCACAAACCGCCCCGGCAGCCGCGAGTCCTTCGGGCATCCGTTTCTAAAACCAGGTAAATTTTGGTGAAGTTGGGTATTAGAACGTCAGCGTTTTAACGCCAGCGCTGGTCGCCAACAGGCAAACGCTGGCTTTTTGAAACGCAAACACACCAACCGTCACAACGCCTGGCCAGTTGTTGACCTCGGCCTCAAACGCCAGCGGGTCGGTGATCTTCAGGCCCGTCACATCCAGAATGTGCTGGCTGTTGTCGGTCACTAGCGGCACGCCGTTCTTCAGTCGCAAGGTGACTGCACCGCCCATGGCTGCAAACTGGCGCGCGATGCGTTTGGCCGCCATCGGGATCACCTCCACCGGTAGCGGAAAAGCACCCAGCACCGTCACCAGCTTTGATTCATCGGCAATGCACACAAACTGCCGGGACTGCGCCGCCACAATTTTTTCACGCGTCAGCGCGGCACCGCCACCTTTGATCATGTAACCCGCGTGGTCGATCTCGTCGGCACCGTCGATATACACCGCCAACTCGTCCACCTCCGTTGCGTCAAATACTGCGATGCCCAAAGCCTGCAAGCGTAATGTTGAGGCAACAGAGCTTGATACCGCACCTTTGATTTGGTCTTTCATCGTCCCCAGCGCATCAATGAATTTGTTGACAGTGGAGCCTGTGCCCACGCCCACAACGCTGCCGGGCTGGACATAGTGCAGAGCGGCTTGGCCGACCAGGGTTTTAAGTTCGTCTTGGGTCATGGTGGGGTGAATTGAGTTTGAGACAATACAGAGAGTTAAATCGAACAAAGCAAATTATCCAATGGCATTACTCCCCTACGCTTTCGCCCGCCCCTTTTTATTTGGTCTGGACGCCGAAACCGCCCACGAACTGACGATGGCCAGCCTGGCGCGCACGCAGGGCACGCCTTTGGCACTGGCATATTGCGGCACGCGGGTTGATGACCCCATAGAGCTGGCGGGCCTGAAGTTTGCCAACCGTGTTGGCCTGGCTGCAGGGCTGGACAAAAACGCCCGCTGCATTGACGGTCTGGCCGCGATGGGTTTTGGCTTTGTCGAGGTGGGTACCGTGACACCAAAAGCGCAAAGCGGCAACCCCAAACCACGCATGTTTCGTCTGCCCGAGGCCAATGCATTGATCAATCGGCTAGGCTTCAACAACGAAGGCCTGGATGCATTTATTGCCAATGTGCAAAAGTCCAAAGTCAGGCAATCGAACTCAAAAACTCCTTTGATCTTAGGCTTGAACATTGGTAAAAACGCCGCCACCCCGATTGAAAACGCTGTTGATGATTACCTGACTTGCCTCGATGGCGTGTACCCGCATGCCGACTACGTGACGGTCAATATCTCCAGCCCCAACACCAAAAACCTGCGCGCCCTGCAAAGCGACGACGCACTCGACGCACTGCTAAGTGCCATTGCCAAGCGGCGCGACAAGCTTGTCAAACAGCATGGCAAGCGCGTCCCCATCTTCGTCAAAATCGCGCCTGATCTGGATGCAGACCAGGTTGACGTGATTGCCGCCACGCTCAAACGTCACGACATGGACGGCGTGGTGGCCACCAACACCACCCTGAGCCGCGATGCCGTCGAAGGCATGCGCCACGCTGAAGAAGCCGGTGGCCTGAGCGGCTCGCCCGTGCTGGCGGCCAGCAACCGGGTGATCAGCCAGTTGCGCGCTGCGCTGGGTAAAAGCTTTCCCATCATTGGTGTGGGTGGCGTGATGAGTGGCCTGGACGCCGTGTCAAAAATCAAGGCTGGCGCTGACGTGGTGCAAATTTATACCGGGCTGATCTACAAAGGGCCAGAACTCGTCACACAGGCCGCTTTTAGCATTAAAAAAGCCTTTTAGCCCAATACATCCGGGCGCAAGCAGCTACTTTTTTAATAGCATTTGACTCACGCAGTTGCCAATCGCCAGCGAACTCGTCAGGCCCGGTGACTCGATGCCGAACAGGTTGACAAGACCAGCCACACCGTGGACGGCCTCACCTTGAATCACAAAATCGCCTGCCGCTACGCCTGGGCCTTGCAGCTTGGGACGCATGCCGGCATAGCCTGTTTGCAGTGCACCGTCCTTCAGCCCCGGCCAATACTTGCGGACCTCGGCATAAAAGGCGTTGCCACGTGCTGCGTCTACCAGCAAGTCGTCAGGTGAATCAACCCACTCGACATCCGGGCCAAACTTGGCCTGGCCACCCAAGTCAATCGTCAGGTGCACGCCCAGCCCGGCGGCTTCGGGCACCGGGTAAATCAGGCGGTTAAACGGTGACTTGCCACTGAGGGTGAAGTAGTTGCCTTTGGCCCAAAAAGTGGGCGGTACATGTTTTGCATCGAGCCCTGAAAATCGGCTGGCAACTTGTGGCGCATTTAAACCAGCGGCGTTGACGACCGTATTGGCAGCGAGTTCAGTCCCGTCAGACGCTACTATTTCAATAGCTGCTTGCACCCGATTTAATTTGGCGACAGCCGTATTTAGCACCACAAAGCCGCCTTTATTTTCAATATCACCTTGCAGTGACAGCATCAGTGCATGGCTGTCAATGATGCCCGTACTGGGGCTGTGCACGGCTGCCACGCATTCGAGTTGCGGCTCCATCGCCTGCGCCTCTTCGCGACTCAAGAGCACCAGGTCATGCACGCCGTTGGCGGCGGCTTTGGCGATGATGCTTTGCAGTTGTGCAACTTGTGATGCATGCGTGGCCACAATCAGTTTGCCGCAGCGGCTGTGGCCTATGCCGCTCTGGGCGCAGTAGTCATACAGCATTTGCCTGCCGCGCACACACAGCTGGGCTTTGAGCGAGCCTTGCGGGTAGTAAATGCCAGCGTGAATAACCTCGCTGTTGCGGGAACTGGTACCTGTGCCAATGGCGTTGGCGGCATCGAGGACCATGACTTCACGACCCGTAAGTGCCAGTGCCCTGGCAACCGCCAGGCCCACCACGCCCGCGCCTATGACAATGCAATCGACTTTGTCCAATTTCAATACCTTAGAGTTTGCGTGGATCTGTTGTGAGCAGCAGCTGGACCAGCGACTGCAAATGCTTTTTTAAAGGTACAAAACCTGGCGTGATGTCCAGCGTTTTTTCATTCATGTAAAGCTTGCGGTTGATCTCCAGCTGAATGCTGTGGCGCTGGCTTGCCGGGTTGCTGTAGCGTCGCACCAGTTCCACACCCTTGTAGGGATGGTTGCAGGACACGCTGTAGCCCAGGCCGCGCAGGTGGTCACACATCAGGCGTGACAGCGCCGGATCAGACGTGGTGCCGTCACGGTCACCCACCACAAAATCTGCATGTATTTCACCGGGAAAATCGGTGGCCTTGCTGGACGCAATGGCCGGCATCGAATGACAATTGATGTGAATGCAGTAGCCATGCACGGCGTGAGCCGAGTCAATGGCAGAGGCTACCGCCGCATGGTACGGCTGCCAGCAGTTGGCAATGCGGGCTTGCACTTCGGCCACGCTGAGTTGACGGTTGTAGATTGGCAAGCCTTCGTCCGTGGTGCGCCAGATCAGACCCTTGCCCAGCCGGACTTTGCCCAGCGCCTTGGCATCCGTCTCAATCACCTCAGGCCACGGCGCATCAAGCAGCGTCTCGTCAATCTCTGTCGTGTTGCGGTTTGCATCCAGGTAGCTGCGCGGGAAATGTGCCTCTACCCAGTGCACACCCAGGCTGGGTGCAAAGTCGTAAAGTTTTTCGACATGCGTGTCTTCAGCCGTGCGCAGTGTGGGCAGTGCACATGCGTAAGCAAAGTCAGGCGGGTAAAAAGTGCCGCTGTGGGGAGAGTCAAGCACCAGCGGGCGACTGCCAGATAAACAATGAACCAACGAAGCCATGAGGTTTATTGTGCCCGTGATTGGCAGCAGATGCGGCGTGCTTACCTTGTCCTACAGGAGCATCCCAACCGTGCCTACAGCATTTGCGGGGTTGTCGTCCTACATTGTGATCATCTTCGCACCGGGCAACGGGCGGTGACACATACCTAAACTTGACACACAACTTGACAAAGGATTCATTGTGAAAATCACATCCAAACTTTCATTCGCATTCGCAGCCGCAATCATGGCCGTGGCTGGCAGTGCACAGGCACAAAGCAGCACCGCATCGGGCAGCAACTATGGCATGTATACGCCAGGTTCAGCCTATATTGGTCTGAACGCTGGCCTGGCCAACTACCGTCTGAACAATGGTGTTGGCGGCTTCGCGGCTGACCAGCGCAAAAATGCTTACAGCATTTACGGCGGCAGCTACTTCAGCAACAACTTTGGCTTTGAAATTGGCTACACCGACTTTGACCGCATCAACCGCGCTGGTGGCAGCACCAAAGCTGAAGGTTTTAACCTGAGCCTGGTGGGCAAATTGCCTCTTAACGAGTCTTTTAACCTGCTGGGCCGCGTGGGCACCACTTATGGCCGCACGGATGTGTCGTCCAACCCTGCTTCAGGCATTGCCTCTGGCAAGCAAACCGGTTGGGGCGCATCGTACGGCGTGGGCGCTGAATATGCCTTTAGCAACAACGTGTCAGCAGTTTTGCAATACGACGAATACCGCTTGAAGTTTGCCGGTACGGGCAACAACAATATCAACGTCACCAGCCTGGGCCTGCGCTACCGCTTCTAAGTTAGTCGCACCGCAATTCGTATAATGCCGGGCGCTACAGCTTTTATAGCTGCTAGCGCCCGAATTTATTGGGCTACAGCCTTATAAATTGTTTTTTTTAAGCGTTTTTTTGCTATTTTTGACTTTTGCGTTGCCTAACGCATCTGCACTGACCCATTCACATTCACCAGCACCGTGCTCTTACCTGCCTCGACTGAAATCGGTGAATCAGACATCTCAGCCTTGGCCTGCATGGCCATTGCGCGGGGCCGGGGCTGAAAGCTCTGGTCGTTGGCATTGATGCTGACCTCACGCAGGGTGTAGCCGGCAAAGCCAAAACTTTTTGAGACCTCCAGCGCCTTGGCTTTAAAACGGTCAATGGCGATGGTTTGCGCTTCGGCTTCAACTTTGGTTCGTTGCTCGCGGCTTAACGCAAAGCTGACGTTACCCATTGTCAAACTTTGAATTTTTCCGGCCGTGGTGGTAATGCGCGTGAAGTCGCGGCCTTCAAGCACCAGCTCCGTCGTGCCCTGCCAGCCGTTGATTTTGCCGTCTTTGCCGTAACGCGGATACAAACTGAAATTACCGGTTTTCAGGTCAAGCTGACCGGGCACCACGACTGGCCGGGCAATGGCCAACGCTGCATCAAGTGCCTGTTTGAGCTGGGTTTGCACCTGGTTGGCATCAGTACCACTGGCGCTGGTGTTCATGGCAATCGCCAGCAAGTCTTGCTGCACCTCAACCGTGCCACTGGCAGACAACTGGGCAACGTTTTGCAGGGTGTCGCGCTGCATCACCATGGGTTGCGCGAAAAGGCTGGTGGCGCACAAGGTCAAGGTGCAAGCAGCCAGGGATTGGGTCATTAACCTGGAAATTGATGGTGTCGTGAGCATTTAATGGACTTTCTGCAAAAAATGACATGCAAAATATTTGCATCGGGTCTGACAGGGTGTCGCATTATGACGGCGCATTTTTGAACTGGCTGAAAAACCCATCCCATCTGGCGAACAAAGACTACAAACAACCAGGCAGCGCAAGACTTTTTCATGCTTTGGTCGGCAACTGTTGTAACAGTGTGTCAAAGTCGTGGTGCAAAAGCCAAAAATAGTGTTTTCAGCCTTCAAAATGTCTCTGTTACAAATTACGAAAACACTATGACACAAGCCACCACCCCTGTGAAAGCCGACAAAATCCTCATCGTTGACGACGATGCCCGCATACGCGACCTGTTGCGCCGCTATCTTGCGCAAGAAGGCTTTGAAGTCATGCTGGCAGAAGACGGCAAGGCGCTGAGCCGCATCATGCTGCGCGATGCGGTTGACTTGATTGTGCTGGACCTGATGATGCCAGGAGAAGACGGTCTGTCGATTTGCCGCCGCCTGCGCGCCGCCAATGACCGCACTCCCATCATCATGCTGACCGCCAAGGGCGAGGATGTTGACCGCATCGTTGGGCTTGAAGTCGGTGCCGACGATTACCTGTCCAAGCCGTTTAACCCACGTGAATTGCTGGCCCGCATTCATGCCGTGCTACGCCGCCGCCCTGCCACTGAAGTACCCGGTGCCCCGTCGCAGGACCAGGAACTCATCACCTTCGGGCCTTTTTCTTTTGACATGGGTCTGCGCACACTGCAAAAAAACGGCGAAGAACTGCCCCTGACGACGGGCGAATTTGCCATGCTGAAAACGCTGGTGCGTCACCCGCGCCAGCCGCTGTCCCGGGAAAAACTGGCGCAACTGGCGCGTGGCCGTGAGTTTGAACCCTTTGACCGCAGCCTGGACGTGCAGGTATCGCGCCTGCGCAAACTGATTGAAGTCGATGCGGCGGTACCGCGCTACATCCAGACGGTATGGGGTGTAGGTTATGTTTTTGTACCGGACGGCACAAACTAGGACTGCCCAACCACATTGAAGACCAGGCCATAAGTTCGCGCCATACTATGGCTCCATGGACATCACCAGCCCCGCCCCCCTAGAAACCGCACCCGCACCGCTTGAGATGCGGCCGCGCCGGGGTTTTAGCCTGTTCTGGCGGACTTTTTTCTTTCTGTCGCTCTTGCTGTTTGGCTCCATCGTGGCCTGGTTGCAAACCTATCGGGCGCTGGAGTCAGAACCGCGCGCGATTCAAAGCGCCCAGCAACTCGCCTCTCTGGTTAACCTGAGCCGGGTGGCTTTGCGTTACTCGGATGCGATTGCCCGCGTTTCACTTATCAAAACGCTGGCCGACGAAGAACGCGTACGCATCACATTGCGCGAGCCCAAAGACAAATTTGAGCTATTTCAAAGTGACGAGCTGGGGCAACGCATCAGTGAAGATCTGAAAGCTCGGCTCGGTGCTGGCACGGTGGTTGCCCGCAGTGTGAATGGCGAAAAAGGCCTGTGGGTAGGCTTTGCGCTGGACAGCGATGCCTATTGGCTACAGACCGATGAATCGCGCGTCGGGCCGTCCAGGGGCAGCACCTGGTTGATCTGGCTGATCATTGCGGCCGCTTTGTCCCTGGCAGGGGCGGCGTTTATCGCGCGGCTGATCAACCGTCCGCTCAAGCAGCTGTCGTTTGCGGCCAGCCGCAAGCGAGACGGAGATTTTGATGCCAGCCTGCTGGATGAAAAAGCGGCCACCAGCGAGATCCGCGAGGTCAACATCGGTTTTAACCGCATGGCAGAGCAGTTGTCAAAAATAGAGCAAGACCGCGTGATCATGCTGGCCGGCATTTCACACGACCTGCGCACCCCGCTGGCGCGCCTGCGCCTGGAAACCGAATTGAGCGTAGCCGATGAAGATGCGCGTGCCCATATGGCTGCCGACATCACCCAGCTGGACGCCATCATTGACAAGTTTTTAGACTACGCCCGGCCCGACCCGGCGCAACTGGCCCCGGTGTCGCTCAATGCTGTGGTCGATGCGGCAATTTATGCCATGGGTGAAGCAGAAGACCTGCGCATCACTGTCAGCCTGCCCGACAACATGAATGTGCTGGCTGATGAAACCGAGCTGCTGCGCGTGATCTCCAACCTGATTGAGAACGCCCGGCGCTACGGTAAAACACCCGAGACCGGCATTGCACTGGTAGACATCGCCGCCAAGTCGCGTGACCAGTGGGTGTTGATCAAAGTGCGTGACCATGGCATGGGCGTGGCGCCTGAAACACTGTCCAAATTGACGCGTCCGTTTTTTCGCGGCGATGCCGCCCGCACAGCAGCTACTGGTGCCGGGTTGGGGCTGGCGATTGTCGAAAAAACCATTCAGCGCATGGGTGGCGTGTTTGGGCTGGCCAACACCGCTTCAGGCGGTCTGGCAGCGCACATCAAGTTGCGACGGAGTTGATTAGAGCCGTCAGTGCTGTGGCTGCAATGACGAATGCCACGCTGTTGTCCGATGCCTCGCCGTACAAGCAGCACATCAGCTCAGATTTTCAAACCCATAAATCTATTTTTCGTGATTAATTCACGAAAATAGTCACAGCCATTCGTAACTGACTTGTTACAAGTGTTGAAAATGAATATAATTTCATCATTGACTAAATAAATCAGGCGCCTGTTAGAAGCGTACGTTGAATTTGGTTAATTCTTTGAATTTTTCATTTTTTAACAGGAAATCAACATGCGTACATTAACTGAACAAGAGATGAAGTTTGTTAGCGGTGGGGCTCAGGACAAATGCCACGCCAACAATGGCTGGGGCAATGGTGACGACAATGCACCAGGGAATTCATTAACACACAATCGTGCGGAAAATAATGTTCGTCTTGGTGCTGCTCACAAAGGAACGGCAGCAAGTCCGAGTGATAACGGCAGTGGTTGCGGTTGCAGCCCTACTCCTCCACCGGGTTAATCATTCTGTCATCAAAAAAAGCCCCTCACGGGGCTTTTTTTATGGCGTCAGCAACATACGGCCTGAAGCCACTTCAAGTCGCAAACGGGCTGCAGCCAGGGCAATTTGTGCTTGCGCAAGTTGCGAGCGTGCATTTGACAGGGCTGTCTGGGTCGCCAGCAATTCAAGAATTGACCCCACACCTGCCTTGTAGCGGCCAAATGTGATCTGGTAGCTCTGGCTGGCTGCTTCAAGAAGTAGCTGGGCTGCTTCGATGTTCTGGGTTTCAGTTTCCAGCAGTTTGATGTTGCGCCAAACGTCGGATTCCAGATCACGTTCGACCTGCGTGATGGATTCCTCGCGGCTGGCGATTTGCGCCAGCACCTGCGCCTCACGCGCCTGTTGCTCTGTCCCGTTAAAGATGGGAATGCTGGCCACCAGATTGCCACTCAAACCACTTTGAAAACGGCTGCCCGGCGTGCTCAGGTCGCGCGTGCTGCCGGTAGATGCGGACAAAAAGACCGAGCCGAATTTCTCGGCACGTATTGAGTCCAGCCGCGACGTCAAAGCCAGCACGTCCGCGCGCGCACTGCGCAGTCTGGGGTGCTGGCGTTTCGTCACCTCCATCAGTTCAGGGGCCGTCATTTTCATGCTGGTGCCCGGAAATGCGGCATTGACAGGTGCCAGCGACAAAGCTTGTGTGACTGAAAACCCCATGGCCAGCGCCAGCAAACCCCGCGCTGTATCCCACATACCCTCCGCACGCACACGCTCCAGCGTAGCCTGAGCCAAAGCTGTTTGGGCTTGCAATTTTTCTGCCAGCGAGACTACAAAAGCGTCGTACTTGACTTGCGCCGCCTGCAGGCTTTGGCGAGCAACTGATTCAGTCTCGCGCAGGGCGTCAAGCCGCGCATGGGCGGTGGCCGCCTCAACATACAGGCGCAGGGCTTCGTTAAGTGTGTTCAATGCAGCCGTTTGCTGCGCGGCCTTTGCCGAGCTGAGCACCTGCCGCGATTGTTCAAGGCTGGCTGCGCGTGTGCCTGCATCAAACAGGACCCAAGACAAGCCCAAAGAGCCGGTGGCACTGGAATTCAAAAACCCCGCGCCACTGTTGCTGGAAGGAATTCCGCGTGCTGACAACTCGGCCCGCGCCGATAACCTGGGCCGAAAAGCGGCTTGCGCCACATCACTGGCGGCCCGCTGTTCGTCTACCAGCAGCAAGGCCTGGTTCAAGGCCGGCGTTTTGCACAGCACATGGCCCATAGCGTCTGGCAGTGTCAACCGGTTCAATACAGCTGGCGTCAGTTCCTGGCACGACAAGCGCTCGGGCATGGCAGTGGATATTGCTGAATCCGATCCAGGGCGATCAACAAAAACGGCAGGCACCGAGCGCAACAATTGATCCAGTCGAAGGCGCTGCGGGGCGTTATCTGTACCTGTCTGCGCATGTACCGTCGTCAAACCTGGCCCCACAGTACCAAGCGCCAGGGCTATGGCGCGGGCCAATCCCATCAACGCCAACGGCCTTTTTTTCACGTGATCTGCGCCCGGACTGGCAAGCCGAGCCTTGCAAAATATCCGTCAGGTGGCCCGTCGTACACCACCTGGCCACGGCTCATCTCAATGACACGCTGGGCTGCACCGATGGTCTCAGGCCGATGCGCGATGACGATGCGGGTAATGTTGAGCCCTGCAATCGATGCGTTGACCTCGGCCTCGCGCTTGATGTCCAGATGGCTGGTGGCCTCATCCAGCACCAGCACCTGGGGCTGTTTGTACAGCGCCCGCGCCAGCATGACGCGCTGCTTTTGCCCACCCGACAGCACCGTACCCATGTCGCCCACCAGCGTCTGGTAGCCCATGGGCATGGCCTCGATGTCATCGGCAATGGCGGCCAGCCGAGCCGATTCCTCGATGCGGGCAGGTTCGGGGCGTGGGTCAAAAAAGCAGATGTTCTCGGCCACAGAGCCCGAGAAAAGCGTGTCGTCCTGCATCACCGTGCCAACCTGCTGGCGCCATGCATCGTTGCCTACATGCTCAAGCAACACCGCACCGATGTGAATGCTGCCCTCCACGGGTTTGAGCACCCCCATCAGCAAATTGGCAAAGGTCGTTTTGCCACAGCCCGATGGGCCAGTAATGGCCACCGCCTCGCCCGGCTGTATGCGCAAGCTGATGCCATCAAGCACCCACGGGTCTTGCTCGGCGTAGCGAAAGCGCAGGTTATCGACACGGATCTCAGGCGACAGCTGACTGGGTGCATCGGTCAAAAGGCGTCGGGTGTCCTGCTCACCGGGTGTCAGCACCACATCAGCCAGCCGCTCTGCGTAAAGTTTCAGCATTTTGAGGTCAATGAACTGGTCAATCAGCCCTGTCACACGCGCATCAAACTGACTGCGGTAGGCCAAAAACGCCATAAGCATACCCACGCTCAGGTTACCCGCCAATATTTGGCTGGCCCCCATCCACAGCAGCACAATGTTGGTCACACCACTTAACGTGCTTCTGGCAAGACCATACAAAATTTGCAGTTTTTGAATCGTCAACGCCGCATTGGTCTCATTGATGAGCAGCGTTTGCCAGGTACCGCGCCGCACCCCTTGCCGTGAAAACAGCTTGATGGTCCGCATGCCGCGTATTGTTTCCAGAAATTGCGTTGACAGGTTGGCCCCGCGCACGATTTGCTCTTCAGTGGCCAGGTACAGCGGCTTGTACCAAAGCAGGCGCAGGGCCAGGTACAAACTGACAGCCACAATCGATATCCAGGCCAGCGTCGGGTTGTAGACAAACATCATCACCAGCGTCAGGATGACCATCAGGCCGTCAAAAAGCGCCTCAACCAAGGCGCTGGTCAGCACCCGCTGGATTTCGTCAATCGCGTTGGTGCGCGAGACAATGTCGCCCAGATGCCGCTTGTTGAAGTAGTCAAGGGGCAGCCGGAGCAGATGGCTGAAAACATTGGCCTTCCACTGCACGCGCACAGAGGTGCTGATGGTCAGCAGCAACCAGGACCGAACAATACTGATGCCCTGCTGCATCACCAGCAGCAAGCCAAAGCCAATGGCCAGTGTGGTGAGCAAGTTCACGTCGCGCGAGACCACCACGTTGTCCACAATCACCTGCAATAACAGGGGCCCCAGCAATACAAACAATTGCATCACCAGAGACAGCGTGAGCACCTGCGCCAGCATCGGCCAAAAGCCGCTGACCTGGCCAATCAATTGGCTGAGAGCTATCGAGGTTTTCTCTTCACGTGGCGCAAAGCCAGGGTCGGGCCACAGCTCCAGCGCCACCCCGGTAAAGTGTTTTGACACTTCGGCCAGGCTGTAGCGCCGCTCACCCATGTTCGGGTCATGCACCACCACCGCATCAGCCTTGACAGATTTCAGCACCACGAAGTGGTTCAAGTCCCAATGCAGAATGGCCGGCAATCGCAGTTGGGCCAGGTCTGGCAGCTCAAGCCGTACGGCCCTGAAACCCAGCTTTTCGTCCCCCGCCATCTTGGCCAGGGTGGTGAGCGTCATGCCTTTGAGCGAAATGGCGTGGCGCGCGCGTAAAGTGGCCAAGTCAGTGATGACACCGTGGTAGCCCAGCACCATGGCCAGGCAGGCCAGGCCGCATTCTGCTGCCTCGGTCTGCAAAATCACGGGCAGACGGCGACGCAGCCCGAGCGACAGGGATTCAAGCCAGGCCATGCGAGTCCTTCATTTGGGCCAATTGGACACTCTCATTACATCTTGCCCGTGATGCTGTACAGCGGCTCCAGCGCCCATTCGTAAAGACGCCGCGTTTCAAGCATCACATCGGCATCCAGCCGCATGTCGATTTGTAGTGGCAGGCTCCTGCCGTAAGCCGTCACTGTTTGTTGCTTGAGTCGCACGGTAATGGCAAATACCGGCTCGCCAGCAGGCGTATCAGGCACAAAACCAATCTGCTCAGAAATGGAAACAGACGCATTCGAGACTGAATCAACCACCCCCTCGTGCTGGCCAAATTTTTGGTATGGAAACGACTGGTAGCGCACCAGCACCTTGTCACCCTTGCGCACAAAGCCAATGGTGCGACTTGGTGCATAAAGACGCGCCACTAGTACAGCGTTTTGTGGCACAAGATTCATGATGGGACGCGTCGCATCGACCACCTGCCCTACCTCGCCCAGCACCAGCGTCGCGCGGCCTGATTCAGGCGCGGTGATTACTACGCGCCGCTTCGCATCGACTTCGGTCAGCTCTTGCTGGGCTGACGAAATACTGCGTTGCAAAAGTGCATTTTGGTTGGTGTAGCGCACGCGGGCGTTTTCAATCTCGCGCACGGTTGTGGCCAGCTCGCGCTGGGCGACCAGCCCTTCACGCTGCAGGACTTGCTGCCGCGACTGCTGCTCGCTCAACTCCGTTTCCTTTAAAAAAAGCTGCTCACGCGCTATGTAGTCCTGGTCGGCCAGGCGCTGGTAACGGGTTTTGGCGTCTTGCGCCAATTTCAGGCGAATGGCCTGCTGCTCCAGTTGGCGCTCAATGGCCTGCGCCTCGGCCCGCAGCGTGTTGGCGCGGCGTTCGAGGTGGCTGACTTCAGCACCCTCGACGTTGCGGTTACGCGCAATTTCAGCTTCCATAGAGCGTCGGCGCTCATCCACCTGCTGACCGATGTCGGCCTGAATCTCTCGCGTGCCTGAGCCAAGGCGGTCGCTGCTCAAAACATACAGTACGTCGCCTTTTTTGACGACCTGTCCTTCAACCACGCGTTTTTCAACCACCACGCCGATCTGCGGGGTCAATATCCGCATCACACTCGGCGACGGTATGAGCTGCCCAGTGACAGTGGCGCGCCGGGTGTAGGTGCCAAAGGTCAAAAACAATACCGCAGCCAATCCAATGATGGCCACGGCCACCGCTACCCAGTGCATGGACACGCGCGGCGTCAGGATGATCTGCCCCATCGCGCTGGTGCTTTGCGCTTCGAGCACGGCATCGCGAAACAGCTTGCTGTCTGGCTTGGAGGATGAGCTGGAAGTCAAAATTGGGTGGATGTAAGAGCTGGCCGTTACAAAAAAATACAAACTTGAGTTTAATCGACTCTGAGGCTTAAAAACAGCCCTGAAAGCGCTATTTTGTGCCTAAATAAGGCATTAAATCATGCTCTAGCCCAATAAATTCGGGCGCAAGCAGCTCCTAAATAAATAGCACACCTCAAGCTGCATCAAAACAGCAACACCACCGCACGGGCTTCCATGCTCAACCCCTGACCGACTGGACCCAGCTTTTCAGCGGTTTTGGCTTTGATGTTCACCCGGCTGATATCCAGTGTCAACGCATCGGCAATTCGGTGCCGCATGGCGGGGATATAGCTGGCCAGCTTGGGCGTCTGGGCAATCACGGTGCTGTCGATGTTGCTAATCTTGAAGCCGTGCTCTGCAATCAGCCGTGCGGTTTCAATCAGCAGCAGCATGGAATCTGCGCCTTTGAATCTGGCATCGGTGTCTGAAAAGTGCGAGCCAATATCTCCCAGCCCGGCAGCACCCAGCAGCGCATCAATGATGGCGTGCACCAGCACATCGGCGTCTGAATGGCCCAGCAGTCCTGTAGCGTGCGGCACTTCGACCCCGCCAATGATGAGCTTACGGCCAGGTACCAGAGCATGACAGTCCCAACCTTCGCCGACACGTACAGTTGGAAATTCAGTACTCATGTTGCGCTTTCATACGGCTTTGCAGAATCGCCTCGGCCAGGGCAAAGTCTTCAGGGTAAGTGACCTTGAAGTTTTGGGCGCTTCCAGGAATCAGCAGCGGCTTCAAACCCTGGGCTTCCATGGCGCTGGACTCATCCGTCACGGCGTCGCCAGCAGCCTCAAGCGCAGCCAACAGCGCGCCTGTGCGAAACATTTGCGGCGTTTGCGCCAGCCACTTGTCAGTTCGTGTGACAGTTGCATCAACCCGGCCTTCAAAACTGCTTTTCAGTGTGTCGGGCAAAGGTAGTGCCAAAAGGCCGCCGACCTCATCGTTTTGACAAGCGTCTATCAAGGCCTCGATTTGCTCGGGCTTGACGAGACAGCGTGCCGCATCATGTACCAGCACCCAGTCATGGGGTTTGACTGATTGCTTCAAGAGTTCTTTCAAGCCATTGCAAACGCTAAGCGCACGGGTTGCGCCGCCCACAGCCAGTTGCATGTCGCCAGGCTGGTTGAAGTCAGGACAAGCCTGTCTGAAGCTCTCATCGCCTAGCGACGTCACCACGCCAATGCCGGATATGCGAGCAACATGCCTGAAGGCTTGCAGCGTATGCCAGATCATCGATTTGCCCACCAGAAATTCGTATTGTTTCGGGCTTGCAATCCCTGCCCGACTCCCACTGCCAGCACAAGGTATCAATGCAAAAAATCGGGGCTTCAAAGCATCAGTCGTCATGTTGTCATCATAAATTCTAAAATAGCTGCATCGACCTGCATGCACCCCACTCTTTTCAGTTTGGGGTGCTTTGTATTTTTCGCAGCTTTTTTAATTGATCTGATTCATGGATTTACCCAAACTCAACCCCGGCAAACGCTTCACCCTGCCCCAGCCCGTTGGCTCGGCAGATGCGCTTTTAATCGCGCAGTTGGGCTTGAGAGAAAAAGCCGCCGGCAAACTGACCGCCATCGTCACGTCAGACGCCACCACCGCCCAGCGCCTGATACAGGAACTGGCGTTTTTTGCACCTGACTTGCGCTGCGCCCTGTTCCCCGACTGGGAAACGCTGCCCTATGACACCTTCTCGCCGCATCAGGACCTGATCAGCGAGCGCCTGGCCACGCTTTGGCGCATTCAGCAGCGCAGCAAGGAGTCCGGTGCCGATGTGGTCATCGTGCCCGCCACCACCGCGCTGTACCGCTTGGCGCCGCCCAGCTTTTTGGCGGGCTACACGTTTGAGTTCAAGGTCAAGCAAAAGCTGGACGAAGCCAAGCTCAAGGCGCAGCTGACGTTGGCCGGCTACAGCCATGTCACGCAGGTCGTCAGCCCCGGTGAATACGCGGTTCGCGGCGGGCTGATTGACCTGTTCCCCATGGGCTCGCTGGTGCCGTACCGGGTTGATCTGTTTGACGATGAGATCGACAGTATCCGCACCTTTGACCCGGACACCCAACGCAGCTTGTATCCGGTGCCAGAAGTGCGCCTGCTGCCAGGCCGCGAGTTCCCGATGGACGACGATGCGCGCACCCGTTTCAGAAGCCGCTGGCGCGAACTGCTCGATGGCGATCCGACCAAAAGCCGCATTTACAAAGACATTGGCAACGGCGTGGCGACAGCCGGCATTGAATACTATTTGCCGCTGTTTTTTGAAGAAACGGCGACAGTGTTTGACTATCTCGGCACGAAACCAGAAGATGCCACTGTCGTTCTGCATGGTGATCTGGAACCCGCTTTCCAGCGCTTCTGGCAGGACACCAAGGACCGCTACAGGCTGGTTAAAGACGCACCCGATCGGCCTGCGTTACCGCCTGAGTCACTGTTTTTAACTGCTGAACAGTTTTATGCGCGTGCCAATGGGTATGCGCAGCTGGCTTTTAAAGCGGGGAGCGGGGGCAGCCCCCACCCTAACCCTCCCCCAACGGGAGAGGGAACTGGATTACTCCCTCCCCCTCTGGGGGAGGGCTGGGGTAGGGGCTCCGCGTATTCAGAATTCCAGTCCCTGGAACCTATGGCGGTCATCAAAGGCGCCGAAGACCCGCTCACCAAGCTAAAAGCCCATATCAAAAACACCCCCCAGCGCGTGCTGATATTGGCCGAAAGCGATGGTCGCCGCGAAAGCCTGCTGGACTTTTTGCGTGCCAGCGGCGTCAGCCCACCCGCATTCGATTCGCTGGAAGACTTCCAGACCAGCCCTGAAAAACTCGGCATCGCCACGGCAGCCTTGAACGTCGGTTTTAGCTGGCTTGAAGGCGATATTGACTTCATCACCGAAACCGAGTTGTTTGCTGCAGGCATGGCGGTGCGCCGACGCAATAAAAGCCAAGAGAAAGTCAGCGACGTTGAAGCGCTGATCAAGGACCTGTCCGAGCTCAATGTCGGCGACCCAGTAGTCCATAGCGCCCACGGCATTGGCCGCTACAAGGGGTTGATCAACATGGATCTGGGCCAGGGGCCAAGTGAGTTTTTGCATTTGCAATACGCCGATGACGCGACGCTGTATGTGCCTGTCAGCCAGCTGCAGCAAATCAGCCGCTATACAGGCGTGAGTGCCGACGAAGCACCCCTGCACCGCCTGGGCGGCGCGGCGTGGGACAAAGCCAAGCGCAAAGCCGCCGAACAGGTGCGCGACTCGGCTGCCGAGCTGCTGAACATTTACGCCCGCCGTGCCGCAAGGCAAGGCCACGCTTTTCGCTATTCACCCAACGACTACGAGAGCTTTGCCAACGACTTTGGCTTTGACGAAACAGCTGACCAGAGCGCCGCCATTCATGCGGTGATTCAGGACATGATCAGCCCGCGCCCTATGGACAGGCTGGTTTGCGGTGATGTGGGCTTTGGCAAAACCGAAGTGGCCTTGCGCGCCGCCTTCATCGCCATCACCGGCGGCAAGCAGGTTGCACTGCTGGCCCCCACAACACTGCTGGCCGAGCAACACTTTCAGACGCTCTCAGACCGCTTTGCCAAGTGGCCTGTGAAGGTGGCCGAAATGAGCCGCTTCAGGTCTGCCAAAGAAATCACGGCCGCCATCAAAGGCATCGCCGACGGCACGATAGACATCGTGGTGGGCACGCACAAGCTGCTGAGCAAGGACATCAACTTCCAGCGCCTGGGCCTGCTCATCATTGACGAAGAGCACCGCTTTGGCGTGCGCCACAAAGAAGCCATGAAAGCCATGCGCGCCGAAGTTGATGTGCTGACGCTGACCGCCACGCCCATCCCGCGCACGCTGGGCATGGCGCTTGAAGGCCTGCGTGATTTAAGTGTGATTGCCACCGCACCGCAAAGGCGGCTTGCTATCAAAACCTTTGTGCGCAGCGAAAGCAATGGCGTGATTCGTGAAGCGGTGTTGCGTGAATTGAAACGTGGCGGGCAGGTTTACTTTTTGCACAATGAGGTTGAAACCATTCAAAACCGCCGCGAACGGCTTGAAGCACTTTTACCTGAAGCGCGTATAGCGGTTGCCCACGGCCAGATGCCCGAGCGCGAGCTGGAGCGCGTGATGAAAGACTTCATCGCCCAACGCTACAACCTGCTGCTGTGCTCGACCATCATTGAAACCGGCATTGACGTGCCGACCGCCAACACCATCGTCATGGCGCGCGCTGACAAGTTTGGTCTGGCGCAGTTGCACCAGTTGCGTGGCCGCGTGGGCCGCAGCCACCACCAGGCTTATGCGTATTTGATGGTGCCCGACATTGAGGGGCTGACCAGACAGGCCAGCCAGCGGCTGGAAGCGATTCAGCAGATGGAAGAACTGGGCTCGGGCTTTTACCTTGCCATGCACGACCTGGAGATACGCGGCACAGGCGAGGTGCTGGGTGAAAACCAGTCCGGCAACATGATGGAAATCGGTTTTCAGCTGTACAACGAAATGCTTGGCGAGGCGGTGCGTTGCCTCAAAGCTGGCATTGAGCCCGACCTGCTGAACCCACTCACCGCCACCACCGAGATCAACCTGCATGCCCCCGCTCTGCTGCCCGACGACTATTGCGGCGACGTGCATTTGCGTTTGAGCTTTTACAAAAAGCTGGCCACTGCCAAAAATACCGATCAGATTGATGCGCTGCTTGAAGAGATTGTTGACCGCTTTGGCAAGCTGCCGCCGCAGGGCCAGACGCTGATTGACGTGCATCGCCTTCGCGTCATTGCCAAGCCATACGGTGTGGTCAAAGTCGATGCTGCCCCTGGCATCATCAACATCACCTTCAAAAAAGACCCGCCTATCGACTCGATGGCCATCATGCATCTGATTCAAAAAAACCGGCACATCAAGCTGGCAGGCAATGACAAGCTGCGCATTGAAAAGGAACTGCCTGAGGCCAAAGACCGGGCACAAATGGTGCGGGATGTACTGCGTAGTTTGGGGCAGCCGAAGGTGCTTGAGACAGCAGCATAGGCCACGGCATATGCTAAACTTGCGAAATCCTATTTTCAGGAGCGCATCATGAAACACGTCTCTGACATCATCCCCCAATATCTGGCTGACAGCCCGACTCGCAACGTCAGCTTGTTCCGCAACGGTGCAAACCAGGCCGTGCGCATCCCCAAAGAGTTTGAATTGCCCGGCAAGCAGGCCACGATGCGGCGTGTGGGCAATCGGCTGATCATTGAGTTGGTCGAACCCAAGCACCCCAGAGGCAGCGCAGCCGCGCTTGTAGCTGCACTGGAAAGCATGAAAGACTGGGAGCCAGTGCTTGAAGAGTTTCCAGACGTTGATGAGGGCTTGCTGCCACTAGACGACATCGTTCTATGAGCAAGCTCTATTTTTTTGACACCAATATCATTTCGCACATGATGCGCGAAACCACGGGACTGGCCGCTCAACGATTTACCGCCACCGCAAAGGCCGACACTTTCACGAAAATGGCCACCAGCGTGATCGTGCAGTGCGAGCTGGAGTTTGGGCTTGTACGCCGACCGAATCAGCGGCTCAGAGCAGCCTACGAAAAAATAGTACCGCTACTCGACGTTATGCCATTGACAGAGCTTGTTGCCTCACATTACGCCCAACTGCGCACCCAACTTGAAGCTGCGGGCACGACTATCGGTGCAAATGACATGCTGATTGCGGTCCACGCTTTGACGCTGGGAGCAACCCTGGTCAGCCCCGATGCAGAATTTTTGCGTGTGCCGGGTTTGCAGTTTGAAAACTGGCTTATTGACGAAAAAGAGACTTAGATTACGGAGCAAAACAAACTCTAGCCCAATAAATTCGGGCGCAAGCAGCTATTAAAATAAGAGCAAATTTAACTCATGAATTCAACAGAAATATCTCCCGGCCTGATCATCCAAGGCTTTAATCCGCCGTTAAAGCTCGCCAATTTCAAGATGATCGCCTTCGACATGGACTCGACGCTGATCAACATTGAGTGTATTGACGAGATTGCCGATGCGGTGGGACTGAAGCCGCAAGTGGCGGCCATTACCGAAGCTACGATGCGCGGGGAGATTGCAGATTTCAAAACCAGCTTGCGCCGCCGTGTGGCGCTGCTCAAGGGCGTTAGCGTGGCCAGCATGGAGCGCGTTTATGCCGAGCGTTTGCAACTCAACCCCGGCGCGGCAGAGCTGGTGGCCGCTTGTAAAAAGGCTGGCATGAAGGTGTTGCTGGTGTCTGGTGGATTTACGTTTTTTGCGGATCGTGTGGCCGAGCGGCTGGGCATTGATTACGCCAAGTCGAACCAGCTTGAGGTGATTGATGGTGGCCTGACAGGCCATCTGGTAGACCAGGCTTGGGGCGACATTTGTGATGGCGAGGAGAAGCGCAAAACGCTGCTGGAAACCTGCACACTTCTGGGCATCGCGCCAAGTCAGGCGATTGCCATGGGCGATGGCGCCAATGACCTGCCAATGATGGGCGCGGCGGGTTTGTCAGTGGCCTACCATGCCAAGCCCAAGGTGCGCGAGCAGGCCATGGTGGCCATCAACTCAGGCGGGCTTGACCGCTTGCTGGAAGTGCTGGTTTAAGACCAAATTAGCTGATCAAGCCTTGCAGCACGCCGGGTTCAAAGTGCTGCTCAATGTATTCAGCCAGCCCATCAAACACGCTGTCCAGCGTCGGCACGGTCACGCCAAATAAGGCTCGCAGCACAGCAGGGTCTTCAAACAGGCCATGCAGGTACACGCCGAGCACGTTGCCTGTGCCGTTTGCCCAAGCCAAATCATGCGGCATCACCGGATATGTACCGTCTGCCAAATCAGCGCGCAAGGCTGTTTGCCCGTGGTGAATTTCATAGCCTGTGACAGGCACGTTTGACAAAGCAGCCCATGCGCCTGCCAGCGTTTGAAACTGCGTTTTTCTGTGCTGCACGGTTTTGAGTTCTTCAAAGACCGTCACCAAACCCAGCAAGCCCAGGCCTGCCGCATTGCCGTCAATGCCATGCGGGTCTACCAATGCCTCCCCGAGCATTTGCAGGCCGCCGCAAATACCCAGCACAAATCCACCGCGCGCTGAATGGGCATTGACCGCCTGGTCAAGCCCCTGCCCACGCAACCAGGCCAGGTCGCTGCTGGTGGCCTTGGAGCCGGGCAAAATAATCCAGTCTGTGCTTGTCAAACCAGCCAAATCGGTCGGGCTGCGCGCCCACACCAGACGCACACCGGGGATGTTTTTAAGCGCTTGAAATTCATCAAGATTGCTGATGCGCGGGTACGCGATCACCGCAATGGTTTTGGTGACTTGCCCGCTGAACTTTGTTCTGTCGTCAAACACACCGTCTTCCTCAGGCAGCCCGTGCTGCCACCACATGGGCAGCGTGGCAACAGTCGGCACGTCGGTCAGGTCTTGCAGCATTTGCGGGCCGGGTGCGAGCAAAGTCGCATCACCCCTGAACTTGTTCAACACAAAACCCTTGATGCATTTTTGCTCTTTAGCGTCCAGCATCGCCCACGTGCCATACAGGTGCGCAAAAGCTCCGCCCCGGTCAATATCAGTCACCAGCAGGCAAGCCGCGTTGGCATGCAGTGCGACCCGCATGTTGACGATGTCGCTGTGCTTTAAATTGATTTCGGCCGGCGAGCCTGCGCCTTCTATCACCACCACATCGTTCTCGGCCATCAGCTCATCAAGGGCGCGCGCCACCACAGGCCACACCGATGCACTGCGCCCACGCCACTCCATTTTTGACAGTTCAGCGTTCACCTGCCCCATCAAGATCACCTGGCTTTGGGTGTCTTTTTCAGGCTTGAGCAACAGCGGATTCATGCGGACTGCAGGTGTGGCGTTTGCTGCCAGCGCTTGAAAATACTGGGCGCTGCCAATTTCACCGCCTGCCACCACTCTGGCGTTGTTGCTCATGTTTTGCGCCTTGTACGGCGCGACTTTTAGTCCTAGTCTGGCGTAATAACGACATAAAGCAGTCGTCAGCCAGCTTTTACCCGCCCCGCTGGTAGTACCCAAAACCATCACGGCTTTTGCAGTCATGTCATGCCTTTGATCTGTTGCCACGCATTGTGCAGCGCGTCTTGAGCGGCTGGCGGTTGTACGCTGATGCGCACGTGACCAGGCAAGCCAAAAGAGGCGCAGTCGCGCAGCTTGATGCCGTGCTGTCTTAGCTGTGTCATTGCGGACTCTATCCGCAATCCATCCCCGATTGAACAAACAAAAAAATTAGCCAGGTTGGGCAACACAGTCCAGCCGAACGATTCGCACAACGCAATTTGCTGCGTTTTCCATTGCCCAAGCGTGGCCAGGCTGCCCGCCAGCCAGGCTTGCGACTCCGGCTGAGTCCATGCCTCAAGCATGGCCACGCCATGCGCGCCGATGGGCCATGACGGGCAGAGCTGGTTCATGGTGTCAATGTCTGCCTCGGCATCGACAGGCGCAATGGCGTAGGCTGCGCGCACGCCTGTCAGGCCCAAAGCTTTGTTGGGTGAATACAGTTGCCAGAGCTTGTGCAGAACGCCTGCATGTGCGAAAGCACCGCTTAAACGCAGCGGCTCGTAAGCCCGGTCAAGCACCCGTACAGCACTGCTGGCGCTTTGCCAATCCACATGTGTCGCACCGAGTGGGCTGGACGGCTCGCACGCCCAGCACAGGTCAGCGACACCTGCATCTGCCGCTTTCAAACCATGCGCTGAGGCCGCATGCGCATAGTCACCATAGCTGTGCAGCGGCAAACCAACCAGCCGCCCACCCCGCTTCGCCACCATGGCCGTGATGCGAAAAATGAACTCACTGGCACTCGCTGCCAGCACCACACGTTGCACGTCAACGTCATGAAATGCCGCCAGCCGCTCGTGCAGCGCCGTGTAGCTGGCATCCGGGTATTGCGTTGCATCTGCCTGCTCAATGGCCGCAATCGCGGACGGGCACGGCCCGCAGGCGTTGCTGTTGGTTGAAAAATCAAATTGAGCTGTGCCCAGAGCATCTGGTCCGCCATGGACGCGTTGTGGCTGGCGTTGAGAAAGCAAAGTCATGATTTCAGATACGCTATCAATAAAATAGCTGCTTGCGCCCATAAACAGGCGGCTATAACCACTTTTAATGCCTTTTTTCGGGCCAAAACAGCATCTTTTGTCTCTGGCGGCCGGCCAGATGCATTCAAAACATACACCTCGGGCTTTTGCAGCCGCACACCCAAAGCCAAGGCCATCGCTGCCATCGGCCAGCCACTGTTGGGTGAGGGTGTTTTGCGGGCTTCAAGCCTGAGGGTTTTTAAATCAACATCTTGACTCACCAGCTTTAGCAACAACGCCGTGATGCGCGCAGGCAGCCAGCTCAGCACATCATCAGCGCGCGCAGCCCATTTGCCCGCCCATTCCCAGTTCATGCCCTTGCGCACGCCGCGATAGCCCCACATGGCATCAGCGGTATTGGCAAAGCGATAAGCCGCCGCACCCGGCAAACCAAACAGCACAAACCAGAAGATCGGTGCCACGACAGAATCATTGAGGTTTTCAGCCAGCGATTCGATGGCGCTTTCACGCACTTCAGACTCATTCAGGTTTGCCGTGTCACGGCTCACCAGCAGGGCCAAGCGCTGGCGGCCTGCATCCAGCGACTGACCCAAAGCAACCTCAACTGCTGCAACTTCTGAACGTAGCATCGCCCAAGCCAGCATGGGCTTGAGCGCCACGCCCAGCAACAACGCGGCCAGATACCAGGGCAGCTGAAACGCAGCCCATTGCACAGCACAAGCCACTACTAAAACCATAGCTGCTCCCGCACACCAAAAGGCGGCTGCAAGCCAAAATGACTTCAAATCACGAACAACAGGCAAAGCGTCAGGCTGAAGCCACCTGGCAGCCCAGTTCAGGTAATTGCCCATCCATACCACTGGGTGCAGGCGTGCGGGGGGTTCGCCCAAGCAATGGTCGGCAATCAGGGCAACCAGCAAAGCTGCGCCCAAGACCGGCAAACTGAAGGTAGAGCTGAATAGGGACAACACGTTTTAGCTGCTAAAGGTTTTTGCCAAGCGCCAGCGCCGTGACTGCTGCCACGCGCCCAAACCCAAAAGCAGCGCCACGCCCCACAAGGCAGCCAGGCTGTTGACGACTGACGTAGCAGGTTTGGACTCTGGTGCTTGGTGCTCCAGCTTCAGGCCTTTGATGATTTCTTGAGGTTCGGGCTTCACTTCGTTGGGCGCCGGAGTTGTGACCTGTTTATCAGGTGCTGATTGGGCCGCTATGGGCTGCTTTGAAGACGGGCGCATACTGCTTTGTGCTGCGGCAAAGCGCTGCACGGCCGCATTGCTTTCGCGCAAACCCGTGGCTTTTAAAGCCTCGTTGTAGGCCTGGGTCAGTTCGCGTTTTGTAGCTGCGTCTGGTTGCCAGTAGTTCAGGCGCACGGCGTCCAGCATGCGCTCCAGGGTTTGGGCAAACGCGGCGCGATTGCTGCCTTCCAGCCACTCACGCGTTCCCAGTTTGTACTGGTCGCGTACATAAACATTGTGCAGCGACTGCCAGTGGTCTTGCCGCACGGTTTGGGGTGCGGTAACTTGCCAGCCCCACAAAAATTGTGCGGTTTTAAGCACCTGCAGCGTGCCGCTGTAGCCTTCGGCTTTTTGCGCGGTGATCCACTGCGGGTGCAGGTAGCGGGTTTGCATTTCTTTGGCGATGGCGCTGCTGGCACTTTCGGTGATGACCTCAATCGTGTCACGCAGGTTTTGCACGTACAGCGCCGGGTCCTTGCCTGTCAGGTGCCGCACCGCCTGCGCAATGCCGCCCAGGTACTGAAACGGGTCGTCGCTGGTCAGCACGCCGTAGGTGTTGGACGTGCGGGACAGCAGCGCCGCATCGACTTGCGCCAGATTGCGCGCGTAGGCGTTTTGCAGAGCTTTGTTGCGCGCAGCGCCATCAGTACCTTGACCGTAAGCGTGACCCATGCGGTCCATGTAGAGCTGGGCCATCTCTGCATCACCGCCGCCTTTGCCAGACGTTTTCCAGATGTCAGTGGCTTGCGCGGCATCGCTCAGACCCGTGCCGTAACTGCCCTGCTCGTTGGAAAATACCCGTGCGGTAGACCAGCTTTTGGCATCCACAGCGCTGGCACCAAGAGCTGCAAATTGAGCCGCCAGCTTTTGCGTGTTGCGTGCGACCCCGTTGTCGGCTTCTTTGAGTTGTGCAACTTGCCGCACGGCCTCATCTACCCAGCGCATCACCACCGGGAACTGGTCACGGTACGAGCCCGTCACGCTGACCAGCACGTCCAGGCGCGGGCGTTTCAGCTCGCTTGCAGGCAACACGTCCAGCCCTGCAACGCGCCCGGCATCGTCCCAGCGAGGCTTCACACCCAAGGCGTACAGGGCTTGCGATTCCATCACGCCCTGATGCCGCATGGTTTCACCCGCCCACAGGGTGAAGGCGAGTTTTTCTGGCCAGCGGCCATTGTTTTCCTTGCGGTGCTGCTTCATCCACGCATCAAACGCAGCCACGCCGGTGTCCCAGGCCTGCCGGGTGGGTACGCGGCTGGGGTCAAAGCCGTACAGGTTGCGGCCTGTGGGCAGACTTTCGGGGTTGCGCACCGGGTCACCCCCGTAACTGGCTTTGACGTGCTGACCATCCAGCGCGGCTAAAAACCCGCTGATTTCTTCGTTGCTGGCCAATGCGGCATCCAGCTTTTGAGCACGCAGAGCCAGCGCCAGCAGCACCTTGGGATCCAGAAGTTTTGCCTCCGCGCGGTTGGGCACGGAGGTGTGGGCCACTGTACTGTCTTTGGCATCTTGTGCACGCAAGTCAAGCGTGCTGGCGGCTTGTGGGTCTTTTAGCGCGACTTGCAGCCAGCGTGCCGGGCGCGAGTTGATGATTTTTTTGGCGTCAAGCAAAAACACCTCGTCAATGTCTTCTCCCAACGCTTCAATCAAAGGCTTGCGCAGGGTTTGCATCACCGTGCCAAAGCGGCGCTGGGCGTCAGGCACTTCACCAAAAGTTGCCAAACCCTGCGGCTGCGCGGTTTGCGCAATGTCGTCCAGGTAGGGGTGCAACTCCTCCATAAACCCGGCAAAGTTTTTGCGTATTTTGTCTTGCGTCCAGCCCACGTCGCGGTGCAACTGGTGTTCAACAAACGCAGCAATCAGCCGGGATTCCAGCTCTTTTTTCACCGGGCCGGGCGACACGGTTTCCCAGTCGTGCATCAGGTCGTGCATGTCATGCACGCCAGGCCGAAAGCCTGCGGGTGAAAACATCGGTGTCGAGTGGCTGACCAACACCGCACGGCCGCGCCGCTTGGCGGTCAACGCCTCGCCCAGGTTGTCCATGATGTAGGGGTAAATGTTGGGCAAATCACCCAGAGCCAGCAAGGGGTCGTCTTGTGCCGACAAGCCGCGCTCTTTGCCCGGCGCCCATTCAAGTGTGCCGTGGGTGCCCACATGCACCACGGTATGAGCGCCCAGTTGCTCACGCAGCCACACATACGTGGCCAGATAGTTGTGACTGAGCGGTATCTGTGCGCGATGCCCGATGCGTTGTTTGCGCAGCTCGGCGCTGGTACCCGCCGTAACCTCATGGCGCAATGGCTGCGGCATGACGACGACGTTGCCCAGCAGCACGCGCGGGATGATGAAGCCGGGTTCATTTTGCAGATTCAGGTCTGGCCGCAGCATGATGGACTTTTCAGGCGCGCCCCAATAGCTTTCTATACGTCGCTGCGTTTCTGGCGGCAACGCACGAAACCATGCAAGGTAAGCCTTGAGCGGCAGCACATCGGCCAGGTCCTGCCTTGGCAGGTCTGCCAGCGTTTCAGGTTTATAAAAAGCGCCCATCGTGGCTTGGACTTGGCTTGTGATTTGTTCGGCTGTTGGCGCTACTGTTTGATAACCAGCGCTTTTCATGGCGGCCAGCATGTTGTGCAGGCTTTTAGGCACGTTTAAAAACGACGCGCCAAAGTTGCCTTCACCCTGTGGGTAGTTGTAAACCATCATCGCCACCCGGCGCTGGGCAGGCCCAGTGCTTTGCAGGCGGGCCAAAGCGGCGGCTTTGTCGGCCACGGCGTAGATTTGTTCTGTTATCGGCTCCAGCGCTCCGGTTTTAGCGTTACGCGCGGAAATCAGCAGCGCATCAACCATGCCCGAGAGTTCGCTGGGCGTGTAATAGTAGGCCACGTCGCTCAGCGCCAGGCCGTCTTTGCTTTGCGCCCACTGCGCGGCATCCATCGCCAATGCGGGCATGGTTTGCAGCACCGGCACGCCGATGCGTTCCAGCTCGGCTTTGCGTTCGGTCGGGTTAAACACCAGTGCTGAATTGATGATGACATCGGCCATGCGCTGTGGACCCGTGGCGGCGTTGACGTGTGTGGCCTGATAGAACAAATCTTTTTGCTGGCGCGGGCCGTAGAAGGCGTAGGCGCGCAGCCCACGCTGCTCCAGGGCGGTGATCAGCGCGTCCAGCCAGAGCGTGTCGTCTGAGGTGAAGACCGCATTGTTGACGGCTATGGAAACTGTTTTAGTTGCTATGTTATTAATAGCTGCTTGCGCCCAATTTGATTGGGCTAGAGGCTTATTTGATGGGTAAAAAATGCTGTTTTCTAACATATATAGCGCAGAAACGGCATTATTTTCAATTTGCGGCCATTTTGGGTTGTAGAAGCCTTGCAATGGCAATTGCACGGCGGGTGGCAGCGTTGAAACGGCTTGAGTTGCCCCGTTTTTTAAAGCCAGCATCGCCAGGCGCATGTTTTGCGCACCGCCAAAGCGCCAATACTCGCGCAGGCGCTGCGCCCAGTCGGGGGCCACGCCGTTATCAGCTTTAAGTGGCGCTGCGGCCAGTCGCTCGTTTTTAGCCACTGCGCTGAACTCACCCACCACCACATACGGTTTGCCGCTTTTGCTGATGACCTCACCAAAGCGCGCGGCAGCGGTTTGCGCCACGCTGGGGTGCGGCGCATCTACCACCAGCAGGGTGGCCATGCGCAGCGCATTTTGCAAGGTGTCTGGCGTGTCTGCTTCAGCTGATACCGTTTGCATGGCCACGCCCGCCTGCCATGCCGCAGTCTGCAGCTTGGCCAGGCGGGCGGGCGACACGACGTAAGTGGTGAGTAGCACAATGTTTGGCGCAGACATTGGCGCCGCAGTTTGTCCGATTGCAGTCAACCAGCCGCACAGCCCGAGCAGCCCAAACAATGCAATCTTTAAAACGTTCATGGCTTGGGGTTGTTTGCAATGGCAGGCACATACACCATGCTGCCATCTTTCATGCGGTAGGCCGTGCCAGCTTTTTCGCCATCGCCTTCGCCTGACGCGCCACTGGCCTTGAAGCTGGTGATCTTCTGGCCGTCTTTGGTGATGATTTCCATGTTGGGCTTGCCTTCATTGCGGATGATGGTCAATTTGTCACCAGCAAATGGATTCATTGGATTGTTGATGACCGCTATCAGCAGCATGCCAATCACCACCAGAAACACGTCAATCAGATTGATGGTGGACAGCACCGGGTCGTCATCCTCTTCATCGAGGATGTGCAGACGTGGCCTCGGATTGGGGATTTTATTTGCCGCGTTCATGCAGGCGTGCCATCGAGTACCGCCAGCATTTCAGCCAGCAACCAGCGGCGGCGTACGCTGTAAATCACAAAGGTAATCGACGCCGCCACCAGCGCCACAATCACGGCGGCAAAAGCCGGGGCCAGACTTTCCGCCACACCGCTTGACTGGCCAGACGCCACCGCCACCAGCGCCGGCCCCATCGGGATCATGGTGGCCACCAGCCCCAGCATGGGTGCCACGCGGCTGCACAGGCGCAGACCTTCCAGCTCCTTCAGAACAGCCAGCTCCATCCGCTCTTGCGACGCCGCTTGATGGCCCATCAACACCAGCACGCAGCCGGGCTGCTTGCGGC
>JANOWR010000161.1:0-21052 GCA_031417995.1 Polaromonas sp. | reverse complement strand
GGGCAGCTGGGTGCTGGAAAGCGCGCTGGAGCCCGCCCGCTGGATGGTCTACATGGGCAAGTACGCCAATGCTGATGCTGTGACGAAAAAAAAGGGCGAGCTGCGCGGCCGGGGCGTGTCGTTTGAAGCGCTGAACAACCCGGCGCTGGAGCCCGGTTTGTCACTGGGCCGCTTTGACTCGCAAGCAGCTGCCGACACCGACCTGGCGCGTATCGCCAAAAAAGGCGTCAAAACCGCCAAGGTGATTCAGGAGCGGGCCGAGCAGCGCGGCCAGCGCCTCAAGCTGGCGGCAGTCGATGCAGCG
Organism: Polaromonas sp.; assembly: GCA_031417995.1. Lineage (GTDB taxonomy): Bacteria > Pseudomonadota > Gammaproteobacteria > Burkholderiales > Burkholderiaceae_C > Polaromonas. Next base: position 20,748 of record JANOWR010000161.1, on the reverse strand, counting down.
CTGCGCAGCCAGCTGGACGCCATCAAGCCGCAACTGGCTGGCAAAGCGCTACAGGCTTGCCGTTAGGCAAAAGAATGACCTTTGAATGCTACAAAATATATAGCTGCTTGCGCCCGAATCTATTGGGCCACAGGCCAATTTGACACCTGAAAACACCTTTTTTTTGAGCCCAAAACCATGAAAATCGACAAAAACACCGCCGTTACCCTGCAATTCAAGGTCACCGACCTGCAAGGCAAGTTGATTGAAGACGGCAAAGAGCCCAGCGTGTACCTGCACGGCGGCTATGGCAACACACTGCCGAAAATTGAAGAGGCGCTTGAAGGGCAAGAAGCGGGCTACCAGGTCACGCTGGACTTGCAGCCCCAGGACGCCTTCGGTGTGCGTGACGAGTCCCTGCTGCGCACCCTGCCCAAAAAGCAGTTTCCGCCTGGTGTCAAGGTCGGCGGCCAGCTGGAAGGCCACGGTGATGATGGCCACATGATGGTGTTCAACGTCATGAAGATCAAAGGCGACACCGTGCTGCTGGACGGCAACCACCCGCTGGCAGGCAAGGCGCTGCGCTTTGCCATCAAGGTACTCGACGTGCGCCAGGCCAGCGAAGAAGAAGTTGCCCACCAGCACGTGCATGGCGCGCATGGGCATCAGCATTGATTGTTTTATACGGCGCTAAAGCCCCATCAGCGCACAACTGGCCCTGAACAGCGCGCTTTGCGGATCCGCCCACTCCACCACAGCGTCAAAGTGGTGCCTGCCGGGCAGCTCAAACAGCTCGCAGGCGTTGCCTTGCGCGCGCCAGTGGTCGGCCACGTCGCGGCTTTGGCGGCGGTAGTCTTCGGTCTCGTTTTGGCCTACCGCTACCAGCATGGGGCAGACGCGGCCCGGCTGGTGTTTGAGCAGCGAGACCTGCGCGGCAACTTCTGGGGTCAGGTGCAGTTTTTCATTGCGAAATGACAGGCGCACTGGTTCCAGGTCGCCCAGGCCGCTGATAAAGACCGCGCTTTTGATCAACCCGGCAGGTGCCGTCATCAGCAGTTGCCCCACCAGATTGGCCCCCGACGAATGCCCGGCGATGTGGATGCGCTGTGGGTCGCCACCGTGAGCCGCCACGTTTTTTTGTAGCCACAGCAAAGCGCGCAGTACCTGCTCGCCCATGGCAGGCAGGGTGGTGTGCGGCACCAGGCTGAAGTCGGGCACCACCACCGTCGCACCCTGCGCCACAAAGGCGGGCGCTGTAAAGCCGCTGTCTTCTTTGCTCAGGGTGCGCCAGTCGCCGCCGTGCAGGTAGACCATGACCGGGGCGTTGGGCTGGCTGGCGGGGTAAATGTCCAGCAGCTCATTGGCCTGGTCGCCGTAACGCAGGTTTTGAATACAGCGCAGTTGCGCCTTGGCATGCAGCGTACGGGCGGCGTAATCGTTCAGGTACAGCGACACATCGGGCACCGTGCCCCGGCTGTTGTACTGAATATCGAGCGAGGCCTGGGTGTAGCGGCGCCAGATCAAAGCGTCACTCAAAGCTACTCGACCTTCGCGCCAGAGATTTTGACGGCCCGCGCATTGCGTACGCTGTCAGCGGCTAAAAACGTGGCGAACTCTTCAGGCGTGCTGGCCACCAGCTCGTAGCCTTTGGCGGTGATTTCTTTTTGCAAAAACTCCGGGTCTTTCAAAATACGCGTCACTTCAGCATGCAGCTTGAGCACAATATCGCGCGGTGTGGCTGCGGGCACAAACAGGCCAAACCAGGCGTTCGACGGCACATCGGGAAAGCCTGACTCGGTAAATGTCGGCACGTCAGGCATCAGGGCCAGGCGGGTCTTGCCGCCCACCGCCAGCGCCTTGAGCTTGCCCGCTTTGATGTGCGCCTGCGACGAGGCCACGCCTGAAAACGTCATTTGCACCTCGCCCGCCAGTGCAGCGGGCACGGCCTGCGGAATGCCCTTGTACGGCACATGCACGATGTCGATGCCGGTCTGGCTTTTCAGCATTTCCATCGCGAGGTGCGGCTGGCTGCCGCTGCCGTAAGACGCGTAGTTCAGCTTGCCCGGATTCGCCTTGGCATATGTCACCAGTTCTTTCAGATTGTTGGCGGGCAAGGCCGGGTTGGCCAGCAGCAACTGGTTGAGCAGCACCAGTTGCGTGACAGGTGCAAAGTCCTTGACCGGGTCATACGGCAGCTTGGCATACAGGTGCTGGTTGATGGTGACGGTCGAATCCGTGGTCACCATCAGCGTGTAGCCGTCGGGCGCAGCTTTGGCCACCATTTCAGCGGCCAGCAGCGTGCCCGCACCGGGCCGGTTGTCGATGACCACGGCTTGCCCCAAGCGCTGACTAAGCTGCTGGCCAATCAGGCGCGACATCACGTCAATACCGCCGCCGGCAGGGTAGGGCACCACAATGCGCAGCGGTTTGCTGGGCCAGGTTTGGGCCTGGGCGGAAGTCGTAACACCTGTAGCCAAGGTTAACGTGGTTACAAGTGCCGTAGTCCACACACCAAATACAGTCATGGTCGCTCCTGAAATGAAGATTTAAAAACCAAAGCCTGATTATCGTGATGCTGGCCAAAAGGCGCAGAACATTTTTTTGCTACAAGTTAAATAGCTGTTTGCGCCCGTATTTCTTGGGCCAGAAGCCTTTTTTGCATCGAAATGATGTCCCTGTCCTTGCTTAAAAGCAATGCCTGGTGCTGTACCGCCAGGTCGATAAACTTCTGGTCGTCTGCGTCCGTGCAGGTGACATTGGCTTTGGGCGCGATATCGACGAGGCGGGCGTGCTGGTCAAACTGGGTGAGAACATCATCAGCAGGCAGCTTGTAAAACGCCAGTCGTTGCATGATTTTGGGGTAGGCCAAAACTCTGGCCAGCTCGTCGCGCATGGGCTGGGTAGCCAGCCAGTTGAGCTCATTATTTGCCAGTGCTTTGCGTAGGGGTTCGGCGGCTGGGTCGTTGAAGACGAAGACATCGAGGACGATGTTGGTGTCGAGGACGATGATTTGCAGGGGGACGCTGCTGGAATCGGGGTCAGAGCACACGTCCGCTATGCTCCCGGTGATCCGACCCCAATTCCAGCAGCGGGTGCCGGTTTGGTTCTGGCTGACCCGGCCACCATGTCGAACCTGAACAATCTGCATTCAATCGGGCCGTTCCACATGGGTACGCGGCGTGATTCTTTCAGGCGCATTTTGCTGGGCAGTTTCAGGTCGGGCGTCAGCACGTGGGCGGTCCAGCCGGCGTAGTTTTTCTTCCAGTGGGTGGCGAGTTTGGGGAAGAAGTCACTGGCTTCTTCACCGCTGTCTGTTAGCGCCTGCTCGCGGCTTGGGTTGGCGCTGCGATCTCTGCTTTGCTCGTTCGCGGTACTGGCTTGAACTGGCAAACCAAATTCGTCAATGGCCTGACCCTGAAACTGGCTTCGTTTTGGCGCGCCCGCAGCCCCCGCCACATCAATGCGTTCGCCATACGGGGGGTTGACCAGCATCACGCCTGATGCAACCGGCGGCATGCGCTCCAGCGCGTCACCGCCCCTGAACTGCACCGCATTTGCCACACCCGCCCGCTCGGCATTGCGTTCAGCAAAGTCCACCATCCTGAACGACACGTCGCTGCCAAACACCTCAGCAGTTGGTTCAGTGATCAAAGCCTCCGCCTGATCCAGCAAGCCTTCCCACACGTGCGCTTGAAACGGCAAATACTTTTGAAAGGCGAATTTGCGGTTGATGCCCGGCGCGATGTTGCAGGCAATTTGCGCGGCCTCAATCGCAATCGTGCCCGAGCCGCAGCACGGGTCATACAGCGCCACGCCTTGTTTGGCAAGTACGTCCCATCCGCTGGCAGCAATCATGGCGGCGGCCAGTGTTTCCTTAAGTGGTGCTTCGCCCACATCTTCACGCCAGCCACGTTTGAACAGTGGCTCGCCGGACGTGTCGATGTAAACCGTTACAGTGTCCACTGTTAAGTGAACATACACCCGCACATCGGGCCAGCGGGTGTCAACATCGGGCCGCACATCGTATTTGTCCCTGAAGCGGTCAGCAATGGCGTCCTTGATTTTTAGCGCGGCAAAGTTCAGGCTTGTGAGCGGGCTGTGCTGGGCGGTGATCTCAACCTTGAAGGTTTGCTTGGGCGTGAACCAGATTTCCCACGCCACGTTGGCTGCTGCGTTGTACAGATCCTGCTCGCTGCGGTACTGGTTGTGCGCCAGCTCAATCAGCACGCGCTGTGCCAGCCGGCTGTGCAAATTAAGTTGCAAGGCATCGCGCCACGAACCGGCCAGCTGAACGCCTGCACGCCAGGCTTTGGGGTTGGTGCCGGTGATGCGCTGGACCTCGGTGGCCAGCAGCGCCTCAACGCCAGCAGCGCAAGGTAAAAATAGTTGGAGTTGGTTCATAGTGATTTACGCAAATTAGCGGGTGCAATGCGCAACGCCTCACGGTATTTGGCCACAGTACGGCGGGCGCATTCAATGCCTTGCTCCTTGAGCATTTCAGAGATCTGGTTGTCGCTGAGCGGTTTTTTCAGGTTCTCGACGGCGACAAACTGTTTGATAAGCGCCCGCACGGCCGTGCTCGATGCGTTGCCGCCCGTTTCTGTGCCCAGCGCTGAGCCAAAAAAGTATTTCAGCTCAAAAGTGCCGAACGGCGTGTTCATGTATTTGGCGGTCGTCACGCGCGAGATGGTGGATTCGTGCAGGCCCAGCTCGTCGGCAATCTCGCGCAGCACCAGCGGGCGCATGGCCAGCTCGCCATGGGTGAAAAAGTTTTTTTGGCGCTCAACAATCGCCGTGCTGACGCGCAGGATGGTGTCAAAACGCTGCTGGATGTTTTTAATAAACCAGCGTGCTTCTTGCAGGCGCTGCTGCATGGCTTGCCCGCTGGCACCCTTGTGCTGCTTCATGGCGTTGGCGTAAATGTCATGCACTTTCAGGCGCGGCATCACGTCGCTGTTCAGCGTCACCTTAAAGCCCCGGCCCACCTTGACGACGATGACATCGGGCACCACGACATTGCGTTCCACATTGGCAAAGCGCCTGCCCGGTTTCGGGTCCAGCCGGCCAATCACGCCAATGGCGCTTTTAATCACCGCATCAGGAAAACCGCACAGCTGCGACAGGCGCTTGACGTCACGCTTGGCCAGCAGTTCCATCGGTTTCTGGCACATGGCCATGGCGGCGCGCGTCTCTATGCAGTCCCTGCAGTCGAGCAATTGCAGAGTCAGGCATTCGGCCATGTTGCGTGCCCCCACGCCTGCTGGTTCCATGTGGTGCAGCAGCTTCAACGCGATAGAAAAGTGCTGCTCCAGCTCTTCGGTTTGCGACAGGTCACTGCCAGCCAGTCCGCTGGCCAGTGAAGCAAGACTGTCCTCCAGGTAACCGTCATCATTGAGCGATTCAATCAAAAAGTGCAGCGCGGCGCGGTCAATGTCAGACAGCCGCAAACTGAGCGACTGGCGGTGCAGGTGCGCCTGCAAGGTCTCGTGCTCGCCCGTCAGGTCAGACGCTTCGGCATCGCTGTCATCAATGTTGTTTTTGCGTGGGGCTGCGTCGTTGCCCCACTCGCCATCGTCGGGTGCAGACTCTACCGTGCCATCGCCTTCCCAGCTTTCTTCAAGCTTGGGTTCGGTGGCATCATCAGAGGCCTTTTCAGGCGTATTTTGAGTGTCATTTGATGCTGTGGCCGCCATTTCATGGGCGGGAGCAGCTATAAATTCTGTAGCGAATTCAAAGTCCTGAACATCCTGGCTAACGGGTGCATCGACTTGCTCAAGACCAAACGCTTCACGCGGCGCGGCCTCTTCGCTGACTTCCAGAAACGGGTTGTCGTCGAGCATCTGCTCGACTTCCTGACTTAGCTCGAGCGTAGAGAGTTGCAGCAGGCGAATCGATTGCTGTAGCTGCGGCGTGAGCGCCAGGTGCTGCGAAACGCGCAGTGATAAACCCTGCTTCATAACCAGAGCAAATCAGCGAAGTGTGTTTTTACAAGCATGAGCCGTGGATCTGGCTTTGCCAGGCCGCAGGCGCAGCCCCCTGAGGGGGGTTGGAGCTACACGCAGTGAGCGACGGCGGGGGGGATCCCATATTTACATCCGGAAATGTTCGCCCAAATAGACACGTCTCACATCGGCGTTATTGACGATCTCGGACGGTGTGCCTTTGGCCAGCACATGGCCGTCGCTGATGATGTAGGCGTGGTCGCAAATGCCCAGCGTTTCACGAACGTTGTGGTCGGTGATCAAAACGCCAATGCCGCGCGACTTTAAAAACCCGATGATGCGCTGGATCTCGATCACGGCGATCGGATCAATGCCGGCAAACGGCTCGTCCAGCAAAATAAAACGCGGCTGGGTGGCCAGTGCCCGGGCAATTTCGACGCGGCGGCGTTCGCCACCCGATAGCGACAAAGCGGGGGAGTCACGCAGGTGGTCTACCCGCAAGTCTTTTAAAAGCCCGTCCAGACGCTGCGCAATATCACCTTTTGACAAGGGCTTGCCTGCATCGTCCAGCTGCAGTTCGAGCACGGCGCGCACGTTTTCTTCAACAGTGAGCTTGCGAAAAATCGATGCTTCCTGCGGCAGATAACTCAGGCCCAGACGCGCGCGGCGGTGAATCGGCATGTGCTCGATGGAGTTGCCATCAATCGTGATCTCGCCCGCATCAGCCCGCACCAGGCCCACGATCATGTAAAACGAAGTGGTTTTGCCTGCACCATTTGGCCCCAGCAGGCCCACGACTTCGCCGCTTTTTACGGCTAACGAGACGTCCTGCACCACCTTGCGGCTGCCATAAGACTTTTGCAGACCGGTGGCCACCAGGCGGCTGGCAGGCGTGTTGTGCGGGGTCGCATCTGCTTTAAGCATGAAGGGCTCGGCCAGCATGTCACTTTTTAAATCACCCATTGCCATGCCGGGTTACTTTTTGTCTGCGCCCAGCGCAGTGCTGGGGCGCAGGGCGGCGGGTGACGGTGGGGGTGCAGGCACGGGGCCGCCCGCGCTTGAGGCGGCAACGCGCGGCGACAGCAAGGCGCGAACGCGGCCGGTCGGGTTGGTGGCCGAGCGGTTTTGTGCGCCGCCGTCGACGGTAAACACATCTGTCTTGTTGTCGTAGTTGATTTGTGAGCCGGTGGTCTCATCAGCCAGCACCGCGCCGTTGTAGCGCCGCAGCACAGCATTTTTGATGAACTTGACCAGATCCAGGCGGCTGTCGTACTCAATCCGCTCGCCTTCGCCCTCAATGAATTCGTCAAGCCCATCGCGCTTTTTGCGGTAAAACGCCAGCTTGCCCGGCGCAGCAATCACCACAGCTTGCTGGTAGCCCTCGGGGTCCTGCTTCACATCAACGCGTTCGCCACGGATGATGGTGGTGCCTTTGGTAATGACCACGCTGCCGGTAAACACGCTGGTTTGCTTCAAATCGTCGTAACGCAAGGCATCGGCCTCGGCGTTCATGGGCTTGTCGCGGTCCGCATTTTCAGCCCAGGCAGAGCCCAGGCCAAGCGCCGCGAGGGTTATCGCTAAAAATAGGGGGTGTTTCATAAAGGCACGAATCTTGCTGCTTTGGTGTTTTGTATTGTACCGATGCGAATCCGCGATTGGCGCTCAGGTCTGCCGCTTTGCCGGGACTTTGCAAATAAAAAACCCGCCTGATGAAGGCGGGTTTTAGGGGAGCCAATGCGCCTAGCTGCGTTTTCGCGCTTGCCCAATCAGGTAGTCTGTCACCACCAGCGCACGCTCCATGGTTTGGGCAACAGAGCCCGACGTGTAGTACTTGCCCGCAATGCCGAGTGCAGGCACACCATCGACCTTGTAGGCATCTTGCAGCAGGGTTGCCTTGCGGGTTTTGGTGGCAACCGGGAATGAGTTGTAAGCCTCGGTAAATTTAGCCTTGTCGATGCCCTGCTTTTCGGCCCAGGCGGCAACCAGATCGACCGTATTTAATGCTTGCCGTTCAACGTGAATAGCGTTAAACACTTTGGTGTGCAGCTCTTCCACCTTGCCCATGGCTTCGAGCACAAAGTACAGGCGCTGTTGTGGCTCAAAATCAGGCCGGAAGGCCACCGGCACGCGGCGCAACACCACGTCTTTGGGCATTTTTTTGACCCACTCCTGAAGTTGTGGCTCAAACTTGTTGCAGTGTGGGCAGCTGTACCAGAAAAACTCCACGACTTCGATCTTGCCCGCACCAGCCTCAGTGGGCGCGGGTTTGTCGAGTACCAGAAAGTCGGCACCTTCCTGCGGCGGCTTGCCCTGGGCAAACGCTGCGTTGCTTGCCAATGTGGCGGTGGCGGCCAGCGTGGCAGCGGTGATTGAAAACTCGCGTCGTTGCATTCGTCTTACTCCAGAAAAGTTACTTGTTCAGTCTCTTAGGCGGGCTGTACGTCAAAAAGTTCAGCGTTGAACCCTGACCAATGCCGTCTCAATAGCGTTACCGTCGAGTTTTTCTTTGGTTCTATCGGCCTCGTCTTTTTTGTCAAAGGGCCCCAAACGCACCCGGTACACGGTACGGCCAGACTGCTCGCGCTCCGTGACCTTGGCCTGAAAACCCATCAGCGACAGCTTGGCGCGCTGTTGCTCAGCGTCTTCTGGCGTTCTGAAAGCACCCGCCTGAATAAAATAATTAAACGGGTCAGCGCCTGCGGTGGCTGACGCGGCATCAGGCTTTGCGTCAGCTTTACCTTCTGATTTGGCCTTGGCCAGGTCGCCCAGCGGGTCACTGGAGGCTTTGGGTTTGGTTGCTACGGCAGCAGATGCGGGTGTTGCTGGCAGTGGAACAGTGGGTGCAGTACCCACAACGCCAGACGCAGCAGGCGCAGGCTTGACCGAATTTTTGCCCGCCAGCGGCACATTCGGGTCCCAGTCCTTGTTCTTTTTGGTCTCGGCAGCATCCGACTCGGCACTGCGTGACTGGTTTTTGTTCAAAAAAGGCACGGGCACTTTGGTCACGTACACCGCCACCGCCAGGGCTGCACCCAGCCCAACCAGTGCACCAATGATCAAGCCCAGCAGAGTGCCGCCGCGTTGTTGTTTGCTCAAAGACAAGTTCATTTGCATTTCCGTTGACACCATTTACATTTTGCGCGGGGCACTGACGCCAAGCACCGCCAGGCCATTGTGCAACACCTGCGCCGTGGCAGCCACCAGGCCCAAGCGTGCCAGTTTGACCGCCTCGTCATCGACCAGAATACGCTCGGCATCGTAATAGCTGTGGTAGCAGGCCGCCAGCTCACGCAGGTAAAACGCCACATCGTGCGGCGCAAAACCACTGGCGGCATTCGTCAGCATGTCGGGGTATTTGGCTATCAGGAGCATCAAGGCCTGCGCCTGCGGGCTGACGAGTGGCGACAGGTCAACGGTTTTAAGCGTCGCCTCGTCACCACCCCAGGCCGTGAGCACCGAGCAGATCCGCGCATGCGCATACTGAACGTAGTAAACGGGGTTTTCGTTGTTTTTAGCCAGGGCCAGGTCAATGTCAAAAATGTATTCGGTGTCTGGTTTGCGGCTGAGCAAGAAAAAGCGAACGGCATCAGCACTCGTCCATTCAATCAGGTCGCGCAGGGTGACGTAGCTGCCTGCGCGTTTCGAAATTTTGACTTCTACGCCGCCCTTCATCACCCGCACCATGGTGTGCAGCACGTAGTCAGGGTAGCCCGCTGGCACGCCCATGTTGGCCGCTTGCAGGCCGGCGCGCACCCGGGCAATCGTGCCGTGGTGGTCCATGCCCTGGATGTTGATGGCCCGGCCAAAACCGCGCTCCCACTTGGCCAGGTGGTAGGCCACGTCAGGCACAAAGTAGGTGTAGGTGCCGTCGCTTTTTTTCATCACGCGGTCTTTGTCGTCGCCGTAGTCGGTGGACTTGAGCCACAGCGCGCCGTCAGCTTCAAAGGTTTTGCCCGCATCGTTCAGCTTGGTCACAGCCGCATCAACCCGGCCTGAGCTGTACAGGCTGGACTCCAGATAGTAGTTGTCAAAACGCACCGAGAATGCCTGCAAATCCAGGTCCTGCTCACGGCGCAAATAGGCGACGGCAAATTGGCGAATCGACTCCAGGTCATCAATGTTGCCCGAGGCCGTGAACTCACGGTCGTCAGATTTGACGGTCTTTTTGGCAATAAAGTCAGCAGCAATGTCGGCAATGTAATCGCCGTTGTAGGCCAGCTCAGGCCACGCGGCATCGCCTGGATTGATGCCTTTGGCGCGTGCCTGCGTGCTGGTGGCCAGCGTGTGGATTTGCACGCCCGCATCGTTGTAATAAAACTCGCGGTACACCCGCACGCCCTGGGTCACAAACAAATTGCAAATCGCATCGCCCAGCGCGGCCTGCCGCCCGTGGCCCACATGCAGCGGCCCGGTCGGGTTGGCCGACACAAACTCGACCACCGTGGCCTGGTGCGCCATCTGTGACTTAACGCCGTATTGCGTGCCAGCCAGCAACACTTCACGAACAGTTTCCTGCTTGGCCTCGGGCTTCAGACGGATGTTGATAAACCCCGGCCCGGCGATTTCAATGTCTTGTACCCAGCGCTCAAAAGCAGGCTGAGTGAGCAAGTTGGCACGCAGGGCGTCTGCTACCTGGCGCGGGTTTTGTTTTAGGCCTTTGGCAAGCTGCATGGCCGCCGTGCAGGCAAAGTCGCCATGCGCCGCCACCTTGGGGGATTCAAACGCGGCTTTGTCGCCAGCGCCGGGGGAAAGTTGTTCAAGCCCGGCACTGAGGGCAGCGAGCAAATCATTTTTAATCGAGAGCATCGCCTGATTTTACGTTTAGTGCACAGAGATACTGGTCATCCATCTTGTGAAGCGCTACGTTATGTGATGGAATCCCTGCGGGTATTCAAATTGATCCCCTGACCTGCTCCCACAATCCATCCTCACCTAACAGGAGTCCTCATGAAAAAACTGCTCTCTTCCCTGGCCGTTGCCTTTGCTTTTTCTTTTGCCGTCATGCCAGCCGCACACGCGGCAGGCGCTGAGGCCGACTGTGCGGCCAAGTCTGCCGAGAAAAAACTGGCGGGTGCCGCAAAAAGCAGCTTTGAGAAAAAGTGTATTGCTGACGCTGGTGGTGCTGCCGCCAGCAGCCCGGCCTGTGAAAAATCAGCCGCTGACAAAAAGCTGGCGGGTGCCGCAAAAAGCAGCCACATCAAAAAGTGCATGGCCGATGAAAAACCGGCGGCCAAACCAGCGGCTGACGCCAAACCGAAGACCGATGCCAAGCCCATGGCTGATGCCAAGCCCACTGCTTCGGCCAAGCCGGCTGCCGCTGCTTCCGCGCCCAAAAAGTAAGTCTTAAACGGCTTGCAGCCTGGCCAGCGACCTGAGTTCTTCAGGCGTTGTGCTGGGCAGGCCAAAAAACTCCAGGTAAGCCGGAATTTGCTCAAACAGCATGTCGGTGCCGACCTGCACCATGCAGCCACGCGCTTGGGCCGCTTGCAAAAACGCGGTCATCTCGCGCTTCATGACCACTTCGCCAACAAACGCATTGCTGGCAATGCGCGACGTGTCCATCGGCATTGCGTCGCCCTCGTTCATGCCCATGGGCGTGGCGTTCACCACCACACCAAAACCTGCCGGATCGTTGCTCTTGGTGCCGACCATCAAAGCAGGGTAATGCTGCGCCAACCTTGCGGCCAGGCCTTCGCTGGAGGCCGTGTTGACATCAAACAAACCCAACTCTGCCACACCGCCAGCAGCCAGTGATGCGGCAATAGCGCAGCCCACGCCACCACTGCCAACCACCAGCGCCTTTGCGCCCTTCAGCGTCACGCCCTTGCGCAGCAGGCCGCGTACAAAGCCCTCGCCGTCAAACATGTCGCCTTGCAACTGGCCCTGGTCATTCAAACGTACCGCGTTGCAGGCTCCGGCAACCGATGCAATGGGCGACACCACGTCAATCATGCCCATCGTCACCACCTTGTGCGGCATGGTGATGAGTGCGCCCCTAACGTTGGCCAGTTTGAACACAGCCCGCAGAAAGCCAGGGTAGTCCGGGCTCTTGCAGGCCATGGGCACGACGACGGCATTCACCCCGGCTTTTTCAAACCAGGGGTTGTAGATCATTGGGGACTTGAACGCGTGTGTGGGGTAGCCTATGTGCGCGATGATTTCTGTGTTGCCATTGATCACGGAATGCGTCATTGTCACGAAGCTTTGATCGCGGATACCGCCGCCCGCAAGCCCAGCAAATAACTGTCAGCCCCAAAGCCGCAGATCTGGCCCCTGGCAATTTCAGCAAACACCGACACATGCCGGAAAGCCTCACGTGCATGGATGTTGGACATGTGCACTTCAATGATCGGGCACTTCAAAATGGCCAGCGCATCACGAATACCGTAGCTGTAGTGCGTCCACGCGCCAGCGTTGATGATGACGGCATGCGTGCCATCGGCATGCGCCTGGTGAATGCGCTCAGCCATCGCGCCCTCAAAGTTGGTTTGAAACGCCTCCACCTGCGCACCCAGCTCTTTGCCAAGAGCCATCACGCTGGCGTTGATTTCAGCCAGCGTGGTGGTGCCGTACTGCGCCGGGTCACGCTTGCCAAACATGTTGAGGTTGATGCCGTGGAGGACAAGGATTTTCATAAAGGCACTTCTATAAATTCATGTATCAGGCGAATGACTGCACCCGCTTTATTTGCGAAGTATAGGGCGGTCTGGACAAATCCAAGCCCTGCGCTCACGCGCTGTGTGGGAACGCGCCTACGCCATGGCGTGTCAGGCCATCGTACAACTTCACCATGTCGAAATTTACAGGGGTTTTGCCATAACGTCCATTCATTGTGAAGGGGCGGCTTTTTTAACCCACCACCAGGAGAATTCATGAAGTATTCAATCATTTATCCAGCAACTTTGATGGCTTTGGCAGCTTTGACACTCAGCGCATGCGACAGACCCACCGTTGTCAACACACCACCGGTCGTCACTGTGCCTGGCCCTGCGGGCCCAACCGGTGCCACGGGAAATACGGGTAACACGGGCAGTATGGGTAGTACGGGCAGCACGGGCGCTACCGGCGACACCGGCAGCACAGGCGCTCAGGGCCAACGCGGCTCAAGCGGTGGCGATACCGTGGTGATCATGCCGGGTGCACCTGCCTCGCGTTAATCGCGCCATTCAGCCGGGTTAACTATGCCCGGCATCAGCGGCGGCGGCATGGGCTTTCTTTAAAGCTTCAATCTCCGCGCTGGTGTAGCCTACCTCAAGCAGCAAGGCGTCGGTGTGCTGCCCCAGTCGCGGCGGATTGCTGCGCACGCCAGGTCGTTTGCCGTCCAGGGTAATCGGCATCAGCGGTACACGCGTCTGCCTGCCGTCTGCCAGCAACATCGGCGCCAAACCGCCAGTCGCTCGCAAATGCGGGTCATCAAACAGATGCTCGGGCATGGTGATGGGCGCAAATGGCAGACCGTTTTCTTCAAAGACGCGACTCAGTTCGGCCGCGCTGTGCCTGGCCATGCGCGTGCGCAACATCGGCAGCATCCAGCCCCGCGCATGTACCCGGTCGTTGTTGGTCACCAGGCGCGGGTCGGCCTGCAAATCGGCCAGGTCAAACGCTTTGCAAAACACCGCCCACTGCGTGTCGCTGACCACTGCCAAAAAGATCTGCTCGCCGCCCTTGACGGTAAACACGTCGTACACCGCCCAGGCAGAGATGCGGCTGGGCATGGGCGCGGCAGCCTCGCCCGTTACAGCAAACTGCATCATGTGCTGGGCGACTAAAAACACATTGTTTTCAAACAGGGCGGACTGCACTTCTTGCCCCTTGCCCGTCACGGCCCGTTGTGCCAATGCAGCCATCGCCCCTATCGCGCCAAACATGCCGCCCATGATGTCGTTGACGCTGCTGCCCGCCCGCAGTGGGTCACCTACACGGCCCGTCATGTAGGCCAGGCCGCCCATCATTTGCACCACTTCATCGAGCGCGGTGCGGTGGTCATAGGGGCCAGGCAAAAAACCTTTGTGGCTGATGTAAATCAGCCGCTCATTAAGCTTTGACAGTGTGGCGTAGTCGAGGCCCAGCTTGGCCATGGTGCCGGGCTTGAAGTTTTCACTGACGATGTCGGCGGTGGCAATTAATTTAAGCGCTGCTTCTTTGCCTTCGGGCGTGTGCAAGTCAAGGGCCATGCTTTTTTTATTGCGGTTGAACATGGCAAAAAAGCCAGCGCCTGAGCCCATCAGTTTGCGCGTGTTATCGCCTGCCAGCGGCTCAATTTTGATGACCTCTGCACCCAGATCTGCCAGCACCATGCCGCAGGTGGGTCCCATCACCATGTGGGTGAATTCAATCACCCGAATACCCGCAAAAGGCAGCGTTGACGGTGTTTTAGTCTCAGGCATGTCTGCCATTTTGCGCCTGATAGCGTTTAAAAAAATCCGCCAGTTCTCAGTTCACGCCTGTTCTGCTAGGCTTTTAATAGCTGCTTGCGCCCGAATTTATTGGGCTGCAGCACAAAATACCGGTGAAAAAGACCTGAAATCATGCTGTCACAAGCTTGGCGCACATTTTCAGGTGATCCATCGTGCCCCGGCTATCGAATAAAGTAGATGCATGAAGACAAGCCACCAGACTCCGCCACGCGCGGTTTTGTTTGATGCCTACGGCACATTGTTTGACGTGTACAGCGTCGGGCTGCTGGCTGAGCGGCTTTTTCCTGACCACGGTCAGGCATTGAGTGTGTTGTGGCGTGACAAGCAGATTGAATACACCCGCCTGGTGACCACCAGCAACGACGGTGCGCACTATCAGCCGTTTTGGGATTTAACCCGTGCCGGACTGCGCTACGCCTGCCTGCGGCTCAAGCTGGACCTGACGGATGCGCGCGAAGAAGAGCTTTTGAACCAATACCGGCATTTGAGCGCATTTGCGGAAAACCATGACGTGTTGCACGCGCTTAAAAGCAAAGGCATCGCCACTGGCATTTTGTCCAATGGCGATCCGGCCATGCTGGACGCAGCCGTCACGTCTGCCGGCCTGGGCGGCCTGCTGGACTACGTCATCAGCGTAGACAGCATTCGCAAATACAAAACCCACCCAGCAGCCTACGCGCTGGGAGAGCAGGCCACGGGCTTTAAAGCCACAGAAATAGCATTTGTCAGTTGCAACAGCTGGGACGCATTGGCCGCCACCTGGTACGGCTATCGCACGCTGTGGGTAAATCGTTACGATTTACCGTTTGAGACCCTGGGCACCGCACCCACACACACAGGCACCACTTTGCTTGATGTGCTGCCACTCTTTGATTTTTAAATTTTTGTATTTTTTGGAGAACCCTTAATGACCGCCCCGATGACCCCCACCATGACGCCCATTCACCGCCTGCAAGTCGCCAGCAATCTGCACCATTTCATTGACACCCAGGTGCTGCCTGGCACAGGCGTATCAGCCCCCCATTTCTGGCAGGGTTTTGACGCCATCGTTGCTGACCTGGCCCCCAAAAACATCGCCCTGCTGGCCGAGCGTGACCGCCTGCAAACCGAGATTGATGCGTGGCACAAAGCCAGCCCAGGCCCCATCACGGACATGAAGGCGTATCAAAAGTTTTTAACCAGCATTGGCTACCTGGTGCCCACGCCCAAAAAAGTCAAAACCACCACCGACAACGTCGATGCCGAGCTGGCCAGGCAGGCGGGCCCGCAATTGGTCGTGCCTATCTTGAATGCACGCTACGCGCTGAACGCGGCCAACGCCCGCTGGGGCAGCCTGTATGACGCGCTGTACGGTACCGATGTCATTTCTGAAGCTGCTGGCGCTGAAAAGGGTAAAGGCTACAACCCAAAGCGCGGTGCCAAGGTGATTGAATACGCACGTCATGTGCTTGACCGCACCGCGCCGCTGGTTGGCGGCTCGCATGTTGATTCCGTTGGCTACAGCGTGCGCGTTGGCAAGCTGGCTGTCAAACTTAAAAACGGCAAGAGTGTTGGTCTGGCGGACGGCAAACAATTCATTGGTTACCAGGGCAACATGACCCAACCGACGTCGGTGCTGCTGCAGCACAACGGCCTGCACCTGGACATTCAGATCAACGCTGCCACCCCGATTGGCAAAACCGACCCCGCAGGCGTGTGTGACCTGGTGCTTGAAGCCGCGTTGTCAACCATTCTTGACCTGGAAGATTCAGTCGCTGTGGTGGATGCAGACGACAAAGTGCTGGCCTACAGCAACTGGCTGGGCATCTTGCAGGGCACGCTGACCGAGAGCGTGACCAAAGACGGCAAAACGTTTACGCGTGGCTTGAATGCAGACCGCATCTATACGTCCGCTACCAGCAAAAAGCCGGTGGTGCTGCATGGCCGCTCACTGATGTTTTTGCGCAATGTGGGTCACCTGATGACCAACCCGGCCATCACCTACACGGCGGCTGACGGCAGCACAAAAGAAATCCCTGAAGGCATTCTGGACGCTGTGGTCACCACCACCATCGCCATGCATGACCTGAAACTCAAAGGCAAGCCAGGCATCAAAAACTCTCGCAAGGGCAGCGTTTACATCGTCAAGCCCAAAATGCACGGCCCGGCTGAAGTGGCTTTTGCTGCCGAGCTGTTTGGCCGTGTTGAAAAAATGCTGGGCTTGAAAGACAGCACCGTCAAGCTCGGCATCATGGACGAAGAGCGCCGCACCAGCGCCAACCTGATGGCCTGCATTGCCGCTGCCAGCTCACGTGTGGCCTTCATCAATACCGGCTTTTTAGACCGCACTGGCGACGAGATGCACACCGCCATGCAGGCTGGCCCGATGATCCGCAAGGGCGACATGAAGACCAGCACCTGGATTGATGCTTACGAGAAAAACAACGTGCAGGTAGGCCTGGCCTGCGGCCTGCGTGGCAAGGCGCAAATCGGCAAAGGCATGTGGGCCATGCCCGACCTGATGGCCGCCATGATGACGCAAAAAATCGGCCACCCACTGGCAGGTGCCAACACCGCCTGGGTGCCCAGCCCTACAGGTGCCACGCTGCACGCGCTGCATTACCACCAGGTCAAGGTCAGCAAGGTGCAAAAAGACATGGAAAAGACGGTTAAAAAAGCCGATGCCAAAAAGCTGCGCAATGACACATTGAATGCGCTGCTGCAAATCCCCGTGACGACCACACCCAACTGGTCAGCCGCTGAAAAGGCACAAGAACTAGACAACAACGCCCAGGGCATTCTGGGCTACGTGGTGCGCTGGATCGACCAGGGCGTGGGCTGCAGCAAGGTGCCCGACATCCACAACATCGGCCTGATGGAAGACCGCGCCACCCTGCGCATCAGCAGCCAGCATATGGCCAACTGGCTGCTGCACGGCGTGGTGACCAAAGCGCAAATCAACGAGACCTTCCAGCGCATGGCGGCAGTGGTGGACGGCCAAAACGCTGGCGACAAGTTGTACCAGCCGATGGCAGGCAACTTTGAGACCTCGATGGCGTACAAGGCGGCGACTGACCTGGTGTTCAAAGGCCTGGTGCAGCCAAGCGGCTACACCGAGCCGCTGCTGCATGCCTGGCGGATGAAGGTGAAGGCTGTGATTGCATAAACGCTACATAATTAGCAGCTACTTGTGCCTGTATTTGTTGGGCCACAGCTTATTTTGATGTTCAAAAAGGCGATTTTTTTAGCGCCTTTTTGTATTTTTAAAGGCCCTTGCCCAAGCGTAGCAAGAATTTTATTTTTCAGGCGTGACGGGCATCTTCGAGCGCTTCTGCTTTCCAAAAAAATGCAGTTGTGATCGGTTTTTCGGATGGTCACTTTGAGAACCAATTGCAAAAATCTCAATTGAGATACAAAATGGAGTCCTCAACCAAATACCAATCATCATGGCCACACAAACTTCAATGCTTCACATCCGGGTGGACGATGACATCAAAGACCAGGCCACGCTGGCGCTGACGGCTATGGGTTTGTCGGTGTCTGACGCGGTGCGGCTGTTTTTGCGGCGGGTGGTGGTTGACCAGGCTTTTCCACTGGAGCTTAAGGTGCCCAACGCCGAGACGCAGGCAGCGATGCTAGAGTCCCGCGCCATGATGGCTAGCCGCAAAGCGCGGTTTGCATCGGGTGACGAACTGTTTGCCGACCTTGAAAAAGCCAGCAGCAAGTAAGCGCGCCAGCGTACCGCGCGCTTGTGACTACGCCAAGGCCTTTTTAAAAGACTGGGTTCGGCTGTCACATTCGGGGCGGTACGACATAGTGCGGCTCAAAGAAGCCATGCTTTTGCTCATTGCCAATGACGCGCCGCTTGGCCCTGAATGGCTAGACCATGCGCTAAAAGGTGAATGGTCTGATCACCGGGAATGCCATATTGGCGGTGACTTTTTGTTGATTTACCAGCTGGAAGACAACCAGCTGAATTTTGTACGCGCTGGCTCGCATGCGGATTTGTTTGGTAGCTGAAAGCTCTTGCCACGTGTCATCTCCCGTCGCCCATAAATCCCCCACAGTCCTCGCCCTGGCCGCCATCGCCCTGTGGTCATCTCTGGCGGTGCTTGGCACGCTGCTGTCGCATGTGCCGCCGTTTTTACTGACGGGCATCGCGCTGCTGGTGGGCAGCGTGCCTGCCTGGCCGTATGCCCGGCAGTGGCGGGTGACTTGGGGCGCGCTGGCGCTGGGTGTGTATGGCTTGTTTGGGTACCACTTTTTGCTGTTTATGGCGCTGCGTTACGCACCTGCGGTCGAGGCGAATCTGGTCAACTACCTGTGGCCGCTGGGCATTGTGTTGATGGCGCCGCTGTTTTTGCCGGGCGTCAGATTAACTGCTACGCATTTCATAGCTGCCTGCGCCGGATTCCTGGGGGCAGCCGTCGCCATCTTGGGCGATTCATTCTTTGCCGCCAAGCTCGTGGGTGCAACAAGTAAGGGTTACTTTTGGGGCAACACCATTGGCTACGTGCTGGCTGCGGTTGCCGCCTTCATCTGGGCCAGTTATTCACTGATGGGCAAGCGCATGAGCTTGGCTGGTCGCGGTTTTCCCACAGCGGCGATTGGCCTGTTTGGGCTGGTGTCTGGCGTGCTGTCATTGCTGTGCCATGCGATGCTGGAGATGCCCACGCAATTAAGCGCGCGTGACTGGCTTCTGATGACCATCATGGGTCTTGGCCCTTTGGGGGCGGCGTTCTTTTTGTGGGACGCCGCACTCAAAAGCGGGGACGCGCGCAACATAGGCATCTTGAGCTACATCACCCCGCTGGCATCGACCGTGCTGCTGCTGCTGGCCACCGGACGGGCGCTGAGCTGGGGCATTGGCCTGGCCACGTCGCTGATACTGGGTGCGGCGTTGTTGGGTAGCCGCTCAAAGTAGCTACCAGATATGCTCTTGTCAACGATGTTTTCAACCCTAAATTGCCTTGTATGACACCCAACCTCATCCTCAACACCCAGCCCCTCGGCCCACAGTGGCCGACGCTGGACCCGTTTTTATTCTGTGTGTACCACGACGACGCCTACCCCGCCGCCAATGCCGACATGAGTCCCAAGGCATCTTTAGCGGGCCGCGACATGGGTCAGGACTTCAGCCGCAAGGACGGCTGGAGCATGTACCACGGCAGCAGCGTGCCCGGCTTTCCCGCGCACCCGCACCGGGGGTTTGAGACCGTCACGATTGTGCGCAAGGGGTTGATTGACCATTCAGATTCATTGGGTGCCACCGCGCGCTTTGGGCAGGGCGACGTGCAGTGGCTCACGGCTGGCAAGGGCATCGTGCATGCAGAGATGTTTCCGTTGCTCAATACAAATGACGCCAACCCGCTCGAGCTGTTCCAGATCTGGCTCAACTTGCCTGCGGCCAGCAAAATGGCCGACCCGCACTTCACCATGTTCTGGGCCGACGACATTCCCAACCGCGTGGTGAAAGACGCGAATGGTCTGGAGACATTTGTATCTGTGATTGCAGGCCAGCTGGCCGATGCTGACAAGCCGCTTAGCCCACCACCTGATTCATGGGCCTCCCAGGCCCAGGCCGACGTTGCCATCTGGACGCTGCGCATGCAGCCCGGCGCAAGCTTTACGCTCCCATCCGCCAAGCTCGGCACGCGGCGCAATCTGTATTTTTTCAAAGGCCAGTCCGTCACGGTGGGCGGGCAAAGCGTGCGCAGCCACAGCGCGATTGAGCTGCGCAGTGATGCAGACGTTGAGTTGATCAACGGCAATGAGCCAGCCGAGTTTCTGTTGCTGCAAGGCAAGCCGATTGCCGAGCCAGTGGTCCAGTACGGCCCGTTTGTCATGAACACGCAGGCCGAGATCAGGCAGACCATGCAGGACTACCAGCGCACCCAGTTTGGCGGCTGGCCGTTTGCAGACCACGCGCCCACGCATGGGCGTGACCCGACCCGGCTGGCTACGCATCCGGGTGGGCGGGTGGAGCAACCTGCTCAGTGAGAAGTAGGCGGACGCTACAAATTAAATAGCTGCTTGCACCCGAATTTATTGGGCTGCAGGCTTATTTGATGCCTGAAATCGGCTTTTTAGTGCCACATTATCCAAAAATAATGTCAAAACACCCGCCATTCCCGCGCAGGCAAAAATCCAGCTGCTCAAGCTATTTGAGCTTCCTGTAGGTGCGGTCCAATTCAGCAGCCTTGCTCGTGTCCTGCAAGCCCCTGGCCACATCCACAGCTGCCTGCTCAATCACCGGGTCTGGCGCGTCATTTGTCATATCAACAGACTCGTCCCGCTCATTGGGCATTTGCAGTTGCGCTTCTACAGCTGCATCACGCGGCGTAGGCGGCTTGCCTACTCTGGCGCGCTGGGTTGGGGGTGTTTGAGCTGATGCGGGAGCTTTGGATTTGACCATGCGCTACTGTGCGTCG
>JANOWR010000160.1:0-36249 GCA_031417995.1 Polaromonas sp. | reverse complement strand
GCAATTATCGATGAGGTAATCGTAAGTGGCACCAGCTTGTACCGACTTTCAACAACTCTCAGGAAGGCAGGTGCAGCGGAAATAAGCATTCGCGCCTTGTTCGTAAACAATGAGTGGTTTGTTCCTGCGTTCTTTAAGAATAGCGTTCTGACCTCATCGCACATCGTCTTGGACGGCCCTGACGCTCAGGCGCTGGGCACGACCATTGTTCGGGCGTTTTATGGGATCCCGCGCCCCTATTCAATTGACTACCCCATGTCAGGCCGAAATACGTTGGGGCGCCATCAGACGGA
Organism: Polaromonas sp.; assembly: GCA_031417995.1. Lineage (GTDB taxonomy): Bacteria > Pseudomonadota > Gammaproteobacteria > Burkholderiales > Burkholderiaceae_C > Polaromonas. Next base: position 35,956 of record JANOWR010000160.1, on the reverse strand, counting down.
TTCGTTGGCATTTCTCCCTGGTTGGCAATGGACACAAATTGAGGATCAATGGGCGTCCACAGGTGGAATGGGTAATGTTGACCGCCTCGATTTTTTTCGGTTTGAACCCGAAGAGTCATCATTTGCAGCCTTGAGTCTTCAGACCGGCATTGAGATCTCAAAGTTGTCACTTGCGAAAATTCGAACCTACGGCAGATGGGAGAATTCGAACGGCAACGACACCTATCATTTTCGCGTAGTGCCTTATCTAGTCCTTGAGGAGCTATCAATCCCAGAAATTGAAGCCTTATTCACGCAGGTAGTTTCAGTTTGCACAGAAAAGAACGCATCCAAACTCGCGATATCGTGCGTAACCGACAAGGCTCGACTTCGACTAATTCAGTACGTTTTCGCTTCAAGGTTAGGAAGAGCTTGGGCTACAGATCTACAAAATTTTGGCATTGATGTTTCTTTTGTCGAGGATCAGCGCGAAGTTTCGTTCATTTTTCCTAGCGAAATACACGATGCAGTCGCGGAGCTGAGCGCGTCGACGCAGTTGAGTGCGACACTGCCCATAACTCAGATGAGATCATCGATGGAGAGTCATGATGAGTTCGCATTTTCGAATGCCGTGCCGCTGAGCACTTTTCAGTACTTACATTTATCAAACAGATTTCTTGGCTTGTATATCGATGAGGAGATTCCGGCTCGGCAACAGGCAAAAATCCTTGGCGAAGACTATTTTTCAAACTCGATTAACGATCGGCTTAACAGAGGGCTTACAGTTGATGAGCTAGCCGGCTGGGCACAAAATACCGGTCTCGATCTATCTCGCAAACAACTGTCGATGTTTCTAGATATCGCTGTTGATAGCGGGATTGTGGTGCCTATTACAGCTGAACGGTATCGCGACGATGACACTTGCACCATATCGCGCGCATATCGCCATGGTGAGGAGACATACATCCTTCAAAGAGATCTCGGCCTTTTCCACTTGATGCTTCTAAATGTCGCAGATGACGTCAACAAAAGTGTCAGGGAATTGGGGCTTACCTCAGCGTTGGCCAAGACAAACACTTTGACAAAAATTCTCCTCGAAAAAGTACTCGTACTTTTCGTCCGGTACGCAATTTCCAAAGGCATCTTCCCTCGTGTTTATGCTGATTCTGACGATCGTGAACCAACCGCTGTGCTGGTCGGCATTGGGTACGATCTCTTTGGCGCACGTGTGGCTGCTGGTGTCCACAAGCCGACTGGCCTTCCCTACGCCAACACGTTTGTCAAATGGTTGTTAGATACGCGTATATTGCGTGACCGCCTTGACCATGGCTACGAAATAGATGCTGCATGGCTAAATCCATACAGCAGGCCTGACAAAGCTCAACAATCAGAAATCATTCGATTTTCGGCGGTTGTTGCATCTGCCATTGTTCATTTAACAAGCAAGGCTATCGTCAAAAGTACGTCGCCGCGCGAAGCGCTTAAAACACTTGATCGCACTTTCGTCACGCTGACAACTTGCGAAAGTGAGGCTTCAACGTTGATGGCAATTGGAGCAGAGCTGCGTCGATTCGACAAAGAGCTCGAGCACCTTGGCATCAGCGCGACGGCGACTCTCGACATTCGGCGATTGGTTCAGGAAGTTAGCTTCGTGAAAGCGGTCATGGCAGCCTTGAATAGCGGGTTTATGAAAATGATGGCCTTTATCGATGGTGAAGCGGCTCAGAACTCCTCGATGGTGGCAGAAGCGCTGACGGTTAAAGACAAGGTCTACGGGAGCGTGTGGGAGGATATCTGGGAAGCTGCTAAACGAGATCAGTCGGGCGAAAAGCGAGACGTACTGTCCACGCATATAGTCGGCGCAGTGGAGGTTCTCCTAAAAGGCCTTCTTCTAACTCATTGGGCTCGAAGTATTGCGTTAGAGGCGGGCGGTGCTAGGGCCGATAGGGTCGCTGCTGCAGCGAAATCCATGCGCAAGAAGTTAATTGAACTAGATGGCTTGGCTGTGCGGGAAGCCGGCCATACGGGCGTATTGACCGCTGTAGCGAATGCGCGTCGCTATTTTGATAACGTCACGGCGCAGATGGGCCAAGACTGGCCGGATATCTCCCGCCGGGTTGTAGAAGAATTATCTCAATTAAGAGTTCTTGCACGCGATCAATTTGAGTGGATCGATGCAGTAACGGCAGATGATGGCCGGATTGCGCGGCTAGATGAATACGATTCTGTCGCTGTAATTAGTTTGGGCGTTGACGAACTCCACTGGGGGGAGTATTTTGCTGCAGAATATTCTGCGCTATCAACTGCCGCAGTTCAGCGCTTTCGTACGTCCACTGTAGGGCCACGTGCCTACAACCAAAGCAGTCGCGCTGACAAGGATGGTGGAAGCTTTTTGCTGCAACCAGTGCGGTTTGGGAAAGGCAACACCATTCTTTCGTTTCTGTCCGAGGGGAAACGAGGCATTGCTTTTCTCGGATATCTTTTTGGCGAGTGCTTTAAGCTTACTGACAGTCGACTCGTGTCATTCTCCGCATCGATTGTTCTAGGTCTCGAAAACTCAAGAAAAATTCACAAAAACGCAAAAACGGGTTCAGTTAGTATGCCGACAACTGCGAGGGCACTAGTTTTGGCAGGTAAAGAATTTAAGTCCGGGAGCTATGCCACATTTACAACTGTTAGCGATAGCGTGAGTAAGCTTGACTACCGCGATGCGTTAGTAAAAGAAATTAGTGTTAGCGTGAAACGGAGCGTTCAATCGAGCGCAATTTGTGACCTCCAGGTCCCGACTGCCGGCGGCTCGTTCAAAGTCGAAAGTTACGTGGTGGCAAGAGGTAGTGACCTCAAAGTACAGGAAGGTATTGATATGGTAAGGCGCGTAGCTTGGGTTGTAATTGTCGAAGACGAGGGCGCTTCATTGCTATATGAACTAGAGCAACGTGGGATAGAAATAAAAATCGCACCTCGTGACGACGGAAAAATTGTAGGGGAATGCGTTTTGCCGGCGCAGGGTGGCGACATTACTCTCCGTATTTACATTGCGTCTGCCCAAGGCAATACGCCCATAGGGAATTTATTGTCGAACGTTGCTTCCACTGAGAGTGCCGGAATCAACTTCATTGTGGTCTCCGGAATTTGCTGCTCGTTTGGTAGTGACGGCTCTTTGACAAAAGTTGCAATCCCCACTTCCGTCCTAGATGCACAAGGCGGCGTCGTAACCAATGAGGGTGCAGGGTTTCGGAGTGCTGGCACACCGCTGGCGACCAGGCCACTACAGTTGGTTAAGTGGTACTTAATGGTGAAAGGCAAGCGAAAGCTATCTAACCCTGATTTAGACATCGATAAGATAAAGATCTTGGATAGTGCGGTAATGGTCTCAGACAACGATTTGCTGCGGACTGACGATCACGGTGAAAGACACAGGGCGCTTGCGCGAAATTACAGCGACAAAGCAGTGGCCTACGATATGGAAACAGCAGGTGTTTTTAATTGGGGACAGGAGAATCCTCATTTCCCCGCAGCAGTGGTTATCAAGGGGCTCTCTGACTTCGGATTGGCTAATAAGAGTGATGATGCGAATAGGACAATTGCAGCTCGAAATGCAATGCAAATCTCGTTGGACTTTATTGCGCTTTCAATTGGGCACGCGCCGGTGGTGGCTGGCTCGCAACCAGGAGCTAAGTCCTAAGCCGATGGAGCCGTTAAGTTAGGCCTATGGGGCGCAGTGTCGATACGCCCTGTGCATTGCGTCATTTCTACAACTTGTTGCGCGGGCGTTTGTTTGGCAAGTTAGGAACGTTGCCAGCGGCTTTTGAAGTAGCGTGGCAGCAGGACATTAAATTCAGGCCGTCGCCACCTTACCCTTTGCATTGATCATTATTTTCGATCTCCTGACCTTGTATTCCGAGTCTTTTTGATGGGTACGAGTGCAAGCTTTTGCTGCTTTGCCGCTTCAGGTAATTCAAGCTCCTGAATAGTCATCCCCTGCATCCCTATGCGAAGCGCATTGTTTCGCACCGCGCCGTCGCCGGAAATTACGAGGGCAGCGCCCAAGCTCTTGCCAATCGCGACTATTTGCCGGTCAACCTTGATCTTCTGCCACGGGGCAATCGTTTCGTCCTTCTTGTCGCCCATGTTTCTAGCGGCTCGATCAATTTGTGCAAGCTCAAATGCGGCCGCACGATTGAAGTCGGCCATCACCAAGAACGTCTTTCGCTCTAAGCGGTTCAGAAATTCCACCCCTGCAAGATCCGCCCCCACCAGAAACTCCGCGATTGCTGGCATCGGAAACACAATCTTCGACTTCGCTTTTTCTGCGTCGTCCATGAAGTGGTCAATGCGGGCTCGGTCATCAGAATTTGTCTTTGGCGAGACGTACGCGACGATGAAATTCGCGTCAACAAGAATGACTTTTGGCAATGCTTTCAATGGAGCCCCCGAATGTCTTCCCAGTTAGCAATTGGGTCAGCAAGCTCACGCCATCCGTTCCCTTTTACCCGCGCAGCTGAGGCAAGAATCTGGCTGATCGGCGTGTCTTCTAATGCTTCATATCGCTGAACTGTGCACTTTGATGCCTCAGGCGACCATCCGTTTTCAGTTCTGATCCAAGTACCACGAACCAGCACGCGGATGAATCCGATGCGGAAATGCGTCAAGATATCTCGTGCAAGGACCTCGTCCCGAATGTTGAGTTTCAGTCCTCGGTCAAAATGATCTCGGAGGTGCAGATGCATCGTATCGTCCGCACCGACCAAGCCAGTTACAACGCCATCAACCCAACTCTCTTGAAAGAGTCGTTCCGCATTTTCATCCTCTTGCTTGTGGCCGAAGACTAGGTAAATGACGTTGTCGCGTTCATCCAAGATTTGCGCTTCGGCAATTGCGTCTACACCAAGCATTTCCTCAATCGCATGAAGGTGTCGTGCTGACTTGCTACTTGGATCGTTCTTTGCTTGTTTGATGCGCTCACGGCAGAAAGGCGTGCGATCTGGAGGTGTAAACGCGCGCAACCCTATACTGGCTTTTTTGATTCCGCGAAAAACAGGTTTATTTTCTGCGCCAAGCAACGCGGCGAACTCGACTATATATTCACCCAGCCGTGACATCGGCATTGCGTCGGGGTCCCGACGCATGATGCGGAGCATGAATGAGTGGGTCTTTTGAGCCATGCGCTACTGTAATCCACATGACCATGCCGAGTCCTGTTAGGTTCAAGTGGAACTGGGGTCGGACTCCAATTCTTTTACCCTGAAACTCATATTTCTAACTCTTTTTAGGCCATATTCACCTATCAAAAGCGCCTACAGCCCAATAAATACGCGCGTAAGCAGCTACTAAATACATAGCGGTTAGCCATCAGATTCAAGGCTTTATATCTCTCGCCACCGGCTCCACAACCCGCCCATCCAGCCTACGGCTTCCTCAGCGAAGGCTTCACCAAGCCTTTCGCAGCCCCAGGCGCCAGGTAGTTCTGCCTTTGGCCACTGACTTGCCGGTTTGGCTTTCCTGCTGTTTGCGCGCCTGCTTGGCGATGCCGCCGCCTGCTTTGGCTGCGGCGGTGTTTCGGCGGTGGCGACGTAGGTGAAGTAGTTTTTGCCGTCTAGAGCTGGCAATTTCAGTCGGTGACAGTTTTTCACCGACTGAATTTGCCATCTTCAACTGGTGACAAGTTGGCACCAGTTGGCTACCCACCCCTTACCCTGCTACAAGCCCACCGCCCATCCAGAAGTCCCTCAATGCAGCTGAAAGTTAAGGTCTATCCCGGTCAGTAGGACGGGTGACGCCCGCAGGTTGAACACGTTTTCTTCTCAGTACTGCTTTGCCGCCCTTCGGTTTTTCTTCATGCGTCACAAACCCAATAGGCCTTTTAAGCGGCTCGGGGGGTGTCATCAGTTCACGCAAAGCGTCAAACACTTGCTTAAGCTGCGCACGCGTGTTGCGGCTGAAGGTGTCGTGCTGCATCGCCAGCAATTCCGTTTTGTCTTGTAATTCAGTCAATTGCTTGGCCAGGTCTTGATGCGTAGCTGCCATCAGGCGCATCTGCACAAAGGCCCGCATGATCTCGATGTTGATAGCTATGGCGTGCGGGCTGTTCAAAACAGACGACAACATGGCCACGCCCAGCTCAGTAAAGGCATAGGGCGCATAGCGACGACCACCGTAGCCAGAACTTGAGGTCACAAACTGTGACCTCAAGTTGGCGAACTCGTCGGCGGTAAGCTGGAACATGAAGTCAAGGGGAAACCGCTCGATATTGCGTTTGATGGCCTGCACCAGCACCTTGGTTTCTACTCCGTACAACGTTGCCAACTCAGCATCCAACATCACGCGTTGGTCGCGCAGCAACAAGATGTGGCGACTGATATGGGGTTGTAAGGTGGGCATAGTCGGTTCTAATTCGTGGCTTTAGCGCAGTCGGTTTCGCGCTGCTTGCCGTCTGTGGCGGTCAGTTTCAACCGTACGATTTCCTCGTACGGTTGGTCGGAACCCGCTTCTTGGGCCAGCTTGCGCTTGAGGTCAGACCAATAACGCTTGGCGCTTTTGCTCTCAGTCAGCACCTGCACCACGTCAATCACCGAGAACCACCAAATATCAAGGTCCTTGTCAAACACGCGGCGAATGGACTGACCGTCAAACTCGGAAGGCAATATTTTCATGAAAACCTTTTGGCGTGGCGGCGACTGTGTGGTGTGCTGAGTACTGTATCTTTGCACAGTATCACGCAGTCGTCAAACAATCTGAGATTCTGTTGAAAAAACCAGTTTTCAAACGTTTTCAGGCCATTTTCACCCATAAAAAGTGCCTTCAGCCCAATAAATACGGGCGCAAGCAGCTCCTAAATATGTAGCGTTAGGTCATCAGAATCCAGGCTTTGTATCTTTCGCCACCGGCCACACAACCCGCCCATCCAGCCTGCGGCTTCCTCAGCAAAGACTTCACCAAGCCTTTCGCAGCCCCTGGCGCCAGGTAGTTCTGCCTTGACACCACCGACTTGCCGGTTTGGCTTTCCAGCTGTTTTTCAGCGCCCAGCCACTGCCCTGAACGGATTAAACCCGGTGATCAGTGCCGTTGCTGCCAGCACCAGCACACAACCCGGCAGCATGCCCCAAGTGACCGGTTCCCTCAAAAACAGCGCGCCCCAGCCCACCCCAAACAGCGGGATCATAAAGGCCGCCGAGGTGGCGGCGCTCGCCGCAATCTCGCGCATCAGCCGCATGCTGATCCAGTACATCAAGCCCGAGGTGATGACGCCCAGCATGGCAACTGACAGCAACGCGCCCGTGCTGTAACGCGCATCAGGCGCGGCTGCCACTGAAGGCAGCAGCAAAATAAGTGTCGCTGCCACATGCACCACTGCCGATGCGGGCAGGGGGCCATGCGCCATGGTGGCGCGTTTCATCAGGATGGCACCAAAACCGTAAGCGGCCGCTGCAGCGGTGCAGGCCAGTGCTGCCAGAAGCACACGCGGTGTCACGGCCACTGGCCCCAATTGCACCAGCAGAGCCACACCGGCAAAACCGACAGCACAGCCCAACAGGCGGCGCGCGGTAAGCCGCTCTTCCTGCGCAGCGGCGGCACCCAACACGCCAAACAATGGCGCCGTGGCATTCAGCACGGCTGAATAACCGGCGGGTATCACCAGCGCCGCCCAGCTGAACAGCACAAAGGGCGCCACCACCGTCAGCAGGCCCAACAGCCCCAACCGGGGCCATGCGGCACGCGATGGCCACTTTTCACGCAGCGCCCGCATCAGCAGCGTCAACACCAGAGCGGCCAGCAGGCAACGCAGGCCGGCCAGCAGCCACGGACCGAGCGCCGGGCTGGCAATGCGGAGCAGGGGAAATGAGCCGCCCCAGAGGGCAGACAAGAAGATCAGTTGGAGGAAGTGGCGAGTCTGCATGGGGACGTTTAATCCAGGCCGTGGTGCGGGATTCAGGCGAGGGAAGAATCGGGGTCAGATTCCAATTATTTCATTTCAACCTATAAAAGTGCCATAAAACCAATAAATATGGGCACAAGCAGCTATAAATTAAATAGCGCTTGGCTTTAATCCATCCACCCATCCAATCAGACAAGTTCAGCCAATTGGCGCGGCGAACAGACGGTGACGCCTTCAAAGCGCTTGCCATAGCCCGGTCCAAAGTGTGTGCTGTCCCCTGTAACGAGCACATCGCAGGCTAGAGCCATCGCTGCCAGCAGCACGGGCCGGTCTTTTTCAGGCAGCCAAAGCGCGGCGGCTTGAAGTGTTGGTGATGACTGGGCAAACTGCACGGTGCTTACTTCGACTCGGCTGAGCAGCGTGTCCAGGTCATTCACGGCTTGCGCGTCGGCTTTGGCGGCAATATTGCGGCTGGCTTCAGCCTGTACGTAGCTGTCAGCCACCAAAGTGTGGTTGGCCAGTTTTAGATGTCGCAGCAGTTGCCGGATGGCACCATCTGATTTGGCTGCGGAGAAAAGAATGTTTGCATCAAGAAAAACTCGCATGGCGCGCGCAGCTCAGAGCTTGCGCTTTGCCAGCAGCAAGGCCAGGTCAGCCTCGGCGGCATCAAACTCTTGCACGCGCTCGGGCGTGTACATCTCCAGCGGCAAGGTAACCGTGGGTCTTAGCAACAGGCCTTGTCTTGTGGTTTCGGCGATGAGCTGATCATTGGCCTGAAACCCCATGGCCTTGCGAATTTTGGCGGGCAGGGTAACGACGCCGCGGCTGTTGATGGTAAGTTGTGCTTGCATGTTTGCAGTTTAACGTGATTGCAGTAATTCAGCAATATTGGAAATCTCCGTTAGAGTTGTGCCTGCAAACCAAGGAAATCGGGGCCAGCGGCCTATTCGCCGCAAATAACGCGGCGAATAGGGTCGTAAGCAATTATTTCGGGAATGACGCTTTAAGAAGTCTCTAACAATGCCCCGGACTAAAGCTGCGAGCTCAATACCGAAGCCATCCAGTCTTTTGCCTTCTCCTTCAACGGGCGATTTGTCCACTCTTCAAGTGTTACGCGGCGCGATTTTTTCAGGTCGTCTTCAAAAATAGTTGTTTGCCGGGTTGCCATGGCGCTGTCATACACATTCAGGTTGGCTTCGTCATTCAATCTGAACGATCGACTGTCGAAATTGGTGGAGCCGACTGAGACCATGAGGTTGTCAACAATCATGACCTTGCAGTGGTACATCGTCGGCTGAAACTCATAGATTTCTGCGCCCGCGGCCAGCAGAGGGCCCCATGTTTTGCGTGATGCTGCACGCACTGTTTCTGTGTCGGTAATGGGCCCTGGCGTGATCAGCCGCACCCGCACGCCCCGGCGCAAAGCAGCTGTCAAAACACGCTGGCTCAGCTCGTCGGGCACAAAGTAAGCCATGGACAAGTCCACGGTTTTTTCAGCTGCCGTCAATGCCAGGTGGTACATCAGCGCCATGTTTTCGCTGCCGCTGCTGGGTGAGCTGAAAAACAGTTGCGCCTGGCTGTTACCGGCGGGCTGCAGGTTTGGGAAGTAAGACTCGCCATGCAGCACTTGGCCCGACACTTTGATCCAGTTGTCCATGAAGGCGGCTTGCATTTGTGAAACGACGGGCCCCGCCACCCGAAAGTGTGAGTCTCGCCAATGGTCTGGGTCTTGCGCCGAGCCCTCCCACTTCGGGGCGATGCCTACGCCGCCCGTAAACCCCACGGCGCCATCGACCACCAACAGCTTGCGGTGCGTGCGGTTGTTGAGACGGGCCATGTTGTACCAGGCCGGTTTGTGAAATTTGCGGATGTCCACACCGGCGCCTTTTATTTTTTTAACCAGTGCTTCGTCCATCTTGCCGCTGCCCACCCAGTCCATCAGCACATGAACCTTGACCCCAGCTCGCGCGCGCTCGGCCAGCGCATCGGCAAACTCTGACCCGATGTGGCCGGACCAATAGATGTAGGTCTCAAAAGTGATCGTTTTCTTGGCACTGCGAATGGCCTGCAACATCGACGGAAAGATCTGGTCGCCGTTCAACAGCTCCTGAACCTGGTTGCCGCCGACGATACCGCGGCCCAAAAGGCCGTCCATGGCGCGCATGAATTGCGGGTCGCTGGTTGAATACAGCCTTGGCAGTTGCTGGTTGATTTTTTTCTCGCCAGCCGAAAAATTTAGCGCCAAAAGCAAGCCTGCCGCAGTGGCCAGAGCGATAGCGATACCGACCCAAAATGTTCGAGAACTTTTACCCATCGCGCATTATGGGATTGCCACTGCACGCCACAGTGCTGAAAACCACGCTATCGCCGGCGTCCCACGTCAGTAGTCTGAAACGCCTGACATTTCAAGGGCGGTTTGTTGCCCGGATTGTGTTCACGCCGCTGTCACGGCGCAGTCGCCTGAGCAGGGCGCTGCTTTTCATGCGGCAGGCGTGGCCAACGGTGGCATGACATGTGAAGACCCACCGGGATTTCGGGACGGTGCGATGGGCAAGATGTATCTGGCTTACCTGCGCGACCCGGACGGCAACAAGCTGTGCGCGGTGCACCGCCCGCCAAAGTAAGCGCCTCAGCAAACACCCGGGCGGGCGGGTGGTATTTACTTCGGTGTGTAATTAAATCTTTAGATTACAAAGCGCACCATGCTGATACAACTGACCTACGCCAGCCGCACTTCCAAAACGCTTGTTCCTGATGATCTGAAAAACATTTTGACGGCATCGCAGCGCAACAATGCGCGGGTGGGCGTGACGGGCGCGTTGTGCCTGGCCAATGGCATTTTTTTGCAGCAACTGGAAGGTGACCGCAGTGCCGTCAGCTTGCTGTACCACCGCATTTTGCTGGACTCGCGCCACCGGGACCCGGCGATTCTTGATTTTTCAGAAATCCCCTCGCGCAAGTTCACCCAGTGGTCGATGGGTTCGCTGGCGTCACTTGAGTCCAACCGCGCGATTTACCTGAAGTATTCACGCTCGGCCAGCTTTGACCCCTACACCATGAGCCCCACCACGCTGCGTGCTTTTTTTGACGAAATCATGCACAACGCCGCCTGGATTGCTTGAGCAGCCTGGGCAATATGTGAAATGGTGAGAAAGATGAGAAACATCAGGGGTGGCAAGTCAAAGCCCGACCCGAGGCGGTAGCCCACACCCGCCTCGCCCTCAATCGGCACGCCCTGGTGCTGCAAGTCGGCCACGTCGCGGTAGAGGGTGCGGGGGGTTACTGCCAGCCTTTCAGTCAGGTAGGTAGCCGTACTCAACCTGCGGCCCCGAATGAGCTGGACGAGTTGAAAAAGGCGGTCTGCGCGACGCATGCAGGGTGTTTTGAGCCGTTTTCAGAAGTGTTTTGGTGCTGTAGCCCAATAAATTCGGGCGCAAGCAGCTCTTTTATTTATAGCAATTAGAAACTGCATGTGGCGATCATCATAGTGCCAGCGCTTTTAATTCAGTGTCCATTGAACGCGCAATGAGGCGCATGTTCTGCGCTGGCCACAGTTATCCAGTTTTTACGCACAAACGACTCCTGATGGGTTGTTGGAGCCTGAATCATGCCGGGGAGTTGCTGACAGCGTGGTGTCAGTAGGGTGTTAATTCAACGCCTCGTCCAGCACCTCTACCCAATGCCGCACTGGCGTGGCCGTGCCGCTTTGCAGGTGCGTGATGCAGCCGATGTTGGCGGAGACGATGACCTCGGGTTTCATCTCGCTCAGGTTGCCGAGCTTGCGGTCACGCAGCTCGTAAGCAATTTTGGGCTGCAGTACTGAATAGGTGCCCGCCGAGCCGCAGCACAAGTGCGCTTCACAGCTGGCGGTTTTGACGTTAAAGCCCAAAGCACCCAGATGCTTTTCAACACCGCCGCGCAGTTGCTGGCCGTGCTGCAAGGTACAGGGGGGGTGAAAGGCGATTTGCCCCGCTGTACTGGCAGAATTGGCCGAAACCTTGCCTCTTAGAACCTCGACCAAATCCGGCAACAACTCGCTCAAATCGCGCGTCAGTGCGCTGATGCGCTCGGCTTTGGCGGCGTAGGCGGGGTCACCTGCCAGCACATGGCCGTAGTCTTTGACCATGCTGCCGCAACCTGATGCGTTCATGACAATGGACTCAACACCTGATTCCACATGCGGCCACCATGCATCAATGTTGCGGCGCATCTCGGCTTTGCCGCCGTCGTGGTCGTTCAGGTGAAACTTCACCGCGCCGCAACAACCGGCTTTTTTAGCCACCACCACCTGCACGCCAGCAGCGTCCAGCACCCGTGCCGTGGCTGAATTGATGTTGGGCGACATCGCAGGTTGCACGCAGCCTTCCAGCATGAGCACCTTGCGCGCGTGGCTGCGGGTGGGCATCACGCCTGCAGCCTGCTTGGCTGGCACCTTGTTTTTAAGCGAAGCAGGCAGCAAGCCGCGCACCGCCTGGCCCACCGCCATGGCGGGGGCGAACAACGGTGACGGCAAGCCTTCTTTGAGTGCCCAGCGCACGGCTTTTTCAGCCATGGGCCGCTCGACCCGTTCATCGACCAGCTTGCGGCCAATGTCAATCAGGTGGCCGTACTGCACGCCGCTGGGGCAGGTGGTTTCGCAGTTGCGGCAGGTCAGGCAGCGGTCCAGATGCAGCTGGGTTTTGCGGGTGGGTACTTCGCCCTCCAGCACCTGCTTGATCAGGTAAATGCGGCCACGCGGGCCGTCAAGCTCGTCACCCAGCAGCTGGTAAGTGGGGCAGGTGGCCGTGCAAAAACCGCAATGTACGCATTTGCGCAAAATGGCTTCGGCCTCCAGGCCGTCGGCGGAGTTTTTGAATTCAGGGGAGAGGTTGGTTTGCATGTTGTGAGCGTGTTACCAGTCTGCGTGCATGCGATGCGGGTTGAAGACACCCGACGGGTCAAATTCATGCTTTAAACCTCGGTGGATACGGTCCAGAGGCGGTTTTAGGGTATCAAATCGACCTGTAGCCGCCTGTTTTCGGGCGAGAGCAGCTATAAAAAGAGTAGCGTGCCCACCGACTTCCGCAGCCAGCTCACGCAGCCGCTGGCCTTGCTGTGCATCGGCCACATCGGTTTTTAGCCAGCGCTGGCCACCGTGCCATTCAATGAACGGCGAATCCGGCAAGTCAAGCGGCGGCGCGGTTTGCGGCAGGGACAAGCGCCACAGGTCTTGCATGTCGGTACGTTCCTTAAACCAGGGCAACTGCTGGTCACGACACAGTTGCCAGTCAACTGTTGCCTGGGCCTGGCTCAAGCGTTCACCCCCCAATTTGTTGCAGGCTGCCTCGACTGCTGCCACAGCACCACGCAAGCGCAGGTACAGCGTGCCCGTGCCTTGGTCTTCAAGCCAGCAACTGGCATTGAGCGGCAGCGGCTGGCCACCCCAGGTGTTGAGCTGGGTCAAGGCCTCGGCCTGCGACATGTCAAACTTCAAGGTCGCTTCAAGCGGGGCTATCGGCAACACCTTCAGGCTGACTTCTGTCAGCAGCCCCAGCGTGCCCATGGCCCCCACCATCAGGCGGGACACGTCGTAGCCCGCCACGTTTTTCATGACCTGACCGCCAAAGGTCAAATGCTCGCCCTTGCCGTTGATGAGCTTGACGCCCAGCACGTAGTCACGCACAGCACCCACACTGGCGCGCGCCGGGCCGCTCAGGCCAGCGGCGACCATGCCGCCTACGGTCGCGTTGGCTGAAAAATGCGGTGGCTCAAACGGCAGGCACTGGCCTTGTGCCAGCAGCAACGCTTCAAGCTCGGCCAACGGCGTGCCTGCCAGCGCAGTGACCACCAACTCACTGGGCTCGTAGCTGATCACGCCATTGAGCGACGCCGTGTCAAGGATGTCGCCTTGCAGTGATTCGCCATAAAAGTCTTTGCTGCCGCCGCCGCGTAGGCGCAAGCGGCCGCCGGATGCAGCGGCAGCACGCACCTGCTCAGCGATGGAAGTGATCAAGTCAGTTGGTAAAGCCATACCCGGATGGTACGCGGGGCTGGCAGCGGGCGGTTTGAATTTTTTGAACAGACCCTGTTCGCTTTTTTGATTCGGCTGGTCAGTCACGGTAAAAGTTAACGGGCAACCCCGCCACATTAACCCGCATGGCAAACACGCAACCCGACTGCGGATACGCCTTTAGCTCCGCGTCGCTTCGGTTGTAGCGCGCAGTGGTGACGTACAGCGTTTTCAGATCATCACCGCCAAAGCAGGGCATGGTGGGGCACTGGGCAGGCACGGGGATGCTGGCCAGCTCAACGCCGCTGGGTGACAGCTTGCAGATGCGTGCGCCTTCAAACATGGCAACGTAGTAGTTGCCTTCGCTGTCTACCGCTGCGCCGTCAGGCCGGCCGTCATAGCCGTTCTGCCCAAACTGCCAGCCAGCAGGCTTGCCTGGCCATTGTTTGAAAACACGTTCGTTTGTCATCAGGTGGGTGGCGCCATCCCAATCCCAGGCGCGCACGGTGTGGGTCGGCGTGTCGGCCCAGTACATGGTTTTGGCATCTGGCGACCAGGCCAGGCCGTTGGCAATGGTGGCGTTGCTGACTTTTTGCGCCAGCGCTTCCCCGTTCAACACATAAAGCCCAGCGCTGGCAGATGTGCGCGGCTCGTACATCGTGCCGGCCCAAAAGCGGCCCGTCGGGTCAGCCTTGCCATCGTTAAAACGTGTGGTGGTTGTGTCGTGATGTGCTGTAGCCAGTTTGATGAGCGCACCACCCCATTGGCGCGCACGGTAAATGCCGTCACGCAGGGCAATCACCAAGCCGCCTGATTCTGCAGGTGCGATGCTGCCGGGCTCAGACGGCATGGCCCAGCTTTCAATGCTGCCCATAAAAATATTGCAGCGGTGGATGTGCTTGCCCGGAATGTCCACCCAGTACAGCATTTGTTCATGCGGATGCCAAAACGGCGACTCGCCGAGTTCACAGGTTTGAGGGATCAGGGCTTGCCAGGTCATGCGGGCTTTCGAAAATTGATGGGGTGATGTGCCGATTACTGTACAGATAAACTTTTGCCGGCATAAAAAAACCTGCTGAAAAAATAAAAAGCCCGCTGAAAAAATGAAAAAGCCCGCTGGCTTTGCAACCAGCGGGCTTTTGAGCTTTGGTGAAATGCGGCTTAGCGGTTGTAGGCTGTCTCACCGTGTGAGGTGATGTCCAGGCCTTCGCGCTCGTCTTCTTCGCTCACGCGCAGGCCGATTGTCAGGTCAACAATCTTGTAGGCGATGAAAGAAACAATGCCTGACCAGACGATGGTGATCAGCACCGCCTTGGTTTGAACCCAAACCTGCGACACGATGGAGTAGTCAGCCGTGGTGACCATGGTTGCTGTCACCCAATCTGCTACATAGCCGGGGCCACCAAGCGCGGGGGAGTTGAACACGCCGGTCAGCAAGGCACCCAAAATACCGCCAATACCGTGCACGCCAAACACGTCAAGCGAGTCGTCTGCGCCCAGCAGTTTCTTCAGGCCGTTCACGCCCCACAGGCAGGCAAAGCCCGCTGCCAGACCAATGAACAGGCCGCCACCAATACCGACGTTGCCTGCTGCTGGCGTGATAGCCACCAGGCCTGCAACCGCACCAGAAGCCGCACCCAGCATGGACGCCTTGCCGCGCATCAGCGCTTCACCGACACACCATGCCAACACCGCACCTGCCGTAGCGACCAGGGTATTGATGAAGGCCAGCGCCGCAAAGCCATTGGCCTCAAGAGCTGAACCTGCATTGAAACCAAACCAGCCCACCCAGAGCAAGGCCGCGCCGACCATGGTCAGTGTCAGGCTGTGAGGCGCCATGGCTTCCTTGCCGTAACCGATGCGCTTGCCAATCACGAAGGCACCGACCAGGCCAGCGACAGCAGCGTTGATGTGCACGACAGTACCGCCTGCAAAATCAAGCGCGCCCATTTGCCAGATGTAGCCACCCTTGGCGTTCATCGCGTCAACCACTTCTTTGCCGGTGTAAGCGTCAGGGCCCATCCAGAACCAGACCATGTGCGCAATTGGCACATAGCTGAAGGTGAACCACAAGGCCATAAACAGCAGCACAGCAGAAAACTTGATGCGCTCGGCAAAGGCACCGACGATCAGGCAGCAGGTGATACCGGCAAACGTTGCCTGGAAGGCTGCGAACACGATTTCAGGAATCACAACACCTTTGCTGAAGGTGGCTGCGTTAGCGAACGTTCCGGCAACGTTGTCCCAGATGCCTTTCATGAACAGCCGGTCAAATCCGCCGAAAAACGCATTGCCTTCCGTGAACGCTAGGCTGTAGCCGTAGATGAACCACAACACAACGATCATTGAGAAAGTCACCATGATCTGCATCAGCACAGACAGCATGTTCTTACTGCGAACCAGGCCGCCATAGAACAGGGCCAGGCCTGGGATAGCCATCAAAATCACCAGCATGGTGGACAGCATCATCCAGCTGGTGTCGGCCTTGTTGGGTACGGGTGCTGGGGGCGCAGACGACGCGGCGGCGGGAGCGGCCACAGCAGGTGCAGCCATGGCAGGCGCAGCGGCAGCGGGCGCTGCGGCAGCAGCTTCAGCGGGTTTGGCCATGGCAGCAGAGGCAGCCGGAGCCGCGGCAGGTGCCTGCGCCAGGACGGCTGCGCCCATGGCCAGCAAACTGAACCCTAACGCCAGAGAGGCAAGTAGTTTTTTCATATCAGTGTTCTCTTTTTATAGACTTTTGAAAGGCTGCAAGGCTTGCGCCTTACAGCGCCTCCTTGCCGGTTTCACCCGTGCGGATGCGCACGACTTGCTCAAGGTTGTAGACAAAGACTTTGCCGTCGCCGATTTTGCCGGTACGCGCAGCACCTTCTACAGCCTCGATGACGCGGTCGACCAGGTCGTCGGACACGGCGGCTTCGATTTTGACTTTGGGCAAAAAGTCAACCACGTACTCTGCACCGCGGTACAGCTCAGTGTGGCCTTTTTGGCGACCGAAGCCCTTGACTTCGGTCACCGTGATGCCCTGAACGCCAATGCCGGAGAGGGCTTCACGCACCTCATCGAGCTTGAACGGTTTAATGATGGCCGTGACGAGTTTCATAGGTTCTCCTGGGGTGTGCGATGTGTGCTTAGAAGCTGTATTTCACGCCGACAACCAGGGTGCTTTTGCCCAATTCGCGGCCATTCAAATCGCGGTAGAAACCGCCTTTTTTGGTGTCTGTACCAATGGCCGACGCGCTGACTGCAAAACCGTTGCCAAAGTCTTTGGCAATCGTGAGCGAGTAATCGGTGTAGTTTGCAGCGTTGCCATTGATAACCTGGAATGGGGCAAAGGCGTTGGTGTTGTTCGAATTAGGCACAGTCTGGCGACCAATGTGGGGGGTCAGGGTAAAGCCATTGCCCAGATCAAAGTTGGCGCTCAGGTCAAAGTACTGGCTGCCACCGCTGCGAACGTTGCCCAGGAAGTCACCCATGCTTCGGCTGTACTTGAAGCTGACAACGTTGTAGCTCAGACCCAGATAGACCTCGTTGGTGCTGGCATTGCTGAAGGCGCCTGCTGCAACGCCGCGTGGCGCATTCGCAGTACCAGAGTTGTTGCCCGGATACTGGTAGGTGATCAGGCCGATATCAAAACCGATGTCTTTGGTGATGTTGCCTTTGTAGCCGCCATACAGATCAATTTCGTAGCTGCCTTTGGTGGCGCCGTTGAAGTCTTTGACCCAGCTGACGTTGGAGCCAAAAGCACCCAGATAAAAACCGCTTTTGTGCGCAAAATCAACACCCAGCTGAACGGCTGGTTTGAAGTTGGTCTGCGAAATACCGCGAAAACGATAGTCAGTGACGGCGGCAACGTTGTAAGACAGGGTGTAGTCTGGCTCAGGTGCCTTTGTCTGTGCAAAACTGGCGGTAGACGCAAGGACGGCTAAGGTTGCGGCAATTTTTACGGCGCTGAATTTCATGGTGTTTTCCATTTGAGTTGGTTTTAAGAACGGGAGGTGCGAGTTATTTGACGACAGAATCAAGCATTTAGCGTGCCAGGTTATGACTGTTACGTTACAAAGCAAGTCCACCCTTTATCAGACTGTCGCGTTAAACAAGGAGTCAGAAATCATGCACCAATTTAGCAACCGCAGAACGCACTACTTTGATGCATTTAAAAAGGGAGCAAAAAAATGAGCCTTTCAATAGTGCATAGCCGCGCCCTGTTGGGGCTGGATGCAAGGCCAGTATGCGTTGAGGTACATCTGGCCAACGGCCTGCCCAGCTTTACGCTGGTGGGGCTGGCTGAGACAGAAGTCAAGGAGGCGCGCGAGCGTGTGCGTTCGGCCATTCAAAACACCGGGCTTGAGTTTCCGGGCAACAAAAGAATCACCGTCAATTTGGCACCTGCTGATTTGCCAAAAGATTCTGGCCGCTTTGACTTGCCGATTGCGTTGGGCATTTTGGCTGCCAGCGGACAAATTGACGCGAAAAAAATGCAGGGTTATGAATTTGCAGGTGAGCTGTCACTGGGCGGTGACTTGCGGCCCGTGCGCGGCGCTTTGGCCATGAGCCTGGCCATCAGCCAGGGCATGTCGGCACAAAGCACGAGCGAGGTACCCAAACTGGTGTTGCCTGAAACCAGCGCCCAGGAAGCCGGTCTGGTGCCCGGCGCTGAAATTTACAAAGCGCACCACCTGCTTGATGTGGTGCGGCAGTTTTTACCCGGCGACACCGCACCCGACGTGCTGGACGGCTGGAGCCGTGTGCAGCCCACCGAGCGCGCACCGCCAAGCCATTACGCAGACATGGCAGATGTCAAAGGCCAGGCCGCTGCTAGGCGCGCCCTGGAGATTGCAGCAGCGGGCGGCCACAGCATGCTGATGATGGGTGCACCGGGCTCGGGCAAGTCGATGCTGGCGCAGCGCTTTGCGGGTTTGCTGCCCGACATGACGACCGAAGAAGCGCTTGAAAGCGCAGCGGTGGCCTCACTTGGTGGGCGCTTTACGATGGATTCGTGGGCAGTCAGGCCCACCTGTGCGCCGCACCATACGGCAAGCGCGGTGGCGCTTGTGGGCGGCGGCTCACCACCCCGGCCGGGTGAAATATCGTTGGCGCATCGGGGCGTGCTGTTTTTAGACGAGCTGCCTGAGTTCCCGAGAGCGGCACTTGAAGCGCTGCGCGAGCCGTTGGAGTCCGGCACCATCACGATTTCACGCGCGGCGCACCGGGCAGAATTCCCAGCGCGCTTTCAATTGGTCGCCGCCATGAACCCCTGCCCGTGCGGTTACCTGGGCTCTAATTTGCGGGCCTGCCGCTGCTCACCCGACCAGGTGTCGCGCTATCAGGGCAAACTCAGCGGCCCCTTACTGGACCGCATTGATTTGCATGTGGAAGTCGGCGCGCTGGCGGCAGATGAGTTGATCAACACGCCGCCGGGCGAAAGCACCGCCGCCATTCGTTTGCGTGTAGCCGCTGCACGCGCGCGAGCCATCCAGCGCCAGGGCAACACCAACCAGGCACTGAGCGGCAAAGCGATTGACGAGCAATGCAAGCTGGACGATGCGGCCGCCAAATTTCTAAATACGGCTGCGGCCCGCTTGGGCTGGTCAGGCCGCAGTATTCACCGCTGCCTGAAGGTGGCCCGCACCATCGCCGATTTGGCCGGTGCCGCCAAAGTGCAGGTGACCCATGTGGCAGAAGCGGTGCAGTACCGCCGGGCATTAAAAACCCATTGACGTGGGCGAACAAGCGTTATTGCGACTGATAAACCGGCTGGCTCTGCTGATTGGTCCGCTGCACCACCGGTGCCGGTGCGTTGTACACACCGCCATCACGGGTGCGAATACTGGAGCCGTCAACCGTGACCTTGCTTCCCACAGCAGGTGCCTGGGCAACTTCAATGGTGCGGCGTGAGCCGTCATCCATGCGCACACCCACCTGGTAAACAGTTTCTTTCTTCATGCGTTTTTCAACCTCATTGCCTGCAAAACCGCCACCAATCGCCCCAATGATGGTGGCCACGGTTTTACCGTTGCCATTGCCGACCTGGTTGCCCAGCACCGCACCCAGCACGCCGCCGCCTACTGCGCCGATGCCGGGGCCGTCAGCCTTGGTTGTACGCTCAATCGGCGTGACTGATTCGATGGCGCCGCAGTTGCCGCACATGGGCGCAGCCACAACGGCGGCAGGTGCGGGGTATGGCGACGGTGCAGGCGCTACGCCAGCGACGCTGGGTGCAGGCGAAGGGGTAGGCTGCGGCGTGGGCCTGACCACTTTTTTGGCCGGCACAGGTGCAGGTTTGGCGGGTGCGGCGCTTGGTTTTTCAATCATGTCGTCAGCAGCGTTGGCACCGCCTGCGCTGGACCTTGCCATGGAAGCCGCGCTCATGGGCTTGGCCAGTTCAGGGGTGAGGGCCGCGACTTGCGCAGCAGGTGCCGGGGTACGGCCCTGATAAATCATGGTGCCACCCATGGCGAGCACGGCAGCACCCAAAACGCCGACAACTGCCCAAAGGGGCTTGGACGTCGATGAAGTTTGTTGACCGGGTTGAACGTTATCAGTCGCTGTATTCATGGCTAATGCCCTCCAGATAAAACAAAAATGAACTCAAAATACGCAAACAGGTTGAAGGTAGATTCATTGCGTATGACACATCACACACCAAACCTGTTCATCAGTCAACGTTTTGACCCGTCAAAAAGAACACCATTAAATGTAAATACAGGTGTCATTTTGTAAAGCGCAGGTGAATACGCGCTACAAATTGGGCGCCAGCAACCGCGCCAGGTGCTCCGTTTTTTCGCCGCGCCTTTTTGCCAGATCATTTAACTGGTCATCGCCAATTTTGCCAACGTTAAAGTAAGTGCTGTCAGGGTGGCTGAGCATGAAACCACTCACACTGGCCGCTGGTGTCATGGCCAGGCTTTCCGTCAGCGCCATGCCAATGTCGGCAGCGCCCAGCAGCTCAAACATGTCTTTTTTCACGCTGTGGTCAGGGCAGGCCGGGTAGCCGGGGGCCGGACGAATGCCCTGGTATTTTTCGCCAATCAGCTCGTTGATCTCCAGCGTCTCGCCAGCGGCATAGCCCCACAAGTCCTGCCGCACACGCTGGTGCAAGCATTCGGCAAAGGCCTCGGCCAGGCGGTCGGCCAATGCCTTGAGCATGATGGACGAGTAGTCGTCGTTGTCGTCGTTGAAATACTTTTCTTTCTTCTCGGCACCCAAACCCGTAGTGACGGCAAAAACGCCGATGTAATCGGCAATTTGGTCGTTTTTAATGCCTTTTTGACCGTCATTTTGGCCTGTAGCCGCCTGTATTCCGGCGCGAGCAGCTATTAATTCAGGAGCAAGCGTTTTGGGTGCCACAAAATCAGCCAGGCATCGGCTGGGCCGCATCACGCCGTCAACGGCCGTTTTCTCCGTCTGCTGGCGCAGGCCGTGCCAGGTCATGGCGACTTCGCTGCGCGACTCGTTGGTATAAATTTCAATGTCGTCGCCCACGCTGTTGGCGGGGTACAGGCCAATCACGCCGCTGGCAGTCAACCAGCGGCCTTCAATCAGACGGGTCAGCATGCGCTTGGCATCGGCGTACACGCGCACGGCCTCGGTGCCGACGACTTCGTCTTTCAAAATCGCCGGGAACGGCCCCGCCAAGTCCCAGGTCTGAAAAAACGGTCCCCAGTCAATGAATTTGGCCAGCTCGGCCAGGTCAAAGTTCTTGAAGACGCGCCGGCCAATGAACTTGGGCGCGGGTGGTGTGTAGCCAGACCAGCTAATTACCGTTCCGTTGGCGCGCGCTTTGGCCAGCGTCCACATCGGTATCTGTTTTTTGTTGGCGTGCTGCAAGCGGACTTTGTCATAGTCGCTGTTCAGCTCGTCGATGTATTTTGTGGCGTTATCAGACAACAGGCTTTGCGCTACGCTCACGCTGCGTGATGCGTCAGGCACATACACCACCGGGCCTTCATAATGCGGCGCAATTTTGACGGCTGTGTGCACGCGCGAGCAGGTGGCGCCGCCAATCAGCAGCGGGATTTTGCGGATGCGGAAGTGGTCGTCCTTCTGCATTTCAGCAGCCACATACTGCATCTCTTCCAGGCTGGGGGTAATAAGACCACTCAAGCCCACAATGTCTGCGCCCTCAACCTTGGCGCGCGCCAAAATCTCGTGGCAGGGCACCATCACGCCCATGTTGACGACTTCAAAGTTATTGCACTGAAGCACCACGGTGACGATGTTTTTGCCAATGTCATGCACGTCGCCCTTGACGGTGGCAATGATGATTTTGCCTTTGGTTTTCACATCGCCACCTGCGGCTTCCAGCAGCAGTTTTTCAGCTTCAATGTAGGGCAGCAAATGCGCCACCGCCTGCTTCATGACGCGTGCGCTTTTCACCACCTGCGGCAAAAACATCTTGCCCTGGCCAAACAGGTCGCCCACCACGTTCATGCCGTCCATCAGCGGGCCTTCAATCACGTGCAGCGGCCTGCCGCCTTCGGCGCGTATCGCCTGCCAGACTTCTTCGGTGTCCGGCACGATGTGCTCGTTAAAGCCATGCACCAGCGCATGCGACAAACGGGCGCGCACGGGCAGCGCGCGCCACTCGTTCTTTTTGCTGTCGTCTTTGGCACCGCTTTTGGCGGTTTCGGCAACTTCAATCAAACGCTCGCTCGGGGTAAGCTCGGCCTCACCCGGTTTGTACACAGGCGTGCGGTTCAACACCACGTCTTCCACGCGTTCTAAAAGCGTGGGCTCCAGGTCGTCGTATACGCCCACCATGCCCGCATTGACGATGCCCATGTCCATACCGGCCTTGATGGCGTGGTACAAAAACACGGTATGAATCGCTTCACGCACCGGGTCGTTGCCGCGAAAGCTGAAAGACACATTGCTCACGCCGCCTGACACCTTGGCACCGGGTAAATTTTCCTTGATCCAGCGCGTTGCGTTGATGAAGTCAACCGCGTAGTTGTTGTGCTCTTCAATGCCGGTGGCAATGGCAAAAATGTTCGGGTCAAAAATGATGTCTTCCGGCGCAAAACCCACCTCATCAACCAGCACGCGGTAAGCGCGCTCGCAAATTTGCACCTTGCGTTCATAGGTATCGGCCTGGCCCTGCTCATCAAACGCCATGACCACCGCCGCAGCGCCGTAACGCTTGAGCAGTTTCGCCTGTTGCTTGAAGGGCTCGACACCTTCTTTCATCGAGATCGAGTTGACAATGCCTTTGCCCTGAATGCAGCGCAAGCCAGCCTCAATCACGCTCCATTTGGAGCTGTCGATCATGATGGGCACGCGTGAAATATCGGGCTCGCTGGCAATCAAATTCAGAAACCGCACCATTGCGGCCTGGCTGTCCAGCATGGCTTCGTCCATGTTGATGTCGATGATTTGCGCGCCGTTTTCAACCTGCTGGCGGGCCACGGCCAGCGCGGCTTCAAAGTCGCCATTCAAAATCATGCGGGCAAATGCTTTGGAGCCCGTGACATTGGTACGCTCGCCGATGTTGACAAATGAAGCGGTGGGGGACAGACCAACAGAGCTGTCCCCCTCTGAATAAGCAGTGCCAATGCTGACCGGCTCCAGGCCAGCCAGCTTCATGGGGGGAACGGTTTGCGGGGTTTCAATTTTGGACACTTGACTCACCTTGAAAATAAAAGGTGAGCGTCGTTGCCGCCAATGTTTGACTGGGTTTAAGTCAAAAACATCAGTTACCCAAGCCTCGCAAAACAAAGGTTTCGCTGCAACGCTCCTTGAGTTACCATGATTTTAATCGCAGCCGGAACACACCGCTACAAGCCCACGGCAAGCACACCAAAATCGCAGGTAAACACCATGTTTGAGAAGTTGTTTCGGGCCAAAAAAAACAGCCAGGGCACTGCGCCAGAGCTGATGGACTCCAAAGAGCGCATGCGCGCCATTGAGGGCTCCAGCACGGCCGAGCTGGCGGCGCAGCTTTTGATTGCCCCCACTGCCCTGATGCAGTTGACGGAAGACGAAGCCTTCACCGTGGTCAGCTACATGATTCCGCGCAAAGTTGCCATGGGCACCACCTTCATCAAGGAAGGCAACAAAGACGACACCGGCTACATGATGCTGTTGCTGGAAGGTGAAGTGACGGTTGAAAACATTGTCGTCAGCCGCCGCACGCCCGTCACCGTCACGGTGCTTGGCCCCGGCAGCCTGATTGGTGAAATGGGCCTGGTCGATGGCCAGGCACGCCTGGCATCATGCACCGCCAGCACCGACATGCGCTGCGCCATTTTGTCGCGAGCGGCACTTGAAAAGCTCAGTGAAGAAGAACCCGACACCGCCGCCAAGCTGGTGCTGGCCATCTCCCTGCGCATTTCAGAGCGGTTGCGTGACACCACCGAAAAGCTGAAGATGTACAGCCAGCTGGTGCAGGCCATGCAGCAGGAGATTGACCATTTAATGCCTACTTGAAGGCCCCACGGTCGTTCACTGCGTGTAACTCCCTGCCCCCGAGGGGCCGCTGCGCCTGCGGTCTGGCAAAGCCAGTCCCGCGGCCCCTGCTTGGAAAGACGACGTTAAGCGGCTTCTTTGTAAAACGGAACATTCAAACCCCGCCGCGCCACCGGTGCCACTGCGCTTGCAATCGCCGCAATGTGGTCCGGCGTGGTGCCGCAGCAGCCGCCCACAATATTGACCAAGCCTTCTGCTGCAAACTCATGCAACAGGCGTGACGTTACGTCGGGCGTTTCATCAAAGCCGGTATCGCTCATCGGGTTGGGCAAGCCTGCGTTCGGGTAGCAGCTGATAAAGGTGTCGCCCGCCACGCGCGCCAGCTCTTGAATGTAAGGGCGCATCAGTGCCGCACCGAGCGCGCAGTTCAGGCCAACCGCCATCGGCTGCGCGTGGCGCACGCTGTGCCAAAAGGCCGTGACAGTCTGGCCGCTCAGGATGCGGCCGGATGCATCGGTCACTGTGCCGCTGATGATGAGGGGCAGGCGCTCGCCTGAGTTGTCAAAGTATTCGTCAATCGCAAACAGCGCGGCTTTGGCATTTAGGGTGTCAAAAATGGTTTCCACCAGCAGTACATCGCTGCCGCCCTTGACCAACGCTTCGGTCTGCTCGTAATAGGCCTTGCGCAATTCTTCAAAACTGGTATTGCGCGCACCGGGGTCGTTCACGTCAGGACTGATACTCGCAGTTTTGGGCGTGGGACCGAGCGCGCCCACCACAAAACGTGGTTTGTCGGGTGTCGAGAATTTGTCGCAAGCGGCGCGCGCAATGCGCGCTGACTCATAGTTCATTTCCACCGCCAGTTCGGCCATGTCGTAGTCCGCCTGGGCCACAGTCGTCGCGCCAAAGGTGTTGGTTTCAATCATGTCGGCACCAGCAGCCAGATAGCTTTCGTGGATGTCGGCGATCACATCAGGCCGCGTCAGGCTGAGCAGCTCGTTGTTGCCCTTGATGTCTTTGTGAAAGTCTTTGAAGCGCTCACCCCGGTACTGCGCCTCGCTCAATTTGAAACGCTGAATCATCGTGCCCATCGCGCCATCCAGAATGGCGATGCGTTGTTCAAGAATGGCAGGCAATTGCTGGCCACGGGTGTAGGTGATGGGTTTCATGGCTTCATTTTAAGCGGCGAGTTTTTTACCCAGTACTTTCAATGACAATATGACATCAAGTTTCCAACGTCATGAAAAACTTATCCCCCAAAGAAGCCCACGCCTGGCTACAAGCCCACCCCGACGCGCTGTTTGTCGATGTGCGCATGGAAATCGAATCGCTGTACGTCGGCCGCCCACCGGGTGTGGTCAATGTGCCGTGGTACGAATACCCTGACTTGCAGCCCGATGCAGACAAGTTTGCAGAAACAGTGGCCAAAGAGACAACGGGCAAAGGCCAGCCACTGCTGCTGATTTGCCGCTCTGGCCAGCGCACCATTGCTGCGGGCAAGGCGCTTGAATCTGCTGGCTTTACCGATGTGCAGCATGTCGTGCATGGTTTTGAGGGTGAGCTGGACGAGCAGTTCAAACGCTCGACACAATCAGGCTGGCGTTTTGAGGGCTTGCCTTGGGAGCAGATGTAGGATGGCGAGCGGTTTTTACGCCAAATGGGCCTGAAAACACCCCAAAACGGCACTTTTTGCCTGCCAAATATGGCTCTTGCCCAATAGATTCGGGCGCAAGCAGCTCTTGTTTTAATAGCAACCAGACGATGACCAGACGGGTTTGAATTGACTGAATTGATGCACCAACCCTCCCCGCTTGAAATTCTGGGTGAGGTCTTTGGCTACCCGGATTTCCGTGGCCCACAAGCAGCCATCGTTGACCATGTGGTGCGCGGCGGCGATGCGCTGGTGCTGATGCCCACGGGCGGCGGCAAGTCGCTGTGCTACCAGATCCCGGCCATTGCGCGGCAAAACGCGGGTCACGGCGTGACCATCGTGATCTCGCCGCTGATTGCGCTGATGCACGACCAGGTCGGTGCGCTGCATGAGGCGGGCGTGTCGGCGGCGTTTTTAAATTCAACACAGAGCTTCGACGTTAGCAGTGCGCTTGAAAAGCAACTGCAACGCGCCGAGCTGACCATGCTCTACGCCGCACCTGAGCGCATCAACACGCCGCGCATGAAGGACTTGCTGCGCACTCTGCATGCACGCGGCAAGCTGAGTCTGTTTGCGATTGATGAGGCGCATTGCGTCAGCCAGTGGGGCCACGACTTCCGGCCTGAGTACCGCTCTTTAAGCCTGCTGCATGAGATGTTTCCTGATGTGCCGCGCATGGCGCTGACGGCCACCGCCGATGCGCTGACGCGCCAAGACATGGTGGAGCGCTTGAAGCTGGAAGACGCTGCGCAATTTGTCTCCAGCTTTGACCGCCCGAACATCCGTTACAGCATCGTTGAAAAGCTTGATGCCACGCGGCAACTACTGCGCTTTATCCAGTCGGAGCATGCAGGCGAGGCAGGCATTGTGTACTGCCAGTCGCGCAAACGGGTTGAAGAAATTGCCGACACGCTGCAAGGCGCAGGCATCAACGCGATGGCCTACCACGCGGGGCTTGACTCAAGTCTGCGGCAAGAACGGCAAGACAAATTTTTGCGGGACGACGGCATGGTGATGGTGGCCACCATTGCTTTTGGCATGGGCATTGACAAGCCCGACGTGCGCTTTGTGGCGCACCTGGACATGCCCAAAAACATTGAAGGCTACTACCAGGAGACGGGCCGCGCAGGCCGCGACGGCTTGCCCGCCAACGCCTGGATGGCCTACGGCCTGAACGATGTCGTCAACCAGCGCCGCATGATTGACACCAGCGAAGCCGCCAGCGAAGAGTTCAAGGCCGTGATGCGCGGCAAGCTGGACGCGCTGCTGAATTTGGCAGAGGGAACCGCTTGCAGGCGGGTGAGTTTGCTGCATTACTTTGACGAAGAAAGCCTGCCCTGCGGTAACTGTGATAACTGCATTTCACCTCCGGCAGTATGGGACGCCACCGACGCAGCCCGCAAAATGCTGAGCTGCATTTACCGCGTGCAGCAGGCCAGCGGCATCAGCTTTGGCGCTGGCCATTTGATGGATCTTTTGCGCGGCAAGGCGACTGAAAAAGTGCTGCAGCACAGCCATGACAAGCTCTCAACATTTGGTATAGGCAGTGATTTGGCTGAAGCACAATGGCGCGCCGTGTTGCGCCAGCTCATCGCAAAAAACATGGTTTATGTCGATGCCGAAGCGTTTGGCACGCTGCAATTAATGCCTGATGCGCGCCAGGTACTCAAAGGCCAAATCAGTGTGATGTTGCGCGAACAAACAGGCACCGAAAAATCGAGCCGCATTAAAAAACCCACCAAGACATCCGCCAAAGGCATTGCCGAAGCGGCACTCAATGCTGGCGCACTCGAACGCCTGGCGCAGCTCAAGGCCTGGCGCGCTGAAGTGGCACGCGAACACAACCTGCCGGCGTTTGTGATTTTTCATGACTCAACGCTGCGCGCCATTGCCGAGCGCGCTCCGCAAAGCGCGCGTGACCTTGAAGGCATTGCGGGCATTGGCGTTAAAAAGCTGGAGGCTTATGGGGCCGAGGTGTTGCGTGTGTGCAGCTGACATGCCAGGTTCACTGCACAAATCCCATGCCTCGCGCCTCGCGCACTTCGGGTTTGATGCGGTGCTCGGCTTCCAGCTGGCTCAAGAATTCATCAGCTGAAAATGTGGCATCCAGAATATCCGTTTGACGTTTGACGGCGGCAAAGTCACCGGGGCAGATTTGCGCAAGTTTGGCCAGCCGGGCGCGCAGCTCGTCTGTCAGCAGGGTGGCATCACCAGCCAGTGCTTCCGTGACAAACATGGTTTCACGTTGCGTGTTTGTTAACGGCATGAACTTGATCTTGAAGGTAAACCGCCGCAGTGCCGCCTGGTCAATGCTGCCCAACAGGTTGGTGGTGCAAATAAAGATGCCGTTGTGCCGTTCCATGCCTTGCAGCATTTCGTTGACTTCTGTCACCTCGTAGGTGCGCTGCGCGCCGCGCCGGTCTTGCAAAAAGCTGTCGGCTTCGTCCAGCAGCAGCACGGCTTTCTCGGCTTCTGCTTCTTTGAACATGGCCGCCATGTTCTGCTCGGTCTCGCCCACGTATTTGCTCATCAAATCGCTGGCCTGTTTGATGATGAGGGGCTTGTCCAAAGCCTTGGCAATGTGCTCGGCCAGCGCCGTTTTACCGGTGCCCGGTGCACCGTAAAAGCACAGCGCGCCGTGGCCACGGGTTTTGAGCGCTTCAACGATACGGGGAACCTCAAACCGCGATTCAACATTGAGCATGGCCAGGTCGTAAGTGGTGACGCTTTTGCGGCCAGCTGTGTCAAGCTTGTTGCCCAGTGCCACGTCAGCGTTTTTCAGTTGCCGCTCAATCAATGACTCCATCAACGCGGGTTTGCCGCCCGTCAAAATGGCTTGCAGGGTTGACGCGTCCACTTTTTCTTCAGGCGCGCTGGCCAGGCGCGCAAAACGCACTGCCGTGCGAATCTGCGCAGGCGTCAGGCCTTTGCGCGCGGTGAGCTTGGCCACAAACGCATCGCTGACCTCGACGCCTTCCAGCGTTTTGCGCACCAGGCCTTCGCGCGCGCCGGGCGGTGGTGAGCGCAGCTCCAGGTGGTAGGCAAAGCGGCGGCGAAAGGCCGGGTCAATCTGCTCAATGCGATTCGTCACCCACAGCGTGGGCACGGTGTTTGATTCAAGAATCTGATTGACCCACGCCTTGCCGTTGACAGAACCATTGGCAGGCGCTGACAACTGGTCAGAGCGTGCCATCAGTTGCGCGGCCTCGCTTGAAATGGGCGGGAATACATCTTCGACCTCATCAAACAGCAGCGCCGAATGGCTCTCTTTGAGGAACACCTGTGCAATTTGCAGCGAGCGGTAACGGTCGCGCCCGCTGAGTGAATTGCCGTCGCGGTCGGCGTGTTCAACTTCAAACAAGTCCAGCCCGGCGGCTTGCGCCACCACCTTTGCCAGCTCGGTTTTACCCGTGCCAGGTGGGCCGTACAGCAGCACGTTCACGCCCTGCTCCTTGCCAGTCACCGCGTTTTTGAGCAGCGTCACCAACACGTCGGCATCTTCTTTAACGAACCCAAAGTCGTTCAGAGCCAGCTCGCTGCGCACGCTGGGCCTGGTGAACACGGCCATCAGCTCATTGTTGTCACGGTATTCGCGCATCAGCACGGGCGGCAGCTTTTCGCTAACCTTCATCAGGTCGGCCAGGTCTGTGATGTTGTGTTCGGAAATCAGATTTTCGACCATGCCTATGCGCTCCAGACGCGAGCCGGCACGTAGCGCCTCAGCAACCTCCGCCGCCTTCACGCCCGCCACATCGGCCAGCGCGGCATAGGCTTCAGGCGCATTGTTGACCTTGAACTCCACCAGCAACGAACGCAGGTCACGCTGATAGCGGGCCAGAGTGCCGTACAGCAGCAGCGCGCGCTCGGCGCGATTGAGCTGCAGCAGCTTGGCCAGGGCGTCGATGTTTTTCTCCACCAGCGTGGACTGCTTTTTCAGCGCATGTGTCAGATACTCGCCTGTTGCAGCCAATACTGACAGCAAATCTTTAGGCTGGTCTTTGGCGTGTTCGTCCAGGTAGAAGAACAGCGTGCCTTCTTCATACGGGCCGCGCCAGGTGCCGTGGCGCTGCATGAATTCAGCGTCGTTCAATGCCTCGTGGCCACGCCAAAAATCATTGTCTTTACAGCGGCGACCTAAAAACTCACGCAGGCGCTGCAAGGCAGGCAAGGGCCAGACCAGGTGCCGGCCCGACAGCGACAGCAAACTGTTCAGGTCGCGCCGCACATTGAACTTGGCACCCTGACGCGCCGCCAGCGTGAGCACAAAGTGCGAACACATCAGGTCAAGTACCGGGGCGTCTTTCAGCCCGGGGGACAGCAACAGGTCACTTGCGGAATGCTTGGCTTTCATCACAACTCCAAAAAAGGAAAAGGCGCGCCATATATGTCACGCTTCACCATAACGCAGGTTTGCAATTGAAGGAAGACACCGCGCGAATATCCGTGTGTGTGAAATGCCACACAATGCGCCAGCAATATGCCCGAACCGCTAGCGCAAATGCTTCCCCAGCTTGGCGGCAAACAACTGGGCAATGCTGACACTGCGCCGCCCGGCAATGACTTCGAAAGCTTCACCCGCTCGCAGGGTGCCAGGGCTCAAAACGGACAGATAAAAGCCACAGCAACCGGATCGCGCCATCAGCTGGGAGGCACGTGCAAGACCCATGGCCGCGTTGAGTTTGCTGCAGGGCTCACGGGGTATCGTCACTTTTAATTCGCAATGGGCGAATCTGAGCATGTCGCCCGCCCAGACATCGGTCTCAAGCAGACCTTCAAGCGTGAGGTTTTCGCCGAGTGAGCCGTTAGGCAAGCTTCCGTCCATCGGACTAATACCTGCCTCAGCCCTGGCATTTAGCCAAAAAGCATAGTGCTCTGACGGGTAGGCGTAAATGGCTTTTTCAAGCCCGCCGTGGATCGACAAATCTGCCTGCTCATCACCCATCAGGCCCAGCGCCATGACGGGAACATCACCACTCACCGGCTGCTTGTGAAACGCAGTGAGGATGCTGCGCTCGCCCACCTTCACACGCCGGGCGGTACCCAGCTGAACACCCAACAGGCTCGGCAACTAGTTCCAGCCAATCACGTCAAAGCCCTTTTCACTCAGGCAGCGCTGCACAAACTGGCGGTAAACGGGGCTGGCTTTGTCGTTGTGAAAAGCCCCCGACACCGCACCTGCCGAGCCACCAACGGCTGCGCCAGTTGCGCCCGCCCGCAGCACATCACCGCCACGGCCTGTGATCAATACGCCCACCACAGAGGCCACACCAGCGACGGCAGCGCCTTCGCCAGCGCGCCTGCCGACTTCGCTGGTTTTTTGGTCCGGCGTCAGTCCTGCCTGAGCCGCGCGTGACATGCAGCCATCCACCTCAGCGCGCCCTTGTGCTTCGCCCACACGGTTAAGCGTCGCGTTCGGGTACAGCACAGGTTTGGCTGATGGGCTGTTTGGCCCGGTGGTGGCGCAGCCAGCAAGAAAGACAAAAGCTGTCAAGGCTGCGGCCTGGACGAATGGCTTCAGAAAATAACGGTGTGTCATGTGGCGTGTCATGTGTGAAGTGTGCCTCCGATGCATGGGTTTGTTTGCACCGCTCATGCCTGAAAAGGTAAAATACATGTCAATTTCGCAAATACCAGGAATTTTCATGTCCAAGCCCACCGACCAGACAACCCACGCAGCACAAGGCAGCCCTGACGTTGCGCACGCGCCTGATGTGGTGGAATCCATTGCCCATGTAGCACCCATCATCTTGCCCATCGTGGGCGGCGTACTGATGTTTTTGCTGGCTTTTATCGCTGTTTACATGGCTTAAAAGCCTGAAAATTGCGCTTTTGAGACAAATTCCCGCTTTCTGACCGGCTGATTTCTTACGTTTTAACACGTTTATGCTACCTTGTTGGTAGCACAACTGTTTGAAGATACGTAGTGAAA
The DNA here is from genome assembly GCA_031417995.1 of Polaromonas sp. Taxonomy (GTDB): domain Bacteria; phylum Pseudomonadota; class Gammaproteobacteria; order Burkholderiales; family Burkholderiaceae_C; genus Polaromonas. The sequence goes on along the minus strand of JANOWR010000160.1, from coordinate 4,128 downwards.
CCCAAGCTCCATTCTTTACCTTTTTTGTTACCGCCTTTTCTGCCTCGTGTTGCATGGGCGGCTTTGCTGTTGTCCAGCTGCGCGGCAGCCATCGCGGCACCGGCTGACGACATCAGGTCCTTGCTTGAACAAGGCAAAGACCGCGAAGCTTACGAAGCAGGCAAAGCCCAGCCCGATGCGCTGGGCACGCCCCTGTTTGATTTTTACTTCGGTATAGCTGCACTCAATGCCGGTGTACCGGGCGAAGGCGTGCTGGCGCTGGAGCGCTACCTGCTGCAATTTCCGGACAACCGTTCTGCGCTGTTTCAGTTGGCGCGCGGCTACTTTATTTTGGGTGAAGACGAGCGTGCGCGGGAAGAATTTACCGGCCTGTTGGCGGCTGCAACAGGCAATGACCTGACCAATATCAACGAATTTCTCGACGCCATTCGCTCGCGCGAGTCCCGCTACAAGCCCACGTCTTCTGCTTATGTCGAAATTGGCGGTGGCTATGACAGCAACCTGAACAGCGGCATTGCCAGCGGCCAGGTGGCGGGGCTGCCGCAAGGCTTTATTGTTGCGCCGGGTCAGTCTTCGGTGCGGCAGGCAGATTTTTTTGGCACAGTGGCTACAGGGGTACAAGGTGTTTATCCGATTGCGCCAGGCGTCTCTTTGTATGGTGGTGGTCAGCTTTCTGGGCGTTTTTACCGGGTGGGCAACAACGATGTTTTCAATCAGGCCATTTTTGGCTTGCAAGGCGGCGTGTCCTGGCTGCAGGGGCGCAACCTGTACCGTCTGGGTCTGGATGCTACCCATCTTGGGGTGGGTAACCAGGCTTATTTGAATATTTCCACGCTGGTCGGCGAATGGCAATACCAGAGCGACCAGTTCAACCGCTTTGGCCTGAGCGCCCAGTATGCTGAACAGGCTTACAAAAACATTGATACCTTTCTTGACCTGAACAAAACAGTCAAAGTCTCGTCAGGCGCAAATGTTCGCGACAGCCGCCTGGCCAACGTTACCGCGTTCTGGACGCGCAACCTGGTGCACCCGTGGAGCCCCGAGCTGACGCTTGCGCTGAATATGGGCGATGAAAAAAACCGCAGGGATCGCCCGGATTTGTCACGCGGCCTGTGGGGCGTACGCGTTGCAACAACTCTTCAGCCGATTCCCAAATGGAGCTTTGGCGCTGGCCTGAGTTACCAGAACAGCCGCTATGAGCGCGAGTTTGCAGCTGGCCTGGCCGTGCGTAAAGATGACTATTTCGCACTCGACCTGTCAGCGACCTACGCGCTGAGCCGCAACTGGCTGGTGCGCAGCGAATACCAGCGGGTTGAACAGCAATCGAGCATTGGATTTTTCAAATACGGTCGTGATTCGCTCGCCGTCAAGCTGCGTTACGACTTCAAGTGACGGCATCCACCCCGCATGCATCCACTCCAAGGGAAACCTTCATGAAAATCACCGCTGTTGCAGCCGCTGTTTTATCACTGAGTGCTGGCATCACCGCCCATGCTGCCGAGCCCGCTGGCCGGGTATTGGTTGTGGCGGGCAGTGCAACCATAGAACGCGCAGGCCAGCAAATTGCCTTGCAGGCCGGGACCGTGGTTGAAAACGGCGACACACTGGGTGTGGGCGATAAAAGCACATTACAAGTGCGTTTTACGGACGAGTCTGTGGTGGCATTGCGGGCCAACAGCCAGTTCAAAATTGAAAACTACAAATACGAAAAAAATGCTGACAGTGACCGATCTTTGATGGGCTTGCTCAAGGGTGGCATGCGCACCATCACTGGTTTGATCGGCAAAGCCAACAACAAAAATTACGGGGTTCAAACTGCCACCGCAACGATTGGTATTCGCGGCACACATTTCACCGTGGTGTCCTGCAACAACGACTGCACCCGGCCCGATGGCACACCCGAGGCCAATGGCACTTTTGGCAGCGTGACCGATGGGCGCATCACGGTGTCCAACGCATCTGGCGCGCGCGAATTTGGCCAGCAAGATTCATTTCATGTGCCGACGGCAAATTCAGCACCCGTACAGTTGCTGGCACCGCCCGCCATTTTGAGTGACAAGGGCGCCGCCAGCCGTGGTCGCAGTACCGCAGCGGCGGCAGCGCAAGACGGCGATGCCAGCAGCGGCTCGGGCCGCAGCTCGGGTGCGCGCGTGTCCACATCGCCCCAGCTGGTCGAGCAAAGCGCACCCAGAATTGCACTTGCAGGCCGACTGAGCAATCTATCGGCCAACAACAACCCCAACACGCTGTCGTCGTCTGCTGCGTCTTCTTTCAGCGGTGATGTCACGACGGTTGAACTTCAAGGTTTTCTGTTGCCTGGCGGATCGAATCAAATCCGGCTGAACTCTGAAAAAGTAAATATTTCGCGACCTGCTGCAGATGACGCAGACTTGTTCAACGCCTTCATTTTCAATGCGCGTACGGCAGCAGCAGCCATCAACCGTTTTCGACCCGTCAACTACAACGCAGCGGCAGATGCTTATTGGTATTACATTGCGCCAGCACAGGCTTTTGGCCTCGGCACGCACCGCGCCTTTGGCGATGCCCCGACAGTGGCCATGCCCACAACCGGTATAGCCATGTACAACCACGTTGGCGGTACTGTACCCACCGATAACTTTGGCCGCGCAGGGTCCATGACAAGCGCCAACCTCATGATGGACTTTGGCAATCAGAAAGTAACGCCGCAATCGGTGATGAGCATCAGCTTTGCAGCCAATGCCGCCATGCTTGTGTCAAGCACCTATTCCATCCCGGTACAAAACTGGTCCATGGCCACAGGCACGCAAAACCTGACAGGTGTCACGATTACATGTACCCCATCCTGTAGTGGGGTTACAGCGGGTTCTGTGAATGGACGGTTTACGGGTGCAGCGGGGCAAGGCTATCTGCTTGGAACACAGGTGTCCAACTCACAGCTGGCTTTGCCCGGCGCGTCTGCCAACACAGGCGGTAATGTGTCTGTTTACGCCAAGTAGGCCACTTCACGCGGTATATTGCGCCGCATAACCTCATGCAATTTTTGCATAACTATTCCCGGTAACCATCCGGTAACCGCAGCGTCAGCTTCTTAAAATGGTCACAGTAGTGTCATATTCTTGGAGCTTTTTTTGATGAACCATCCTGCCATGCAAGGGCTGAACCTGAACACGCCCAGCTACGTTAAAAACGCCAAACTGATGGCTTGGGTAGCCGACATGGTGGCCCTGTGCAAGCCTGATTCGATTTACTGGTGCGATGGCAGCGACGCTGAATACCAGCGTCTGTGCCAACAGCTGGTCGACGCCGGAACGTTTAAAAAACTCAGCCCCACCAAGCGCCCCAACAGCTTTTTGGCGTGCAGTGACCCGACCGACGTGGCCCGGGTTGAAGACCGCACCTACATTTGCTCGGCCAAAAAAGAAGACGCTGGCCCGACGAATAACTGGACAGATCCGGTTGAAATGCGCGAGAAATTACAAACCGGCGCTGCCGGAAAACCAGCACTGTTCGACGGCTGCATGCAAGGCCGCACCATGTATGTTGTGCCGTTTAGCATGGGTCCGCTGGGCTCACCCATTGCACACATCGGCATTGAGCTGTCTGACAGCCCATACGTTGCCGTCAACATGAAGATCATGACCCGCATGGGCAAGGCCGTGTTTGACGTGCTGGGTGTTGAAGGCGCATTTGTGCCTTGCGTGCATACGGTGGGTGCGCCGCTGGCCGCAGGCGAAAAAGATGTGACCTGGCCGTGCAACAAAACCAAATACATCGTGCATTACCCCGAGACGCGCGAGATCTGGTCTTACGGCTCTGGCTACGGCGGCAATGCGCTGCTGGGTAAAAAATGCTTTGCGCTGCGCATTGCGTCCAACATGGGCAGGGACGAAGGCTGGCTGGCTGAGCACATGCTGATACTTGGCGTGACCACACCGCAAGGCAAAAAATACCATGTGGCGGCGGCCTTCCCAAGTGCTTGCGGCAAAACCAACTTTGCAATGCTGATCCCGCCTGCGGGCTTGATCCAGGCAATGTCGTCGCCAATGGTGGTGACTTTCCAGCCGTCAAAACCCGCAGGCGGGATCAGCATTGCAAAGTTGGTTTTGCCGCAAGCACTTGGGAAGGCCGCCGCCACATGGTATTTTT
>JANOWR010000159.1:0-2553 GCA_031417995.1 Polaromonas sp. | reverse complement strand
CTATGCGCGCACCCGCAATGCACTGGATGGGGCGGTGACGGGTCTGTCCCCCTATTTGACCCACGGCATCTTGACCTTGGCAGATGCGGCACGCAGCATTTGCCAGCGCCATCCTTTGCAATTTGACGACAAGCTGGTGTTTGAATTTGGCTGGCGTGAGTTTTTTCACCATGTTTGGAGCCGCTCGGCTGACGGCGGTGATGCGATTTTGCAAGACATGCATGGCGTAGCGCCGTGGCACGGCAACTACGCCACCGTGTTGCCGTCAGACATTCGCGAAGGCCGTACCGGCGTACCCGCCATTGACAACGCCGTGCGCACCTTGTACGCCACCGGTTACCTGCACAACCACGCGCGCATGTGGCTGGCCAGCTACGTGGTGCATCTGCGCAAGGAGCATTGGCGCGCCGGGGCTGATTGGCTGTACGGCCACCTGCTCGACGGTGACTTGCCCAGCAACCACCTGAGCTGGCAATGGGTGGCGGGCACGTTTTCCAGCAAGCCGTATCTGTTCAATGCTGAAAATGTGCTGAAGGACGCGCCAACCAACGCCCGCCAAGTATGGGACAGCAGCGGTACCGTTATAGACCAAAGCTACGAAGCGCTGGATGCCATCGCGCGCAACCACGCTGACGCAGGCGCAGAGCCCGGGGCGCATGAAAAAGTGCTGGAACCTCCTCTTTTTGGCCATTTTTCAGAGACTTTTATGCCTGTAGCCCAATCGATTCGGTCGCAAGCAGCTATTAAAAATATAGCGCGTAAAAAACTGGAACTGGTGCACCCGTGGAGCCTTGCACCACACGCAGGCGATGACGCCCACAACAACACACTACGTATTGGCATCATTCACCTGCCGGCACACGCCGCCTGGCCGTGGTCTGAGCGGCGCTGGCGTTTTGTACTTGACGCCATGGCGCAAGTCACTGACAGCGTTTGGGCGGGTGACATCACCGAGCTGGATACCACTGCTGCGACAGACGTCACGGCGCAAGCCACCTTGTTCCCGGGCTACCGGGAGGCGCTAGCGCGCGTGGCAACGTTGCTTGATGCGCCGCGCCTGCTGCCCAACCCGGCGATGGCCTGCCGTTCGTTCAGCAAGTTTTATGAGCGTGCGCGGCGCGGCGTGCAGCAGTTCCCGGATTTGCTTTAATCAGGCCTGACTTATTATTTTTAGCAACATGTCGCCCCATCACACCATCACCCGCCTAGGCTACGCAGGCCTTGTTCCGTTTGTGCTGCTGACTGCCCTGATGTGGCTGGTCAGTACCGAGCTGCTGCCGTTTGTGTCTATTGCGCTGGGTGGCTATGCGGCAGTGATTGTGTCGTTTTTGGGCGGTGTGCATTGGGGCATTGGTTTTATGAAAGGTGAGGCGGCACCGCGCTTTCATTTCATCTGGGGTGTGGTGCCCTCACTGCTGGCCTGGCTGGCCTTGATGATGCCCGTGTATGCCGCGTTGCCGTTGCTTGGTCTGGTGCTGGTGGCCTGCTATGCGGTTGACCGCAAAACCTACCCGCCCGCAGGTTTAGGCCAGTGGCTGCCGATGCGCTTGCGCCTGACGGCGGTGGCAACGTTGAGCTGTGTGCTCGGCGCTGCCGCTGTTTAATCGTTTCAAATATCTGTATGAAAAAATCCAGCATGCCAGAGCCTGTTTGCTACCTGGTCGAGGCAAACAATACCCACGCCCATTTGTTCGATGTCACGCTGACGATTGCCGAGCCGCAAGCGCAGCAGCGTGTGTCGCTGCCGGTGTGGATTCCGGGCAGCTATCTGGTGCGGGAGTTCTCAAAAAATCTGCAACACCTGACGGCGCAGCAAGGCAGAATAAAACTGTCGGTAACGCAGCTTGACAAATGCACCTGGCAGATGGATTGCAAACCTGGCAAGCCGCTGGTGTTGCGCTACAAGGTGTATGCACACGACAACTCGGTGCGCACCGCTTGGCTGGATGCAGAGCGCGGTTTCTTTAACGGCACCAGTGTTTGTTTGAAAGTCGAAGGGCAAGAAAAGTCATTGCACCTGCTTGAAATAGCTGAGCCTGTTAAATCCAATGGCTGGTCAGTCGCCACAGGATTGAGCGCGCAAAAAATCAACAAGCAAGGCTGGGGCACCTACAGCGCTGCCAACTATGACGAGTTGGTCGATTGCCCGGTGGAACTTGGCAAGTTCTGGAGCGGCACTTTCACAGCCTGCGGTGTGCCGCACCGCTTTGTGGTTGCGGGCGCGTTGCCCGGCTTTGACAGTGCCAGGCTGCTGGCTGACACAAAAAAGATTTGTGGAGAAGAAATGCGGTTTTGGCACGGCAACTCTTCAACTAAAAATATGCCGCCTTTCGCAAACTACCTCTTCATGCTCAACGCGGTTGACGACGGCTACGGCGGGCTTGAGCACCGCAACTCGACCGCACTGATCTGCAACCGCAAGGATTTACCGCGCACAGGTGAGCTCAAAGTATCTGAAGGCTACACCACCCTGCGCGGCCTGATCAGCCATGAGTACTTTCACACCTGGAACGTCAAGCGCCTGCGCCCGGCCGAGTTTGCAAACTACGATTA
>JANOWR010000158.1:0-4619 GCA_031417995.1 Polaromonas sp. | reverse complement strand
CTTTGAAGCACAACAAAATGCTTGAGTGGGCGATGTCAACTGGCTAAATCTTATCTGCGAACCACTACGCAGGAGGCAGCAACTATGCGATGTAGCGGATTGGGGTCAAAGTATCGAAACAGCAAAGGCCGCACTTCCGTCGGTGCGTACACCAGGGTCCTGTGCGGTTTGCCTTCCCACAAGGGCATCATGTAAAAAGATGCGGTCTCAAACCGGGCTGTTTTTGCAGCACAGTCCACCCGTACAGTGGCGGTGTAAGACCGAAAAGGAATGCCCTCAGTGCTTGTGTGCAGCATTGCACGGCTAACGCGAATATTCAGTGTGGGGCCGTTCGGTGTGATTGATCTTGACTGAGAATCGGCTTCAAGTACATCATTTTGTGCATCACCCGGGTAGCCGACAAAAGTTAACAAGCTTGCTTGTGCATGTGCCGCAGCACAGTAAAACATGAAAAAGAAAGCGGTGATGCGCGACATGCCAATGAACGTGGACAGCAAATAAAACATAGGCAAACTTTGGTTGCATTTGATTTAAGCAATCAAAATGCTGACTATGCGCTACTTCTCAAATTATCACTGTGCGTTTCCGCACTTAGTGCATCTGACTTTGCCGTGTTTTTGACCCTAAAACAGTGTCGTACGTGGCAATGAATTACAACAGCGCATCAGGTGGCGGTTTTTGACGGCAGCAGGCGGTCGTATTCTTTTTTAACGACGGCATAGCATTCGCAGGTGCGCTTTTCCAGGCCCGGCCTGTCCAAAACTTTGATACGGCCACGGTTATAGGTGATCAGGCCTGCGTTTTGTAGCTTTTTCGCGCCATCGGTCACGCCCTCACGGCGCACGCCGAGCATGTTGGCAATCAGCTCTTGTGTCATCACCAGCTCGCTGCCCTCCAGCCTGTCAAGGCTGATCAGCAGCCAGCGGCAGAGTTGCTGGTCAAGTGAATGGTGACGGTTGCAAACGGCGGTTTGCGACATTTGGGTGATGAGTGCCTGGGTGTAGCGCAGCAGCAGGTGCAACACGGGGCCACCCCGGTCAAACTCGTCTTTCATGGCCTTGGCCTTCAGGCGAAAGCCGTGACCCGCGCTTTGCACCACAGCGCGGCTGGGCGTAGAGTTGCCGCCCATGAACAGCGACACGCCCACCATCCCTTCGTTGCCCACCACCGCAATTTCAGCCGAGGAACCGTTTTCAAGCACGTACAGCAGCGAGACGATGGACGTGGTGGGAAAGTACACATGGCTAAGCGTTTTGCCAGACTCATACAGCACATGGCCCAGCGGCATCTCCACATGCTCCAGCAAGGGCAGCAAGCGCTGCCATTCGTCACCAGCCAAGGCGGCCAGCAAATGGTTTTTTTTCGGGTTGGGCGCTTTTGTATCCGTCAGAGATACCATATGAAATTCCCATTAGGTTTAGCTTTGCCGCACTACCACAGGGACAGTTTTGCACAGAATGGGGGAGTATAGGCATTCCTTACACATTTTTATGTGCGCTAGCGCACATACGGCACAAACAGGTAATCACTGCAACAAATACGGCGCAAGGTACTACATACGGGCAAGCCCTGACATGTGCCAACGAACAGTCGCACTATTTTTTAATAGCTGCTTGCACCCGAATTTATTGGGCGACAAGGACTTTTGATGGTCTGCCCGGAGGGGATCGAACCCCCGACCCTCAGCTTAGAAGGCTGATGCTCTATCCGACTGAGCTACGGGCAGATTTTGATACCGCTGCAAATTCATTTTCTGAATTTTCAGCGGCATCAACTTAGACTTAAAAAAAAAGCCCACTTTTGCGTGAGCTTTTTTAGAGTTTTTTTGGTCGGAGTACAAGGATTCGAACCTTGGACCCCCTGGTCCCAAACCAGGTGCGCTACCAGACTGCGCCACACTCCGACAAGTCCCAGATTATAGCGCGGAAATCTGGCGCGGCCCTCTTACATCTCAAGTTCACAGCTTCACATACTGATACTCGACCGGATTCGCGTTGATGCCACGATCAGGTGGGGCAATCCATCCTGCCATCTTGCCGGGTTCGGTCACGCGCTGCATCAGGGTGTGCACCAAGGCCTTGTCGGCATCGTTGGGCGCGCCCAGCTCAACCAGGGTGACATTAGCGTCATGTTCAATTGTTTCTTTGGCCAAGCTCATAAATTGCAATATACTTCACAACACTGCAAAACCAAGCAGTTTATTGCACTTTTTGTAAAGCTTGTTTTCGAGGACCAAAAATGAAGCTCAGAATTCTGGTGGGCACCATGACCAGCACCGCCGACTATGTAGCGCAAGCTATACAGATGGATTGTGTGGATCTGGTCAACTACATAGAAATCGAGATGATGGACAGCCTGGACATCAACGTTTTTAACGCCGATAAGGCAAAAGATGCAATATATCTCATCTGTACATCCACCTACGGTCAGGGCGATGTACCCGACAACGCCAGAGCCCTGTACGAATCATTGGGTGCAGCGCCGCAGTTTTTGGGCCACGTCAAATACGGCGTGATCGCCCTGGGAGATCGCACTTATCTGCAAACCTTCTGCTTTGGCGGCAAAAAGTTTGACGAACGCCTGGCTGACCTGGGCGCGCAGCGCATCGGCGAGGTGTATTGCCACGACGCCAGCACGGGGACGATGCCAGAAGAAGAAGGCACCGCCTGGTGCAGGCAGTGGCTGACGGAGGCGCTGCAAAGCACGGCAGCAGTCTGAAAAAACACAAAAGCAATTAAAAAGGCCATTTTCTCGCGGTAAATAATCCTGTAGCCCAACAGATTCGGGGGTAAGCAGCTATAAAAACGATAGTAATCGGCAAACGACCACTGGAGACAAAACATGAACCTGAGCACAGCAGACCACGGCGCCAAACCACCACAAGTCAGCATTCCGCGCCGCTACAACGCAACGCATGACTTGCTGGCGCTCAACTTTGCTCTTAATTTGCTTTAAGCTTAAACAATTTATCTCTAAAGCTCGGGTTTCACACTATATCTGATGCAACGCCTCGCGCTTACTATTACGCAGTCTGTTTTTTGTCTCAACCCAGGAGTTATTCATGACCTCACGTCGCCTCGTTTTGACCCGCAGTGCCGCTGTAATCGGCGCCGCTTCCACCGGCCTTTTGTTGCCAGAAATCGTGCGTGCGCAAGCTGCCAAAGTACGCGTCGGCTTTATGCTGCCGTACACCGGCACCTTTGCCCAGCTGGGTGTGGCGATTGAAAACGGCTTTCGCCTGGCCATCAATGAACAGGGCGGCAAGCTCGGTGGCCGCGAGATTGAATACTTCAAGGTGGACGACGAGTCAGAGCCGTCCAAAGGCATTGAAAATGCCAACAAACTGGTGCAGCGCGACAAGGTTGATGTGATTGTTGGCACGGTGCACTCTGGCGTGCAAATGGGCATTCAAAAAGTTGCTCGCGACACCGGTGTGCTCAGCCTGATCCCGAATGCAGGCGTACACGCTGCCACGCGCGGCCTGTGCGCCCCCAATGTGTTTCGCACCTCATTCACCAATTCGCAACCTACCCGCGCGCTGGGCCAGGCCATGATGGCCAAAGGGCACAAAAAAGCCGTCTGGATCACCTGGAAATATGCAGCGGGTGACGAGGCTTTTGAAGGCTTCAAAGAAAGCTATACCGCCTCAGGCGGCACCATCATCAAAGAACTCGGACTGCCATTCCCGCAAGTGGAATTTCAGGCATTGCTGACAGAAATTGCCGCGCTCAAGCCCGATGCAGTGGCCTGCTTTTTTGCGGGTGGCGGGGCAGCCAAATTCATCCGTGACTACGCTGCGGCCGGTCTGAAAGGCAAGATTCCCCTGTATGGCTCCGGCTTTTTGACCGAAGGCGTGCTGGAAGCAGCGGGTCCGGCCGCTGACGGCATCATCACCACCATGCATTACAGCGATTCGCTGGACACGCCGCGCAACAAGAAATTTCGTCTGGACTACGCCAAGGCCTTCAAGGCCCAGCCGGATGTGTATGCAGTGCAGGGCTACGACACCGGCCTGCTGCTGGTACAGGGTGCCAATGCCGTCAAGGGAGACCTGGCGAACAAACCGGCACTGTACAAGTCCATGGAAGGTGCGACGATTGACAGCCCACGCGGCAAGTGGACGATGAGCAAGTTTCACAACCCGGTGCAGGACATGTATCTGCGCGTTGTCGAAAACAAGGAAAACAAGGTACTTGGTGTGGCGGCGAAGGCGCTGGCTGACAGCGGCGCTGGTTGCAAGATGGGCTAATCACATTCACGCCAGCATCTGTCATTGCGGACTTGATCCGCAATCCATGGAGTTTTTGGGTCACCACGCATGTAAAAGTCATGGATCCCGGATCAGGTTCGGGATGACAACCCTTTTTTGAACAGCTTCGTATCCTCGCGCATTTTGTAAATGGACTTCCCCCAATTCCTCATTCAGCTACTGAACAGTGTGCAGTACGGCCTGCTGCTGTTCATGCTGGCTGCGGGCCTGACGCTGATTTTCGGCATCATGGGGGTGGTGAACCTGGCGCATGGCAGCTTCTACATGCTGGGCGCTTATCTGGCCTGGTCGCTCAGTGCGGCGTTTGGCAGCCTGACGCTGGCCATCCTTGGCGGTGCGGTGCTGTCGG
>JANOWR010000157.1:0-1585 GCA_031417995.1 Polaromonas sp. | reverse complement strand
GTGCCGATTTACGCCCTGACCCCACGCGTGAGCACCCAGCGCAAGATGACGCTGTTCAGAAATGTGCGCCCGCTGCTGATGGACACCAGCATTGACCGCGACACCGCACTCGAACAAGCCGAAGGCCACTTGCTGACGCGCCAGATCGTACAAAGCGGCGACGTGTACGCCATTACTTGCGGAGAGCCCATGGGCGCGCCGGGCGGTACCAATATGCTAAAGATCTGCCGGGTGGCTTAGGCTGAAGTTGATCGCTTGTCTGACAGGCAGTAACGATATCGGTTGAATCCGTACAGAGAGATTCTGCGTAAAGTGGGTATCACTATGAACCAATTGAGCCACTCTTTGCCCAGACGATCTTTTTTTGCCATGCTGCCTGCATTGCTCACAGCTTGCTCCGCTGTCGATGTGCTGAACGCTACCGTACCGACCGACACCTATCGCCTGATTTCAAGTTCATCGTATGGCCAGCAGCCGCGCCAGAATGTTGATGTCTACATGCCGGGGCAGACGCTGGCTGACAAAAGCATTGCAACTGGCGGCTCTCCTTTGGTGGTGTTTTTCTACGGCGGCAGCTGGTCGTCTGGCGAGCGTGCTGACTACCGGTTTATAGGTGAAGCACTGGCCAGCGAAGGTTTTGTAGTGGCTGTAGCAGATTACCGATTGAGTCCTGACGTGCGCTACCCCGTTTTCCTGCAAGACAGCGCGCTGGCCGTACGCTGGGCTTTTGACAACGCCGAAAAATACGGCGCCAACCCCAAAAATATGTATGTCATGGGCCACAGTGCCGGCGCTTATAACGCGGCCATGTTGGCGCTTGACAAGCGCTGGTTGAAGGCCGTTAACCTGAATCCCGCCAATCTCGCCGGGTGGATTGGCTTGGCTGGCCCGTATGATTTTTTGCCCATCGGTGACCGCAAGACGCAAGTCGCGTTTCAGTGGCCCAACACACCGGCCGACAGCCAGCCGATGGTGCATGCCTCCAGCGCGTCGCCACCGGCACTGCTCATTGCGCCTACCAAAGACAACTCGGTAGATCCGCAGCGCAGCACCATCGCGTTGGCTGAGCGCCTGCGCAGCAGCGGCGTGCAGGTTGAATCACAACTTTACGATTCAGTCGGCCACGTAACGCTTGTTGCTTCCATGGCCAAGGTCCTGCGCGGCAGGGCGCCGGTGCTGGAGCGCGTCAGTGGTTTCATCAAGTCGAACGTTAGAATCTAGGCATGCCCCGGCAGCGGGTTACCACCCGGTTACCAGGCAAAAATTCAAGAATAATGACCACCAAGTTGTGCAACGCTGCACGCGGCGTTGACCACAACATCTATTGAGGACTTTCATGGCACTCGTATCAATGCGCGAGCTGCTGGACCACGCTGCAGTCAATGGCTACGGCATTCCAGCGTTCAACGTCAACAATTTAGAGCAAGTGCAAGCTGTGATGGCTGCGGCCGATGAAGTCGGCGCGCCGGTGATTTTGCAAGCCAGCGCTGGGGCCCGCAAATACGCGGGCGAGGCATTCATCAAGCACCTGATTGCGGCTGCCATTGAAGCCTATCCGCACATCCCGCTGGTCATGCACCAGGAC
>JANOWR010000156.1:0-1562 GCA_031417995.1 Polaromonas sp. | reverse complement strand
GACGGCATCACGACCACCACGGCGTTGGGTACGACTTTGCCGTCTTTATCGAGCACGCTGACCTGCAGGCTGCCGGCGTTGGCAAAAACACCCAGCAAGGGCAGGGCGACCAGAAGAAAAAGTTTTTTCATGTGCGATCAGTCTCTAGTTCAAACAGGTGATGGAAATATTGCAGATACAGCGTGTGTACCCAGCAGGTACGCTGCAGATTTTCAATCAGATTCAAAAATGCCTGAAACCGGCCTCCATTTTCGGGCGCGAAGGTGCTGCAACGCAGCGCAGCTACTTCATTGGCGAGGATCGTCAACCCTACTGCCGTATGCTAGAAAAGCTGGTCGGTCAGCAATAAAGTTGCTACAATATCAGGAGCTGCTTGCGCCCGTATTGATTGGTCTGCAGCAGTATTTGCTTGAATGTCAGCCAGCAGGTCTGCACTTTCAAGCGACGCCGCCCGCACGCCCAGCAAGCGCAGTTTTTTGGCCAGCGGCATGCGCTTCAAACACAGGCCAGCGGTGTGCCGGATGGTGGCGGCATCTGCCGTGTGGCTGGCCAGCGTATGGTCGCGCGTGGCGATTTTGAAGTCGTCGTAGCGCACCTTGATGCCAACGGTTTTTGCGGCGTAGCCTTTGCGCTGCAGATCAGCAGCGAGCTTTTGACACAGCTCGGTAAAAATCATGCCCAGCTCGGCCTTGTTGCGCACCGCATGAAGGTCGCGGTCAAAAGTGGTTTCGCGGCTCATGCTGACCGGCTCGCTGCTGGTCACTACAGGCCGGTCGTCACGGCCCCAGGCTACTTCATGCATCCACGCGCCGGTGGCTTTGCCAAACTTGCTGATCAGAAAAGCAGCGTCCAGTGCTGCCATCTCGCCGATGGTTTGAATGCCCAGCGCGGCCAGCTTTTCGTCGGCCTTGGGCCCAATGCCGTTGATCTTGCGGCACGCCAACGGCCAGATTTTGCTTTGCAGGTCGGCTTCGTGAACGATGGACACGCCATTGGGCTTGTTGAACTCACTGGCCATTTTGGCCAGCAGCTTGTTGGGCGCCACACCTACTGAGCAGGTCAGCCCGGTTGCGGTAAACACCGCCTTTTGAATCAGGCGCGCCAGCACTCGCCCGCCTTCACGCTGGCCTCCCGGTACATCGGTAAAGTCCACGTATACCTCGTCTACGCCGCGGTCTTCCATCAGCGGAGCAATGTCGACAATAGTGCTTTTAAACAGCCGCGAGTATTTGCGCACTTCATCAAAATCAACCGGCAGCACAATTGCTTGCGGGCACAATTTGGCAGCCTTCATCATGCCCATCGCCGAGCCCACGCCAAACTGCCGCGCTGCGTAGGTGGCAGTAGTGATCACGCCGCGCCCTACATAATCCTTGAGGATGGGGAAATCTGCTACCGGAATAAACCGGGTCTGGCGCTCAGGCTGGGCCGCCAACAGCGCGTCATCAACCTTGCGCCGTCCACCACCAATTACCACCGGCAAGCCCTTCAGTTGTGGGTAGCGCAGCAGCTCGATGGACGCAAAAAAAGCGTCCATGTCGATATGGGCAATTCGGCGAAGC
>JANOWR010000155.1:0-25358 GCA_031417995.1 Polaromonas sp. | reverse complement strand
CGAGTCTTGAGGAATGTTAAACGCTATTGTTGTAATAGCTATTACGCTCGAATTTGTTGGCTTTTGGCTCTTGCAAGCAGTCAAAAGTCACATTTTTGACTGGAACACCAAGCCGGCATGCTCGCGAAGAGCGTGGAATTTGATTTTCGGCCATTGCTGCTCTACCGCCCGCAGCGTGGCACTGTGGTCCACCAGCAGCGTGGGCGCATCGACGGCATCGAGTGCCACGCGGTGCGCGTTGGCGTCCATGAATTTTTTCAGCTCATGGGCATCGTCACACGTCACCCAGCGCGCCAGATTAAAGTTGCTGGGCATGATGCGCGCTTTGACGCCATATTCATGCTCCAGCCGATGCGCCACTACTTCAAATTGCAACTGGCCCACCGCGCCCAACAGCAGCAACGAGCCTGCAATGGGGCGGAAAACCTGAATCGCACCTTCTTCACCGAGTTGCGTCAAGCCGGCACGCAGTTGCTTGGTACGCAATGGGTCGGCCACCTCCACCGCGCGAAACATTTCAGGCGCACAAAACGGCAGGCCGGTAAATTGCAGCGCTTCGCCTTCGGTCAGCGTGTCGCCCAGTTGCAGCACGCCGTGGTTGGGGATGCCGATGATGTCACCAGCGAATGCCGTGTCTAGCAATTCCCTGCGCTGGCTCATAAAGCTGACGACGGTGTTGGGGCGAAGTTCTTTGCCGCTGCGCACCACTTTGAGCTTCATGCCGCGTGTGAACTCGCCGCTGGCCACGCGCAAAAACGCGATGCGGTCGCGATGCGCAGGGTCCATGTTGGCCTGGATTTTGAAGACCACGCCCGAAAACTTTTTCTCTTCAGGATGCACCACGCGCTGCATGGCGGTGCGATCTGCGGGTGCGGGGGCCAAGTCAACCAGCGCATCGAGCACTTCCTGCACGCCAAAGTTATTGATGGCTGAGCCGAAAAACATCGGCGTTTGCTTGCCAGTCAAAAACAGCTCGCGATTAAATTCAGGTGTGGCGCCTGCCACCAGTTCAATCTCGCCTTTGGCCTGTTCGTACTCTGCGCCAAAGCGTTTGGCAGCCTCGGCATTGTTCAGCCCGGCCAGAATTTCATCATCACCGCCCGCTTTGTCTTCACCAGGGCTGAACACACGCATCCGGTCTTCACGGCGGTCATACACGCCGTGGAACAGTTTGCCCATGCCTACAGGCCATGTGAACGGTACGACCGCCATGCCCAGCTCGCGCTCAATCTCGTCCATCACCGTCATCGGGTCTTGCACCTCGCGGTCCATCTTGATGACTACTGTCAAAATCGGTGTGCCGCGTGCCCGGCAGACTTGCAGCAGGCGGCGGGTTTGTGGTTCGACGCCATTGGCCGCGTCAATCACCATCAGCGCTGCATCAACAGCCGTCAGCACGCGGTAGGTGTCTTCTGAAAAGTCCTGGTGTCCTGGTGTGTCGAGCAGGTTGATCACGCAGTCGCGGTACTCCATCTGCATGACCGACGACGCAACAGATATGCCGCGCTGCTTTTCAATTTCCATCCAGTCGCTGGTGGCGTGGCGTGCGGCCTTGCGGGCTTTGACGCTGCCGGCAATTTGAATCGCACCCGAGAACAGCAGCAGCTTTTCAGTCAGTGTGGTCTTGCCCGCGTCGGGGTGGGAGATGATGGCAAACGTGCGGCGACGTTTGACCTGTTTTTCTATTTCAGTAATTTCGGGCATAACCGTCGATTATCGACGACACGCTTTATTTCTCTGGCTGCCGGGTGAACCTTGGCTGCCGCATGCCATCAATCACCACCTCTTCATTGAACATCGCCGCAGGCCGCACCCACAAGCCGTGCTCGCCGTACAGCGCGCGGTACAGCGTCATTGGGCTTAAATCTTCACTGTGGCGCACGGTACCAATCACTTCATACAGCATGCCTTTGTAGTGTTTGTACAGGCCGGGCGGGGTGGTGATTAGGGCTGGAAGTTGTTCTGACATGCGATGCAAGGCTTTAAAAAGAGTGTGATGGGACAATGTAGTGATATGCATCCTAAAGCCCTTCTCGACAGTTGCTCTGATCTGCTCAAGCACGTTCTCAAATTTGACCAGCCCGCCGACATGATGTTGTCGAAGTATTTCCGCGAGTTTCGCCTCGGCCCGCGTGAGCGTGCCACACTGGCGGAAACCGTTTACGGCGTGCTGCGCAAGAAAAACCTTTACACCTACCTGGCCCAGCATGGTCATGGCGCGCCCGAGCGCAGGTTGGCGATCTTGGGCTTTGCGGCTGACCGCGAGTTTTTGATGGCTGCCCTGACCGATCAGGAAATCGACTGGCTCAAACGCTGTGACCAGGTTAAAACCGAAGACCTGATGGAACTGCACCGCCACAACCTGCCCAACTGGCTAGTGGAGCCTCTTAAAACGCAGTTGGGCGACGACTTCTGGCCGCTGGTGGAAAGCCTGAATGCGCCAGCGGGCTTGGACTTGCGCGTCAACACGCTCAAGGACAAGCGTGCTGACATTCAAAAGGAACTCAGCAAGGCCGGCCTGAAGACTGAAGTCACACCGTATTCACCCTGGGGATTGCGGCTGGCCGACAAATCGCAGCTCGGCAAGCTCGATGCTTTCACACGCGGCGCGATTGAGGTGCAGGATGAAGGCTCGCAGCTACTGGCCTTATTGGTCGAGGCCAAACGCGGCGAAATGGTGGTGGACTTTTGCGCCGGTGCGGGCGGTAAAACGCTGGCCATCGGTGCAATGATGCGCAGCACCGGGCGGCTGTATGCGTTTGACACGTCAGGCCATCGGCTGGCGGCACTCAAACCGCGCTTGGCGCGCAGCGGCTTGTCCAACGTGCATCCGGTGGCGATTGCGCATGAGCGCGATGACCGTATCAAGCGCCTGGCGGGCAAGATTGACCGGGTTCTGGTCGATTCACCTTGTTCTGGCCTGGGTACCTTGCGCCGCAACCCTGATTTGAAATGGCGGCAAACCCCCAAGGCGATTGTGGAACTGGTGGCCAAGCAAACCGCCATTTTGCAGAGCGCTGCACGGCTTTTAAAACCCGGGGGGCGGCTGGTGTACGCCACCTGCAGCGTTTTGCGTGAAGAAAATGAAAATATTGCCGAAGCATTTACAACTGCTAACAAAGACTTTAACGTCCTCGAAGTGGCCCCTTTATTGACCCATGCGGGCGTTGAAAATGCAGCAAAACTGTGCAGCGGCCCCTACCTGCGGCTATGGCCATACCTGCACCAGACGGATGGTTTCTTTGCAGCGGTTTGGCAGAAGTCGTGATATTTTTAACGATGTTTAAATGCTAATTGACGAAATTTAACGTTTGATGCGTGTTTTTTGGTACTTTGCCCTCAGCTGTTGAATCGGCAATCTATGTTTGATGTTTTCTATCAATCAGCATAGAATAGACAGTGAATTTGTACGGCGCTCAAACGTTTGTTGCCAAGCGTTGCCGCACAGAATGTTTAAAGGACTTTTATGATGTTTTTGAACGCTGGCCTTGACTGGCTGGCCCACGGCTTACTGGCTGCCAGCTGGTGGCAAATTGTTTTGTATGCACTGGTGACGACCCACATCACCATTGCGAGCGTGACCATTTACCTGCACCGCCACCAGGCACACCGGGCGATGGACTTGCACGCGCTGCCATCGCACTTTTTCCGCCTCTGGCTGTGGCTGGGTACGGGCCAGGTCACCAAGGAGTGGGTGTCCATTCACCGCAAACACCACGCCAAATGCGAAACCGTGGATGACCCCCACAGCCCCGTGGCGCATGGCATTAAAAAGGTGTTTTGGCAAGGTGCCGAGCTGTACCGCGCCGAGAGTAAAAACAAGGAAACCATGACCAAGTATGGCCATGGCACACCCAACGACTGGATTGAACGCAACCTGTACACCCGCTACAGCTGGCAAGGCGTTGGTCTGATGATGATCATCAATCTGGCGCTGTTTGGTGCGGCTGGTCTGGCCGTGTGGGCGGTGCAAATGGCCTGGATTCCTGTAACGGCAGCCGGCATCATCAATGGCATTGGCCACTACTGGGGCTACCGCAATTTTGAGTCACCAGATGCGAGCACCAACATTTCGCCCTGGGGCATCATGATTGGCGGTGAAGAGTTGCACAACAACCACCATACCTATCCCACGTCGGCCAAGTTCTCGGTCAAGCCGTATGAGTTTGACATCGGCTGGGGCTACATTCGGGCGCTTGAAATGATCGGCCTGGCCAAAGTCAAAAAAGTACCGCCCAAGTTGCAACTGGGCAGCATCCAGCCTGTCGCGGATGAAAAAACGCTGGAGGCGTTGATTGCCCACCGCTACGAGGTCATGGCGGGTTATGCGCGGGCTTTGCGCCATGCTGGCAACGTTGAAATCGCAGCCTTGAAATCAAAAAATGCAGACGCATCAGTGCTGCGTAAAGCCAATCGCTGGCTCCACCGTGACGATGACATGGTGCCTGCGTCTGCCAAGCCGCAGTTGGCTCAAGTCAGAGCCGAGCACCCGGTACTTGACAAGATGGTCACCATGCGTGAAGAGCTGCGCCAGATGTGGTTGACGACATCGGCCTCACGTGAGCAACTGACGGCAGATCTTCAGGCTTGGTGCCACCGCGCTGAAGAAAGCGGCATCGCGGCACTGCATGAGTTCTCAATGAAGCTGCGCGCCGCCAAAGCTTGAAGCTACGCTCTTCAGATAGCCGCACTGATGCTTGTCATCAGGGCGGCTTTTTTATGGGCTGAAAAAGTGTTGAAATATTGCAGACGTAAAAAAACCGCTGAACATTGCTGCCAGCGGTTTTTTAATCAGGCTGAATTACTTCAGCTTGATTTCTTTGTATTCCACATGCTTGCGTGCTTTAGGATCAAACTTCATGATCAGCATTTTGTCGGGCGTGGTTTTCTTGTTTTTGGTGGTCGTGTAAAAGTGACCGGTGCCGGCGGTTGATTCCAGCTTGATTTTTTCGCGTGCGCCTTTAGCCATGATATTTCCTAGTCAGTTGCGAATTAATTAACTTCGCCGCGGGCACGAAGATCCACCAGGATCGCGTCGATGCCTTTTTTGTCGATCAAACGCAAACCCGCGCTGGTGATGCGCAAACGCACCCAACGGTTTTCGGTCTCGACCCAAAAGCGGCGGTACTGCAGATTGGGCATGAACCGACGTTTGGTTTTGTTGTTGGCATGGGAAACATTGTTTCCTACCATCGGGCCTTTACCCGTTACCTGACAGACGCGTGCCATAAGCACTCCGTAAAAAAATAAAAATGATGCGAAAAACCCATGGGGTAATCCGGCGAAGCCTTTGATTATAGCCTGAAAACCGGACGAGTCCAAACCCGGGCTACGTGCTTTGCTCAAGAAAGCGCTGTGCATCCAGCGCCGCCATGCAGCCTGTGCCCGCGCTGGTGATGGCCTGGCGGTAAATGTGATCTTGTACGTCTCCAGCCGCAAACACGCCCGGCACACTGGTCATGGTGGCAAAGCCATCCAGCCCGGTTTTGGTGATGATGTAGCCGCCCTTCATGTTCAGCTGGCCCGCAAAAATATCGGTGTTCGGCTGGTGACCGATGGCGATAAAGCAGCCTTTGAGCTCAATATCCTGGGTTGATTCATCAAGCGTGCTTTTCAGGCGCACGCCTGTCACGCCACCTGCATCGCCCAGCACCTGTTCAAGCGTGTTGAAAGTTTTCAATACGATTTTCCCGGCGGCAACTTTCTCGTGCAGCTTGTCAACCAGAATCGCTTCCGCCTTGAACTTGTCACGGCGGTGTATCAGATAAACCTTGCTGGCGATGTTGGACAAATACAGCGCTTCTTCAACTGCCGTGTTGCCGCCGCCCACCACGCACACGTCTTGCTCGCGGTAGAAAAACCCGTCGCAGGTGGCACAACCGGACACGCCGCGCCCCATGAAGGCAGTCTCGCTCTCAAGGCCCAAGTATTTGGCCGATGCACCCGTGCAGATGATCAGTGAGTCGCAGGTGTAAACGCCGCTGTCGCCTGTCAGCGTGAAAGGGCGTTTTGAAAAATCAACCGTGTGAATGTGGTCAAAAATGATTTCAGTTTTAAAGCGCTCGGCGTGCTCTAAAAACCGCTGCATCAGCTCTGGCCCCTGCACGCCGTGCACGTCGGCGGGCCAGTTGTCTACCTCGGTCGTGGTCATCAGCTGCCCACCCTGCGCAATGCCAGTGATCAGCACGGGATTGAGGTTGGCTCGGGCGGCATAAATGGCTGCCGTGTAACCCGCTGGGCCAGAGCCCAGAATGAGTACTTTTGAATGTTTCATGATTAAAAAATCTGATGGGAATTATGTAATAAGTCAGTTAAAGTCAAAGGGTTATAAAGTTGCGATTATTGGCAACCAAACCCTGAACCAACATGTGCCGACTATTGTAGGGACTTGCGTTTTGTCCTGAACTTAACAAGGCTAGAGGAGAAAAAAATGTCCACCATGGTGTCTAACCTCGAATTGATCCGCAGGGTTCCGCTTTTTTCAATGCTCACGGCTGGTCAGGCCGAATCGGTGGCTGAAGCCGTTGTCAAATGCCGCTTCAAGCGTGGCGAATCGATTGTTGAGCAAGGAAAAAAATCAAATTCTCTGGCCATCATCTTGACGGGCCGTGCCCGCGTGGTCACCACCGATGCACGGGGACGTGAAGTCATTTTGGCGACCATGCAGCCCGGTGACTATATTGGCGAGATGAGCCTGATTGACAACGAGCCGCACTCCGCCACGGTGCGTGCCGAAGTGACCACCGATGTGCTGGTACTGGGGCGGCTTGAGTTTGCGCGCTGCCTGCCTGAAAACTCGTCCATGGCGTACGCCGTCATGAAGGGGCTGGTGCAGCGCCTGCGCCATGCCGACCGCAAAATCGAATCACTGGCCTTGATGGATGTGTATGGTCGGGTTGCCAGGGCGCTGCTGGAATTTGCCACGGTGGACAGCCTGGGCAACGCCGTGATACGCGACAAGGTTTCCCGGCAGGACCTCGCCAAAATGGTCGGTGCATCGCGCGAGATGGTCAGCCGCGTGATGAAAGACCTGGAAGAGCGTGGATTTATTGAAACCCGCGCCGACGGCTCGATGGTTGTCAAAGAGCGCCTGAGTTCACTTGAGTGACGATTGTCGGGTTGAACTTTTACGGTTGATTTACCTGACACAACCGCGCTTCGTTTTCAGGCAGTGACTTAACTGCGGTAAGCTCTGCTGAGGCCTATGACTTACTCACTCGATACCCTGAATTCCCGCAACAACCCAACTATCGGCGCGCCCGCCGGGGTTAAACGCTTTGCCCATGAGGTGGGGCTGATCCTCGGCCTGCTGGGCCTGATTTTCTGGCTATTGGCACTCCTCAGCTACTCAACCCTGGACAGCGCATGGTCCACTTCAGGCAATGCCCAGGCGCTTGGCAATGCACCGGCTGCGGCCCGCAACTGGGGCGGAAGGCTGGGCGCTTACCTGGCCGATGCCAGTTATTTTTTGCTCGGGTTTTCAGTCTGGTGGATGCTGGCTGCCGGGTTGCGTGCGTGGCTGGCATCGCTGGCGCACTGGTTGCGCGGCGAGGCTTTGGATGGCGCTGCGCCGCTGCACGCCAGCCGTGCCAAATTCTGGCTCAGCCTGCTGCTGCTGTTAGCAGCAAGCACGGGTCTGGAATGGTCGCGCTTGTACCGTTTTGAAGTGCGCCTGCCTGACCACGCGGGTGGCGCGTTGGGTTACCTGGTCGGCAGTTCGGGCGTGAAGTGGCTGGGCTTTGCCGGTTCTGGCCTGGTGCTGATTGCTCTGGGTGTGATTGCGGCCTCCAGCGTGTTTGGTTTTTCATGGGCACATACGGCCCAGCGCCTGGGTGAGTGGATCAGCAACCTGATCGATTCGCGGCGTGAAAAGCGTGAAATGGCTGAGGACCTGGCGGTGGGTAAAAAAGCCGCCAAAGAACGCGAAGACACCTTGATCGATGAGCGTATCGAGATTGAAGAGCACCACCCCATCCCCGTGCTGATTGAGCCGACGCTGGCAGACATTCCCAAAAGCGAACGCGTCGTCAAAGAACGTCAAAAGCCGCTGTTCAGTGAGATGCCTGACTCCAAGCTGCCGCAAGTTGATTTGCTTGATGGCGCGCCGTCCAAGCAGGAAGGCGTCGCACCTGAAACGCTAGAGATGACCTCCCGCCTGATTGAGAAAAAGCTCAAAGATTTTGGGGTTGAGGTGCGCGTGGTGGCTGCTGCACCCGGGCCGGTCATCACCCGTTATGAAATTGAACCTGCCACCGGCGTAAAAGGCTCACAAGTCGTAGGGCTGGCAAAGGACCTGGCGCGTGCGCTGAGTCTCGTGTCCATTCGTGTGATTGAAACCATTCCCGGCAAAAACTACATGGCGCTAGAGCTGCCAAACGCCAAACGCCAGTCCATCAAGCTCAGCGAGATTTTGGGGTCACAGGTTTACAACGAGGCCAAGAGCCTGCTTACCATGGGTTTGGGCAAAGACATTGCGGGTCATGCTGTTGTGGCTGACCTGGCCAAAATGCCGCATTGCCTGGTGGCGGGCACCACGGGCTCAGGCAAGTCAGTCGGCATCAACGCCATGATTTTGAGTCTGCTCTACAAGGCCGATGCACGCGACGTGCGGCTGCTGTTGATTGACCCCAAGATGCTGGAGATGAGTGTCTATGAAGGCATTCCGCACTTGCTGTGCCCGGTGGTCACCGACATGCGCCAGGCTGCGCACGGCCTGAACTGGTGCGTGGCCGAAATGGAAAAACGCTACAAATTGATGAGCAAAATGGGCGTACGCAATCTGGCGGGCTACAACGTCAAGATTGACGATGCCAAGGCCAAGGGCGAGTTTATTTACAACCCCTTCAGCTTGACGCCTGACCAGCCCGAGCCGCTGGAGCGCCTGCCCTACATCGTGGTGGTGATTGACGAGCTGGCCGATTTGATGATGGTGGTGGGCAAAAAGATTGAAGAGCTGATTGCCCGGCTGGCACAAAAAGCGCGAGCAGCCGGCATTCACCTGGTGCTGGCCACGCAGCGCCCCAGTGTTGACGTGATCACCGGGCTGATCAAAGCCAACATTCCAACACGCCTGTCATTTCAGGTCAGCAGCAAAATCGACAGCCGCACCATTCTTGACCAGATGGGTGCGGAAGCCTTGCTGGGCATGGGCGACATGCTGTACATGCCCAGCGGGACGGGTTTTCCGATTCGCGTGCATGGCGCTTTTGTCAGCGACGATGAAGTGCACCGCGTGGTCGCCTATTTAAAGTCGCAGGGCGAACCCAACTACATTGACGGCGTGCTGGAAGGCGGCGTGGCCGATGATGAAGGCGGCGACCTGGGGGGCGACTTGTCGGAATCAGGCGGCGAGAAAGACCCAATGTACGACCAGGCGGTAGAGATTGTGCTGAAGAACCGCAAGGCATCCATTTCGCTGGTTCAGCGGCATTTGAAAATCGGCTACAACCGCTCCGCCCGCATGCTCGAAGAAATGGAAAAAGCCGGCCTCATCAGCGCGATGTCAGGCAGTGGCCAGCGCGAGATTCTGGTGCCTGCACGGGCTGAATGACGACAGGGTGTGGCTCACGTCACTGCAATACTATTCAAAATGACTATTTTCAAAATCATGCGTAAGCCAAAGTATTTTCTGGCAACTTTCACAGGCTTGGCAATTGCTATGTTTTCAGTAGCTGCTTGCGCTCAGGAACAGGGGGCTACATCCCTAAAAGACCTAGAAAACTTCGTTAAAAACACCAAAAGTGGCCGTGCAGCCTTCACCCAGGTCGTCACCAGCCCTGCCAAAGAAGGGCAAACGCCAAAGGTCAAAACGTCCAGCGGCACGTTTGAGTTTTTGCGGCCCAACCGCTTCAAGTTTTTGTATAAAAAACCGTTTGAGCAGTCCATCGTTTCTGACGGCCAAACGCTGTGGCTGCATGATGTGGACCTGAACCAGGTCACCGCCCGCAAACTGGCTCAGGTGCTGAACGGCACACCCGCCGCCGTGATTGCCACTGCGGCTGACCTGAAAGGTTTACAGGCTGATTTCACGCTGACTGCTTTGCCAGAAAAGTCTGGTTTGAAAGATGGCATTCAATGGGTGCAAGCCGTGCCCAAAACCAAAGAAGGCCAGTTGCAAAACATCACCGTCGGATTTAAAACCACTGAAAAAGGCAGCGAGCTGGCAGCGCTGGAGATTCTCGACAGTTTTGGTCAACGCTCGGTAATGACGTTTAGCCAATTTGAAGTCAACCCGGTGTTAAATGCTGCCAACTTTCTATTCAAACCGCCTGCTGGCACGGATGTCAGCAGGCAGTGAATGAACCTAATGTATTTTGTAAAAATTTGCCGTAAATTTGCATTGTTATTTCCCTGAGATTTTTAAATTTCCTGAATTTTGTAGCCCAACCCGCGTACCGTTTGAATCAGTGACAGTTGTCCGTCCCGGTCAATTTTTCCCCGTACACGGCCTATGTAAACATCCACCACGTTGGTCAGCGGGTCTTCATACGTACCCCAGACATTTGACAAAATCCTTTCACGGCTGAACAGTCGGCCGGGTGCGCTCATCAAAAGCTCAAGTAGCGCCAGTTCTTTGGCGGTGAGAGAAATCTCTTGAGCACCGTTGTAGACGACCATTTTTTCGCGGTCAAAAATCAGTGCTCCGACCTTCAATTGCGTGGACTGTGTGCCGCGCGTTTGTATCTCGGAAGGCCTGCGCATCAATGATTCAATACGCGCTAATAACTCATCGAAAGCAAAAGGTTTTGTCAGATAATCGTCGGCGCCGCAGCGTAAGCCTGTCACGCGGTCTTGTACGGTGCCCATGGCGGTCAACATCAAAATCGGTACAGAGTTTCGGTCGGCGCGCAGTTGCTGACACACTTCAATGCCGTTCATTCCAGGCAGCATTACATCAAGCAAAACAGCTGAAAAAACTTCAGTCCGGATGGCTGCCAAAGCGGCCTGACCATCGCTGGCCAAGCTCACACGATAACCTTCAGCACGCAATCCACGTTGCAAAAAATCTGCCACCCTTGGGTCGTCTTCTACAACCAGCAGGTTCATGCCAGTACATTTTCTGCAATGCCTTGTTTGGGGTGCTCTTTGTCCTGAATTGTTTGTGCGGTATCCGCTGTCTGTAGCAGGGGTAGCATGATCGTCGCCCGAACGCCACCACTCGCGACGCAAGAACCATTTGCTTCGTACAAGACATTATTTTCCAGATCGATCTGGCCGTCGTGCGCGACGATGATGGCTCGTGCAATTGACAAGCCCAGCCCTGCGCCGTCAGGGCGCATCTGGCGTGCTTTTTCGCCTCGAAAATGACGCTCAAAAGCTCCCAGTGATTCGCTTTCCGACAAGCCGATACCTTGATCAATGACTGTAATGTTCGCTGTACCAGCAGTGGTATCCACGTGAATGCCAACGCTCACTTGGCCTGGTGACTCGCTGTAGCGCACCGCATTTTCCAGCACAATCGTCAGAACCTGTTGCAAGCGGTCTTTGTCAGCATGAATCATGGCGTATTCTGCTTCCGGAGTGATCACCTCGCTGGTTTGAGTAATAGCGATGTTTCGGTTGGCAGCTACAGCTGTAATTTGCGACAGGGCAGCTTTGACTACAACACTCAAATATGTAGGCTGAAGCTTCAACGCGTAATGCTGGCTATTTTCTTTGGCCAACTGCAGCAAATCCTCTACACGACGGCTCAAGTCGGCGGTAGCTTCGACAATTCGGCTCAAACTGGCGCGGTAGTATGGCGCGTCATGGTGCGTTCCGCGCAAGGCAATTTCTGCTTCACCACGAATTACCGTAACGGGTGTTCGTAATTCATGGCTGACTTCGGCAAAGAATTGTCTGCGCCGGCTGTCGATACGCAGCAATGCTTCGTGACTACGGGTGACATCCGCAGTTTTGACGGCAATGGCATCATCCAAACCTTGCCGAACGCTTTGACTAAGTAAGCGTGCAGCTTCTAATTTAATAGCAGTTGCATTAAGCTGACGCGCAATTTGGCCAAATTCATCATCAGCGCCTACAAATCCACGGTGAGTGTAGTTCCCTTGTGCTATGGCCGTAGCGGCCTGCACCAAAGCATCAAATGGTTGGTGCATGCGCTTGACGAAATAGACGACTGCAAACACCCCCAGTGCGACAGAAATGAAAGCCAACAACAAACTGGCCGTTCTCATTCTGGCCAAGGCATCAGCGAGTTGCGACTTGGCCAAATCGCTGGTAGCGCGTTGTCTCACCACGGCCTGCTCTAAAACAGGCCGCACATCACGACCATCTGAGCGGTCAAAAATACCGATAAGATTTTTCCACGCACTAGACTGATCGATAGCTGTCGGTTGAAATCTGACAGCTTCCGCAGAAGCTTTCAAAACAGAAAAATTTTGCACAAGAAGTTGCAACGCGGCGTATTCACTGTCACCGTCGTTACGATTCAATGCGGCATCTCTGGGCGCAAGTTTTTGCAGTTCTTCAAGGCTGCGCGACATTTTTTCCAGCAGAGCGGTTTTTGTCGTCTCTGGTGCATCGCCAGCCAAAGCCGATTGTGCAAACCAGACTTTCAACCGCTGTTTGTTGGCACCCAGCTCTAAATAATGGTTAAGCATACTGGTGGCCACCACACTCCGCTGGGCATGGTGTGCAGCAGAGTTCGTTGCCCAAAAAGTGAAAACTCCTTGCATGATGGCCAATACAACCAACGCAGCAAAGGTGATACTTAGTCGGGATCTGATCATGCAGTTAGCTTACTGGATAAACAAACACCCCACCATCCCGTTTTAGCTGGCCTGCGGTTTGGCCATGCTTCACAGGCAGGATGATGTGTGTATGCAGATGACTGTCTGTTTTACTGACCCGTATACGGCAACGAGGAGTGGTGAACAACGATGCGGATTTTCCCCATGTCGTCTTTCTTGAAGGCCCAGGTTTTATCCACAGTGGTTTTTTTGCCATCTTTGTCGGTAAATATCACATGACCCATGGTGGAGGCCACGTCCCCGTTGATGTGAATAGCTGCATTTTCAATGTCAACTTTTTTCCAGCCCTTAAGAGCAAATCCGGTGTCTTTAGGGTAGTTGCTGTCACCGCCCACGAAGTATGAAAGTGCGCCTTCTTTGGTTACGCGAAACGTTTGCGGTACCACAGTCAATGTGGGTTTGAACAGTACCGGGCCCATGTTGTAGCCATAAGCCGCATCCAGCACAGCATTTGCGGTCGCCTTGGCTTTGGCATAGCCACCTGAGGTGTAGTCGTTGCTAATTTGAATCAAGGCATCGCCCCATCCTTTTTGAACTGCCAATACTTCAGCTTCTGTGATGTTTGCACTGTAGACTGGTGTTGGGTTTTTGGCGAAAATGCCGCCGGAAAATACGATGCTGCCCAGCAGTAGGGTGGCATGAGCGAATTGGTTTAATGTCATTTTTTGTCCTTTACATTGGTTAAGCAATTTTTAATCTTTCAATTGCAACGGTCGTTTTTTCCGCTGGTGTTATTGGAAATCCGCTGTCTGAACGCTTCATGATTAAAAAATGAACAGCTCCTTAACAAAAAATGAACCTCAGATGAACGTGGTATTTAAAATTCCTGATGTTGCCTGAAGCCTCGCCGCCAGACAGTCTATGAAAGCACGTCCAACAAATATTCCGCTCGCGGAACGCCTGCGTCCACAAACACTTGGCGACGTCATTGGCCAGCAGCATCTGCTGGGTGACGGCATGCCGCTGCGCATCGCGTTTGAATCAGGCCAGCCGCACAGTTGTATTTTGTGGGGGCCTCCGGGCGTGGGCAAAACCACCATTGCGCGGCTGATGGCCAGCAGCTTTGATGCGCACTTCATCACCATGTCGGCGGTGCTGGGCGGTGTCAAAGACATTCGTGAGGCGGTAGAGCAGGCCAATGTCTGGCTGGGGCAGGGCGGCGATAGTGGCAAAAGAACCATCGTGTTTGTCGATGAGGTACACCGCTTCAACAAAAGCCAGCAAGACGCATTTCTGCCGCACGTTGAAAGCGGGCTTTTCACCTTCATTGGTGCCACAACTGAAAACCCGTCATTTGAAGTCAACTCGGCTCTGCTGTCGCGGGCGGCTGTGTATGTGCTGCAACCGCTTTCAGAGCCGGATTTAAAGAAAATAGTGGCTGTAGCCCTTGAAAATCGTGCGCTGACAGCTATTGAAAAAATAGCGTCAGATGCTGTTGACCGACTGGTCGCCTACGCCGATGGCGATGCACGGCGGTTGCTCAACACGCTGGAATCACTGGCGGTGGCTGCTGGCAATGAAAAATCCGGTGCGATCACTGAGGTTACCGACGCCTGGCTGATGACCGTTCTGGGCGAGAAAATGCGCCGCTACGACAAGGGCGGTGAGCAGTTTTACGACACCATCTCGGCGCTGCACAAATCAGTGCGCGGCTCTGACCCGGACGCTGCCCTGTACTGGTTGATGCGCATGCTGGACGGCGGTGCCGAGCCCAAATACATGGCGCGCCGATTGATTCGCATGGCCAGTGAAGACATTGGCCTGGCTGACCCACGTGCATTAACCATCGCCTTGAACGCCGCTGACGTGTATGAAAGGCTGGGTTCGCCTGAGGGCGAGCTGGCGCTGGCCGAGTGCGTGATTTACCTGGCTGTGGCGCCCAAATCCAACGCCGTTTACAAGGCCTTCA
This sequence comes from Polaromonas sp., assembly GCA_031417995.1. Classification (GTDB taxonomy): domain Bacteria; phylum Pseudomonadota; class Gammaproteobacteria; order Burkholderiales; family Burkholderiaceae_C; genus Polaromonas. The sequence goes on along the minus strand of JANOWR010000155.1, from coordinate 10,700 downwards.
ATGAGGCCAAAGCGCTGATTAAAAAAGGCGGCACGCTGCCTGTGCCCATGCACCTGCGTAACGCGCCCACCAAGCTGATGAAGGAGCTGGACTACGGCAAGAACTACCGCTATGCGCATGATGAAGAAGATGGCTTTGCAGCGGGTGAAAATTATTTTCCTGAAGGCATGGCAGCGCCAGGTTTTTACCGCCCTGTACCGCGTGGGCTGGAGATCAAAATTGCCGAGAAGCTGAACGCCTTGAAGCTGAAAAATTCTCAAGGGTAAACCCCGCGAAAAGCAGCGCCTCGGCGCGATTCTTGCCAGGTGTCCTTCACTACAATTTGTCGAACCTCCCGCACCCGTCAAAAAGACTGCGCAGGCCAACTTTTTTATTGATCTAGAGCTTTCGTTTTTTCAAGGATCACGTTATGGAAGTATTCCTGCAGCAGGTCATCAATGGCCTGGTTCTGGGCAGCATGTATGCCTTGATTGCTTTGGGCTACACCATGGTGTACGGCATCATCAATTTGATCAACTTTGCGCATGGCGAGGTCCTGATGGTTGGCGCGCTGACCAGCTGGACCATCATCGGGCTGATGCAAGAGTCCATGCCGGGCACACCGGGCTGGCTGATTTTGCTGATTTCTCTTTTGATCGCTTTTGTCGTTTGCGGCGCACTGAATTTTGCAATTGAAAAAATTGCCTACAGGCCGCTGCGCAACTCGCCCAAACTGGCCCCGCTGATTACCGCCATCGGCATGTCGCTGCTGCTACAAACGCTGGCCATGATCATCTGGAAGCCCAACTACAAGCCTTACCCAACCTTGCTGCCCGCTGACCCGATTCAAATTGCCGGTGCCGTGATTACCGTCACGCAAATTTTTATTCTGGCAACCACGGCGGTGTCGCTGTCTGTGCTGATGTGGCTGGTGCATTACACCCGGCTGGGGCGTGCCATGCGTGCCACGGCTGAGAACCCGCGCGTCGCAGCGCTGATGGGTGTGCGGCCCGACACCGTTATTTCGGCGACCTTCATCATCGGTGCCATTTTGGCCGCGCTGGCGGGCGTGATGTACGCGTCCAACTACGGCACGGTGCAGCACACCATGGGCTTTCTGCCGGGGCTCAAAGCCTTCACGGCGGCAGTGTTTGGCGGCATTGGCAACCTGGGCGGTGCGGTGCTGGGCGGGGTATTGCTGGGGCTGATAGAGTCGATTGGCGCGGGTTATTTTTGCCCGCTGACTGGCGGTGTACTGGGCAGCCAGTACTCGGATATTTTTGCTTTTATCGTGCTGATTTTTGTGCTCACGCTGCGGCCTTCAGGCTTGCTGGGTGAACGTGTGGCAGACCGGGCCTGACTTTTAAACCAGGTTCAAGCCCACAGCCTGTCTGCCTAAGGACATCAAAAAATGAAATCCAGAAAACTCATCACTTTTTTAATCTTTGCCCTCGCCTTGCTGGTGTTGCCCTTGCTATTGCAGCAAGGCGGTAACGCCTGGGTACGCATCGTCGATATGGCGCTGCTGTACGTGCTGCTGGCGCTCGGCCTGAACATCGTGGTCGGCTATGCGGGCCTGCTGGACCTGGGCTATGTTGCGTTTTTTGCAGTCGGTGCCTACCTGGCGGCACTGCTGGGCTCGCCGCATCTGGCCGAAGCCTTTCCGGCCATAGCCCGGGCTTTTCCTGAAGGCCTGCACTTGCCGATCTGGGCCATCATTCCTGCGGCTGCGGCCATTGCGGGTTTGTTCGGCATCATGCTGGGCGCGCCTACCCTGAAGCTGCGCGGCGACTACCTGGCCATCGTCACGCTGGGGTTTGGTGAAATCATCCGCGTGTTTTTAAACAACCTCGACCGTCCCATCAATCTGACCAACGGCCCCAAAGGCATCAACCAGATTGATTCGATCAAATTCTTTGGCTTTGACCTGGGCAAAAACCACGAGTTTTTTGGCTTTACTGTCAACTCGGTGTCGATGTACTACTACCTGTTTTTGGCGCTGGTCATTGTGTCGGTGGTGATTTGCCACAGGCTGGAGAACTCCCGCATCGGCCGCGCCTGGATGGCGATTCGCGAGGACGAAATCGCCGCCAAAGCCATGGGCATCAACACCCGCAACATGAAGCTGCTGGCCTTTGGCATGGGCGCTACCTTCGGCGGTGTGTCGGGTGCCATGTTTGCGGCGTTTCAGGGCTTTGTGTCGCCCGAGTCGTTCAGCCTGATGGAGTCCATCATGATTGTGGCCATGGTGGTTTTGGGCGGCATTGGCCATTTGCCCGGCGTGATTTTGGGCGCGCTGCTGCTGGCCGCATTGCCCGAAGTGCTGCGCCATGTTGCTGGCCCCTTGCAAGCCATGACCGACGGCCGGCTTGATTCCGCCATCTTGCGCCAGCTCCTGATTGCGTTGGCCATGATCACCATCATGCTGATGCGACCACGCGGGCTGTGGCCGTCGCCCGAGCACGGCAAATCACGCAAGCCTGCGGCGGACATTGACACCAAAGTTGTTGCATCCATCAATCCCTGAGGGCGACTGACATGAGCGACACCATTCTTAAAGTTTCTGGCGTGTCCAAGCGCTTTGGCGGTTTGCAGGCGCTGAGCGATGTGGGCATCCATATCGAGCGCGGCCAGGTTTACGGCCTGATTGGCCCCAACGGCGCGGGCAAGACCACATTTTTCAACGTGCTGACAGGTCTTTACACGCCTGACAGCGGCACCTTCGAGCTGGCCGGCAAGCCCTACCAGCCGACGGCGGTGCACGAGGTGGCCAAGGCCGGTATTGCCCGCACGTTTCAAAACATCCGCCTGTTTGCTGAAATGACAGCGCTTGAAAATGTCATGGTGGGCCGACACATCCGTACCCATTCAGGTTTGATAGGCGCTGTGTTTCGCACGCCGGGCTTCAAGGCGGAAGAGGCCGCCATTGCCAAACGCGCCCATGAACTGCTGGACTATGTAGGCATCGGTAAATACGCCGACTTCAAGGCCCGCACCCTGAGCTACGGCGACCAGCGCCGCCTGGAAATCGCGCGTGCCCTGGCCACTGACCCGCAATTGATTGCGTTAGACGAGCCGGCAGCCGGCATGAACGCGACCGAGAAAATCCAGCTGCGCGAGCTGATTGACCAGATCCGCAAAGACAACCGCACGATTTTGCTGATTGAGCATGATGTGAAGCTGGTGATGGGCCTGTGTGACCGCGTCACCGTGCTCGACTACGGCAAGCAGATTGCCGAGGGTGCGCCTGCCGAAGTACAGAAAAACGAAAAAGTGATCACGGCCTATCTGGGCACGGGCCATTAGGCGAGGGTTTTAAAACAATGACAAACACACTTTTAAAAATCACCGGCCTCAAGGTCGCCTACGGCGGCATCAAGGCCGTCAAGGGCGTTGACCTGCATGTCAATGAAGGCGAGCTGGTCACGCTGATTGGCTCTAACGGCGCAGGCAAAACCACCACCATGAAAGCCATCACCGGCTCATTGCCAATGGCTGAGGGCGACATAGAGTACCTGGGCCAGAGCATCAAGGGCAAAGGCGCGTGGGATTTGGTCAAAGATGGCCTGGCCATGGTGCCCGAAGGGCGCGGCGTGTTCACCCGCATGACGATCACTGAAAACTTGCAAATGGGTGCCTACATCAGAAATGACACCGCCGAGATTGCGGCAGACATGGAAAAAATGTTCGTCATCTTCCCGCGCCTGCGTGAACGCAAAGACCAACTCGCCGGCACCATGAGCGGCGGCGAACAGCAAATGCTGGCGATGGGCCGTGCGCTGATGAGCCGGCCTAAAGTGCTGCTGCTCGATGAACCATCAATGGGGCTGTCACCCATCATGGTGGACAAGATTTTTGAGGTGGTGCGGGATGTATCGTCACGTGGCGTGACGATTCTTCTGGTTGAGCAAAATGCCAGTCGCGCGCTGGGGATTGCGGATCGGGGTTACGTGATGGAGTCGGGCGTGGTGACGATGAATGGTGAGGCCAAGGCTTTGCTGGATGATCCTAGGGTTAGGGCGGCTTATTTGGGGGAGTGAATTGGGCTGTAGCGCTTTAGATTCGGGCGCGAGTAGCTCTTGAATTTATAGCGGTTGGCCTTGCGGAGTTTGCCGGGAGTCGCCCGGCGGCGAGTCACTTTCTTTTGGTTCGCCAAAAGAAAGTAACCAAAGAAAAGGCGACCCGCAGTCTGGGCCGCTTCGCGGTGAGTTTTTGGGGTCAGAGCCCAAATTCGCCGAGCCTCTGGCTCGCCCTGCGGGTTCAGTGCTGCGCACTGAAGCGAAATTGGTGTCTGACCCCAATAACTCACCGGAAAATCTAGAAACTAGTCTGCTGCGCAGCCGTCGGACATCTAGATTTTTTAATCCGTCTCCTTCAACTTTTTCAAGCCCAGCCAGGACGGGGTGTGAGAATGAATTCGGACTCGGGGAAGTCCGAACCCGAATTTTTCTCAAACCCGTCCTGGCTGAGCCGAGCAGCGCAGATGGAGGCGGAACGTCGGGCCAAACTTGTTTGAGGCGAAGCCGAGTTGTTTGGACCGCCGCCGGATTCGAGCAGCGCTGGTTGCCCGCAGCGAAGCGAAGGGACTCAGACTGCGGGTCGCCTTTTCTTTTGCTTACTTTACTTTTGGCGAAGCAAAAGAAAAGTGAGTTGCCGCCGGGCAACCCCCGGCAGCTACGTGAAAGTTAACCGCTATAAATTCAAGAGCTACTCACGCCCGAATCCAGACGGATACAGCCCTAAAAAACACCTAAAAACATCAATCAACCTTGGCCCCAGAAGCCTTAACCACCTTCTCATACTTCCCCAACTCACTCTTCATAAAAGCGCCAAACTGCTCAGACGAATTTCCGACAGGCTCTGCCATCAGTGCAGCAAATCGCGTCTTGGCTTCAGGGGAATTGAGTGCCGCCACAAACGCAGCATTCAGTTTGGCCACCACATCAGCAGGCGTTCCCGCAGGCGCCACCAGCCCCCACCAGGTGTCAATCTCCAAGCCCTTCAATGTCTCGGCTACTGCTGGCACGTCAGGCAACACGGCGCTGCGTGTTGAAGTCGTCACGGCCAGGGCTTTCAGCTTGCCTGCCTTGATGTTGGCAGACGCTGTGGCCAGGTTGTCGAAGTTGAAATCTACCTGACCGCTTAACAACGCCAGTTGCGCCGGGTTGCCGCCGTTGTACGGAATGTGCACGGCAAAAATACCGGCTTGTGCCTTGAACATTTCACCCGCCAGATGCCCGGCACTGCCGTTGCCGCCGCTGGCGTAGTTGAGCTTGGCCGGGTTGGCCTTGGCGTATTTGATGAGATCGGCCAGGGTGTTGATCTTCAAGCGCGCAGCCGTGTCAGCATTGATGACCAGCACATTTGGCACGCGCAGCATTTGCGTGATGGGGGCAAAGTCGGTCGCGGCGTTGTAGGGCATCTTGCTGTACAGCCACGGGTTGATGGCGTGGGTGGCTACGGCAGCGATGCCGATGGTCAAGCCGTCTGGTGTTGCTTTGGCAATGGCATCTGCACCAATGTTGCCGCCACCGCCGGGCTTGTTGTCAATGATGACGGTGCCCAGTGTGTCCTTGACGCGCTCGGCCATCAGCCTGGCCGTCACATCAATCGGGCCGCCGGGTGCGTAGGGCACGATGATGCGGGTGATTTTGGGTTGGCTGATGGCCAGCGGTGTTGCCAGCGCAGTGCAGGCCAGCAGGGTGACGGCCAGCAATCGGCTTGTATTTAAAGAGGGCATGTTAAGCAACATAAATAATCTTGATGAAGGGTGATGGGTGAGGCTCAGGCACTGGCTTGGGCCTTGTCTTTCTCCGTCACAAACGAGTCTGCATAAAACTCGTCTTCCGGCAACCCGGCTTTGATGTAAGCCGCCTGCGCGGAGTCCACCACAATCGGTGCGCCGCAGGCATACACCTGGTGGCCCGACATATCGGCAAAGTCTTGCAGCACCGCGTTGTGCACAAAGCCGGTGCGGCCCGTCCACGCATCTTCAGGCAACGCGTCTGAAATAACGGGCACATAGGTCAGGTTCGGCATTTCTGCGACCTTGCCCTTGACCCAATCGTTCATGTACAAATCAGCTGGCCGCCGACCACCCCAGTACAGCACCGCAGGGCGCGTGATGCCCTTGAACTGCATGTGCTCGATGATGGCCTTGATGGGTGCAAAACCGGTACCCGATGCCAGCAGCACAATCGGTTTGGTGCTGTCTTCACGCAGGTAAAAACTGCCGAAGGGGCCTTCAACCCGCAGAATTTCTTTTTCTTTCATGGCGCTGAACACATGGTCAGTGAACTTGCCGCCCGGCATGTGCCGAATGTGCAGCTCAGCGCCTGGGTTTTCTGCCTGCGTGTGCGGTGCATTGCCCAGCGAATAGGCGCGTCGGTCACCGTCGCGCAGTAAAAACTCAACATACTGGCCTGCGTGGTACTTAAAGACATCGGCCGCTGGCAATTGCAGGCGCACCACCATCACGTCGTGTGACGCTTTGGCCAGACTGGCCACGCGGGTCGGCATTTTTTTGACTGGAAATGCGCTTTCGTCCGTCACGTGGCGCGACTCCAGCACCACGTCTGACAATGCGGTGGCGCAGCAGGTCAAAATAAACCCCTGTGCGGCTTCTTCGAGCGACAGCGCTTTGAGCTGGTGCGTGCCCTGGGTAATGCTGCCTTCGAGCTTTTTGCATTTGCAGGAGCCGCAGGCACCGTCTTTGCAGCCGTAAGGCATGCCAATGCCCTGGGCAATGGCGGCCAGCAACAGGGCCTGGTCTGGCTCGGCTGTAAAAGTACGTCCGCTGGGCTGCACGGTGATGTTAAAACTCATAGTCTGTATCCTTGACGTTTCTTGTTCTCGTTAGTCGCAGTTTGCGGCGGTTTATGACTGGCCCTGATTTTGCCCTCAAATTCAAACCCCATCGGCGCGCTGCCTTCGCGCTTTCGCCGTCAGCGTATTTTGATCGTCGGTTGTGGCGATGTGGGCCAGCGTGTGGCCCGCCTGTTGCCTGCCCGCATACATGTGATGGCGCTCACGTCGTCCAGTGCGCGCCTGCCAGAACTGCGCCTGCAAGGCATCACGCCTTTGCAAGGCAATCTGGACAACAGCGCCAGCTTGCGACGCCTGGCGGGGCTGGCAACGCATGTGGTGCATCTGGCACCGCCGCCCAACAGTGACCCACACAGCCACGACGATCCGCGCACGCAGGCACTGCTTCGCGCCTTGCGGCTGCGCGGTTTGCCGCAAGCTGTGGTGTACGGCTCCACCAGCGGCGTGTATGGCGACTGCCAGGGGCAATGGGTCAACGAGACGCGCCCGGTTAACCCCGACACATCGCGCGCGCATCGCCGGGTGCATGCTGAAGGCCTGCTGCGCTGGTTTGGCCGCAGTGCATCGGTGGCTGTGCATGTGTTGCGCATCCCCGGCATTTACGCGCCGGACCGCGAAGGCGGCACGCCGCGCGGGCGCTTGGCCAAGGGCACGCCCGTGCTTGCTGCAAGTGATGACGTGTACACCAACCACATTCACGCCGACGACCTGGCACGCGCCTGCCTGGCAGCGCTTTGGCGCGGCAAACCGCAGCGCGTGACCAACGCCAGCGATGACACCGATTTAAAAATGGGTGACTACTTTGACCTGGTCGCAGACCTGTACGGCATGAGCCGCCCACCACGCTTGGCCCGTGCCGAAGCCAGGGCGCAACTGCCCGCGATGCAACTGAGTTTTATGAGCGAATCGCGGCGGCTGGACAACCAGCGCCTGAAGCGGGAACTGCGCTTGAACTTGCGTTACCCTACGGTCAGGCAAGGACTGACAATTTGAAAATGCTACAAAATAAATAGCTGCTTGCGCCCGAATCTATTGGGCTTAGGCTATTATTTATACCTAAAACAGGCTGTTTTTGATGCGGAAAAGCGCTTTTTGATGACCAAACTGTGGATAGCTGTGGAGCAAAGGCCAGCGTGACAGCAGCGTTGCTTCGCCCCTATGCCTTGCCAGCCGAGCGCGTGCGGCCGGGCACCGGTTTGCTGGTGGTTGTGGCGCACGTCGGCTTGCTGTGGGTGGCTAACCTGTACTGGCCATTGCAAAACGTTTTGCTGGGCGCTGTGCAAAGCGTGACGGTGCAAATTTTTCAAGCCGATGTGAAGCGCAGCACCGCTGCGGCTACCGATGCTGACAATGCGCTGCTTAAAACCAGTCCACAGGCTATCAGCGATGGTCGCCAGCGCGCAGGTCGCGCCGCGATGACGCTGGAGTTGCCCGCCAGCCAGACCCAGCAAAGCACGCCGTTGGCAGGCACAGCACAAACGGCACAAATAGCCCCTGTCAAGCCAGCGCCCGTAGCATCTCGGCCGCCTGAGCCGTCCCAGCCGCAAGTCCAGTCAGACATTCAGGCCTTGCCCAAAGCTGCGGTGCTTGCGGCGCCCCAACCTGTGCTTGTTGAACGCCCGGTTGAAGCGAAGCTGCCAGAACTAGCAACGCCGCAGCTATCACCAGCAACAACACCAACCCCGCCATCGCCATCGCCACCTGTGCCAACTTTGCCGTCTGTGCCGATAGCCACGCCACCGGCGGTAGTTGCTGCACCCGCGCCTGCGCCTTCTGCTTCTTCTCCAGCCATTGCCGTTGTCAACACCCCGCAAGCCACGCCCGGTGCAACGGCTGCCTCTGGCACCGGCGCGCCGGCTTCAGGCAACGCAGGGCAGGGGGCCGGTCCTGCTGCAAGCAGCGGCAATGCAGCGCAGAGCCAGGGCCTTAACCTCAACCTGCCACCCCGCTACATTTACCGCCCACCGATGGCCTTGCCCCGGCGCAGCCTGTCTGAGCTGGCCAACGACCAGTTGCGGCGCAAACCACGTGACCCGTTTGCCGACGCCGTCAATGGCGCGGGCAATATTGATTGCCTGAAAGACACCCCTGAAGGACCTGTGCAAGGCCTGTTGGCGGTCGGCCCTTTGTTAAAGCGCGCGATTGAAGAGAAATGCAAAAAATGAACTACCCTCAAGGCAACACCATGATTTTTTCGACTGCTGCATACCAACGCCTGATGCGATTCACAACCGCCTGCATGGCCCTCACATTGCTGGGCCTGTGCGCCCTGTGCGCGACCACACCTGTGGCCGCGCAAAGCCAGCTCACCACCACGCTGGACGCAGGCAAAAACCCGCGTGCCGCCGGGCCAGTGGTTGATGGCAAGGCCACGCCTTTTCAAGCGATGCCCGCCAAAGCTGCGCAAATTTCTCCTCAATTGCCAGTTGCTAACCCCTACGGCCTGTCAGCCCTGTGGCTGCAAGGTGACTGGGTTGCCAAGGGTTGCCTGCTGTTGCTTGCGGTGATGTCGATGGCCAGCTGGTATGCGCTGCTGGTCAAAACCCTGTCGTTGCGCCGCCTGAAAAAACAGACGCGGGACGCTGATGGGGTCTTCAAAGACGTGCGTCTGTTTGCTGCCCACATGGCCAAGTTGACGCCCGACAATCCGGTGCGCTATGTGGCTGATGCGGGCAGCGTGGCTGTGCACCAGTATGCCGCGCTCAAGCCTCGTGTGGACTACGACACATGGCTGATACGTGCCATCGAGCAAGCCTTGAACACCCTGCAAACACGAATGCAAGGCGGCATGGCGCTGCTGGCGACGGTGGGCTCTACCGCGCCGTTTGTGGGCCTGTTCGGCACGGTCTGGGCCATTTACACCGCGCTGGTCAAAATTGGCGCATCGGGTCAGGCGTCGATTGACCGGGTGGCTGGCCCGGTGGGCGAGGCACTCATCATGACGGCCATCGGCCTGGCGGTGGCCGTGCCAGCGGTGTTTGGCTACAACTGGCTGCTGCGGCAAAACAAACTGGCCTTTGAAGGTGTGCGCAGCTTTGGCGCGCAACTGCACAGCCTGCTGCTGGCCACGACGGATTTGACAGCGCCCGCGGCGCCCCCACCCACATCTGAACCGATTGACGACACCGTCAGTGCCATCACGCCGGTTGCCCCAGCGTAAACAGCATGGCCCTTTATTCAATGCAGGACAGTCAGCATGAAGACGGCTGGCTGGCCGACATCAACACCACGCCGCTGGTGGATGTGATGCTGGTGCTGCTCATTATTTTTCTCATCACCATTCCGGTGGTCAGTGCCAGCGTCAATGTCAATTTGCCGGTTGAATCAGTCCAGTGGCAAGACACCAGTGGCGACTATGTGGTGATCAGTGTTGACCGGGTGGGCAATCTGTACTTCAACGATGCCTTTGCGCCAGACATTCAGGCGCTCTCAAGCATGATGGAAGGCATCGCCAGCCGCAGCCTGCAGCCCCAGTTGCACATCCGTGCTGACGCCAGCGCGCCGTATGCCTATGTCGGCCAGGTGATTGACACGGCCCAGGGCCATGGTTTTGCACGCGTCAGCCTGATCACGGAACCAGCGCAAAAATGAAGCTCTACAGCCATCATTTGTCGCCGCAGCTTGCTGTGCCCGAGCTCGACGCCGCTCCGCTGGTTGAGATGAACACCACGCCGCTGATCGACGTGCTGCTGGTGCTGATTGTCATGCTCATCATCACCATCCCCGTGCCGCTGCATTCAGTCAACCTGGACATGCCTTCACGGCAGTCAACGACGGCAGTGCCCGAGGTGGTGGTACTGCAAATTGATGCGCAGGGTTTTGTGGTGTGGGGTGGGGACAAACTGCCCAGCTTGTTGGAGGTGAATGCGCGTATCGCTGCCGCCGCTGCCCAGAGT
>JANOWR010000154.1:0-14501 GCA_031417995.1 Polaromonas sp. | reverse complement strand
GCCAACCCAACCCGCGACTTCAACAACATTGTGCTGCGCATGAAAGCCGTCAATCCGGACATCGTGATACCCGCGAACTACTACAACGAATACGCGCTGCTGGTACGCACCATGCAGCAGCAAAAAGTAGCGCCCAAAGCGATTTTCTCGGTGCTGGGTGGCGCGGCATCCAGCTACAAGTTTGTCAAGGAGTTTCCGGATGCGGCCAATGGCATCATCGACTGCAACCACTGGTTTAACCCGAAAGACAAGCGTTCTCTGGATCTGAAAAAACGGGTCGAAGCCAAGGGCCTGTTCTTCAGCTATGAAGTGTTCATGGCCTACACCGGCATGCGCTTGCTGGCTGATGCGATCAACCGTGCCAAGTCAGTGGACCGCGCCGCCATCATTGATGCACTGAACACCAGCACCTTTAGCGACCACATCATGCCGTATGGCCCGACCAAGTTTGTCAACGGTCAGAACATGGGCGCACAGCCGTTGATGACCCAGGTTTACAAAAACGACATCAAGGTGATCATTCCGCGTGACTACCGTGAAGTGGATGCCGTTTTCCCACTGAAGGCCTAAACCGCTGATGTTTGACCCAGGGATTCTTTTCTCGTCTGTTCTGAACGGCCTGACGACCGGGGCGGTGTACGCCCTGATCGCGTTGGGCCTGACGCTGATTTACGGTGTGCTGCACATCATCAACTTTGCGCATGGCGCATCGTTGATGCTGGCGCTGTATGCCGTGTATCTCCTCAAGGAGCGTTTGGGAATCGACCCCTACCTGGCACTGCCGCTGGTCGTGCCCGGCATGTTTGTTCTGGGTTATGCCCTGCAGCGCGTCATCATCAACCGGGCCAGCCACGGCAAGGACGAAAACATTTTGCTGGTCACGCTGGGCATTTCCATTGTGATGGAAAACGCCGCGCTGCTGTTTTTCAAGTCAGACACGCGCACCATTGACACGGCCTACACCCTCACCACCATACCGATTGGCCCGGCCATGATTGCGCTGCCCAAGCTGGTGGCGTTTGCGGGGGCTTTGGTGGTGTCTGGCATCTTGTTATGGATAGTGGGTAAAACTGATTTGGGCCGCGCCATTCGCGCAGTTGCCAAAGAAAAGCATGGTGCCAAACTGATGGGCATTGATGTTGACCATGTGTACGCCATGAGCTTTGGCATTGGCCTGGCCTGCCTGGGTGCAGCTGCCTGCTTTTTATTGCCTGCCTATTACGTCAATCCGCAAGTTGGCAGCGGCTTTGTGCTCGTGGCTTTTACCGTGGTGGTGTTGGGCGGCATGGGCAGCTTTGGTGGTGCATTAATAGGCGGCCTGCTGGTGGGCGTGGTTGAATCACTCGGTGGTTTGTACCTGGGTGAATCACTGGGGCAAATTGGTATTTTTGTGATTTTTATTGGCGTATTGCTGTTCAGGCCGCAAGGGCTTTTCGGAGCCAAGGCATGAATCGCACCCTCAAAGAACTCGGCAGCATTGCGCTGTTTGTCGCACTCGTGGCCTGCGTTCCGCTGGTCACAGATTCAGGTGTCACGCTTAACTTTGTGATGATGGCCCTGTACGCCGCCTTGCTGGCGCAGGCGTGGAATATTCTGGGCGGCTTTGGCGGGCAGTTTTCGTTTGGTCACGCGCTTTTTTTTGGCACGGGTGCCTACATCCAGGCGATAGCCCAATTGCAGTTTGGCCTCAACCCGTGGCTGGCGCTGGCACTGGCGGTGGCTGGCAGTGCAGCTATTGGTTTGATGGTGGGCGGCCTGACCTTTCGCTACGGCTTGAAGGGCTCGTACTTTGCGCTCGTCACATTGGCTTTTGCCGAGGTATTTCGCATTCTCGCGCTGTCGGTGCCCTTCACCGGGGCGGGCGTGGGTCTGATGATTCCCTTGAGCGAATCGTTTGCCAACATGCAGTTTGCGTCACGCAAGGGCTACCTGTATCTGATGCTGGGTTTTGTGGCCGTGGCGCTGCTTGTCACCTGGTGGCTCAAGCATTCACGCTTTGGCGCCTACCTGCAAGCCGTGCGCGACAACGAAGATGCCGCCCGTGCCATTGGCGTCAATCCGTTCAATGTCAAGCTCGGGGCGATTGGTCTGTCGGGTGCCCTGATGGGCGCTGGCGGCGCTTTTTATGTGCAGGTGTTTCAGTACATTGACCCGGGCATTGCCTTTGGGCCGGGCACCTCGGTTGAGGCGTTGGTGGCGGCCATTGTGGGCGGCATTGGCACGCTGTGGGGGCCGGTGCTCGGCGCGGTGGTGCTGCATGTGCTGGCCGACATCACGCGCAACCTGTTTGGCCAGTTGCCGGGCATCAACATGGTGATTTATGGCGTGGTGCTGGTCATCATCGTGATGTTTCTCCCGCGCGGCATTGCGGGCCTGGGCGCTACTGTCAAATCGCTTTTCAACAAGCAGGGCAAGCCATGACCAGCGCCCTGCTCACCATCAACGGCCTGTCCAGATCATTCGGTGGCTTGAAGGCGGTACAAAACGTGTCGCTCAGTGTGCCTGCTGGCAGCCTGACGGCGCTAATCGGCCCAAACGGCGCAGGCAAAACGACGCTGTTTGCGCTGATGTCGGGCTTTTTAAAACCCGACAGCGGCAGTGTGCATTTTGATAACGTTGACATCACCGGCCGTGCACCGCATATCAATGCCGCCCATGGCATGACGCGCACTTTTCAAATCGTGCAACCCTTTGCCTCGCAAACCGTTCGTGAAAACATTGCAGTCGGCGCGCATCTGCATGTCAAAAGTCGCCAGGCTGCGCTGCTGGCTGCGGAGCGCATTGCTGCGCAAGTCGGCTTGCTCAAACAGATTGACCAGCCTGCGGGCGAGCTGACGGTGGCCGGCCGCAAGCGGCTGGAACTGGCGCGCGCATTGGCCACCCAGCCCCGGCTGCTGCTGCTCGATGAAGTGCTGGCCGGGCTGAACCCGCAAGAAATTGCCGAGATGATTCCGGTCGTGCGCGGCATTGCAGACAGCGGCATCACCGTGCTGATGATTGAACATGTGATGCAGGCGGTGATGAATCTGGCCGGGCATGTGTGGGTGCTGGCGCAGGGCCAATTGATTGCAGAGGGATCGCCTGGCGACGTGACACGCAATGAAAAAGTTGTTGAAGCGTATTTGGGCCACGGCACTGCGGCACGCTTGCGGGCTGCCGAATTGGCGAGGACTGGCGCATGACTGCTTTGCTAGACATCAAAAGCCTGCATGGCGGCTACGGCCAGGTTGAAGTACTGCGTGGGGTTGATCTGGCGGTGAACCCGGGCGAAATTGTGGCACTGCTGGGCAGCAACGGCGCAGGCAAATCAACGCTCGCCAATGTGGTCTGCGGCATTTACCCCGCATGGGCGGGCAGCGTGCAGTTTGATGGCGGCAACCTGAGCGGCGCACATTACCGCGATGTGGTGAAGGCGGGTTTGATTCAGGTGCCCGAAGGCCGCAAAGTCTTCCCCAATTTGAGTGTGCTGGAGAATCTGGAGCTGGGCTCTTTCACACGCGCTCGTGAGCGCCGCGCCAAAAATCTTGACAAAGTGTTCAGTATTTTTCCGCGCCTGAAAGAGCGCCTGAGCCAGCTGGCAGGCACCATGAGCGGTGGTGAGCAGCAAATGCTGGCCATTGGCCGGGGCTTGATGGCCGAACCAAAATTACTGATTCTGGATGAACCCTCACTTGGCCTGTCGCCGCTGCTGGTCGAAGAAATGTTCACGCTGATTGCCCAACTGCGCGGTGATGGTTTGTCGATATTGCTGGTCGAGCAAAACGTCGGCCAGTCGCTGGAAATCGCCGACCGTGCCTACGTGCTTGAAAACGGCAGCATCCGCTTTGCAGGCCTGCCCGCAGAGCTGCTGGGCAGCGACGCGCTGCGCAAAGCGTATTTGGGGCTTTGACGTGACGCCATTGAGTCGCCGCACCGTTTTGCTAAGCGCTACTGCTTTGATAGCTGCTCGCGCCCATAGTCAGGCGGCTCCAGCCCGAATTTTAGTGGGCGCACCCGCAGGCGGCTCGACCGACACGCTGGCTCGCGCGCTGGCGCAAGAGCTTGGCCGTTTGCTGGGCAAAGTGGTGGTCGTTGAAAACCGGCCCGGCGCAGGCGGCAACATTGCGGCCGATAGCGTGGCCAAGGCCGCGCCTGACGGCAACACAATGCTCATGAGTTTTACCAGCCATGCCATCAATGCATCACTTTATCCGTCACTGCCTTTTGATCCGGTCAAAGACTTCACGCCGTTGACCTGTGTGGCCACCTCGCCATCCATGCTGGTAGCGCACCCCTCAGTAGCGGCCAAAGACGTGCGCGAGCTGATTGCACTGGCCAAAGCCAAGCCCGGCAAGCTCAACTTTGCCATTGGCGCAGTCGGCTCGTCGCTGCACCTGGCGGGGGATTTGTTCAAAATGCAGTCCGGTGCATACATCGTGAACATTCCGTACCGGGGTACTGCCCCTGCCATACAAGACGTGATCGCCGGACAGGTGGAGCTGATGTTTGCCGCAGTGGGCAATGCGCAGGCGCACGTCAGGGCGGGCAAGCTGAAAGCCTTGGGCGTGACCAGTGCCAAACGGCTTGGTGCCTTCCCCGATGTACCCGCGATTGCCGAGGTACTGCCGGGCTATGAGTCCAGCGCGTGGTTTGGTTTGTTTGGCCCGGCGCGCATGAACCTTGACATGACCAAACGCATCAGTGATGCCGCCCGGCAAGCGATTGCCACACCCGATGTGCGCAAGCGGCTGGAGGCTGAAGGCTCTGTTGCGGTAGGCAATTCACCTGATGAATTTGCAAAATTTGTGCCGCTTGAAATTGCACGGTGGGCCCAGGTGGTGAAGTTTTCAGGTGCGAAGCCGGAATGATGGCGCAGTCTCTTGCACAAAAGCTGATTGCACGGGCGGCTGGCTTGCCCAGCGTGACGGTCGGCGACATCGTGACCTGCCAGGTCGACCTCGCCATGTTTCACGACTCGTCGGGCCCGCGTCGCTTGAAACCCATGCTTGAAGAACTGGGTGCGACGATTTGGGACAAATCAAAAGTCGTGCTGGTGATGGACCACTACGTACCCGAGCGCGATGAGGCGTCTCGCAAGATTGTAAAAATCGCACGCGACTGGGCACGTGCGCAAGACCTGCCGCATGTGTATGACAGCCAGGGCATTTGCCATGTGGTGGTGCCGCAGCATGGGCACATTCAGCCCGGCATGTTTTGTGTGGGTGGCGACTCGCATTCGCCCACCGGCGGTGCGTTTGGCGCTTATATGTTTGGCATTGGCAGCACTGAAATGTTGGGCGTGGTGGTCACAGGGCAAATCTGGTTGCGCGTGCCGCAAACGATGGCTATGAACTGGTCAGGGCAATTGGCAAGAGGCGTCTGCGCCAAAGACATGATGCTGGCCATGATTGCGCGCTTCGGCATGAACGGTGCCAACTACCAGGCGGTTGAATTTACAGGCAACGCCGTCAGGGCACTCAGCATGCAGGAGCGCATGACGCTGTGCAACATGAGCGCCGAGCTGGGCGCACAAACCGGGCTGGTAGCGGCAGACAGCACGACGCGCGAATGGCTAAAACGACCGAGCAACATTGCTGACCTGGCATCCGACCCTGGCAGCTTTGACCTTGAACACCACTTTGATGCCAGCACGCTCAGCCCGCAACTGGCCGCGCCGCACAGCCCGGCGCACGGCGTGCCCATTGCAGACCACGCAGCAACCAAAATTGACGTGGCCTACATCGGCGCCTGCACCGGGGCCAAACTCGACGACCTGCGCTTTGCGGCGCAAGTGTTGTACGGCAAAAAAGTCGCCAGCGGCGTGCAGCTGATGCTGGCCCCCGCCAGTCTGCAAGACCTGGCCGAGGCGAAAACTGAAGGCATTCTGCAAAGCCTGCTCGACGCGGGTGCCACCCTGCTGCCGAGTGCCTGCGGTGCCTGTGCAGGCTACGGCAGCGGCTTTGCAGACGGCCAAACCGTCATCTCCAGCACAGCGCGCAACTTCAAGGGCCGCATGGGCCCTGCCAGCACGCAGGTGTATTTAGGCTCGGCTTACACGGTGGCCGCATCGGCGCTGCGCGGCTGTATCACCGACCCGCGTGAGGTTTTGCAATGACAGCAACGTGGCACAAGGTCTGGCACGTGGGTGATGACGTGGATACCGACGCGCTGGCACCTGGCGCGTATATGCAGCATGGCATCGATGTGATTGCGCAACATTGCCTGGAAAACCTGCTGCCCCACTTTGCGCGTGACGTAAAACCCGGCGACATCATCGTGGCGGGGCGCAACTTTGGCATTGGTTCGTCACGCGAGCAAGCGGTGGCCGCACTCAAGCACCTGGGCGTGGCGGCTGTCATTGCACCGAGCTACGGTGGCCTGTTTTTTCGCAATGCGTTCAATCTTGGCCTGCTGCTGCTGACTTACCCAGACACTGATTCGCTACAAAATCAGGAGCTGGTCGCGCCCGTATCCATTGGGCTAGGCGTCAATTTTTACCCTGAAAAACATATAAAAACGGCCCCCATACCCGATTTTTTGCTTGATATGGTCCGTGCGGGCGGTTTGCTGAACAGCTTGAAGCAGCGCAAGCTGGCAGGGGCTTTTTCAAATGCCTGATACGCCTTACCGTTCTGAATATGGGCCGGT
Source organism: Polaromonas sp. (assembly GCA_031417995.1). Lineage (GTDB taxonomy): Bacteria > Pseudomonadota > Gammaproteobacteria > Burkholderiales > Burkholderiaceae_C > Polaromonas. The sequence goes on along the minus strand of JANOWR010000154.1, from coordinate 7,874 downwards.
CATGGGCGTGACGGTGCCGCAAGCCAACACCACGGTCGAGCCCGAAATGCAGGCCCTGCTGGGCGCGCGCCACACGCTGCTGACAGCGCGCATGCATTGCCACTCTGATGATTCACGCGAGAGGCTGCTGGACTACTTTGATACCTTGAGCGCTACCGCTGCCCAGTTTGACGTTGCACCGCTGCAAGTGCTGGGCTTTGCCTGCACGGGCTCCAGCTACCTGGTGGGTGCAAGGCGCGAGGCCGAGCACCTCGCAGCATTGACAGCTTCACGCGGTTACCCGGTACTGTCAGCAGCGCAGTCGATTTTGCAGGCCTTGCATGCCCTTGGCGCGCGCCGCATTGCGTTGTTGTCGCCCTACCCTGGCTGGCTGGCTGAAGCGGGGCACGCGTACTGGCAAGCAGCAGGCCTGACCATCACGGCGATTGCAGGTTTGCCCAGCGAGCTGCTCGACACGCGCAACATTTACAAGCTGACAACACCTGCGGTGCAAAACATATTGGCATCACTCGATACATCGGGCTGCGATGCGGTGCTGATGAGTGGTACCGGCATGCCCAGCATGCGCAGCATCGCGGCACATACCTTGCCCATGCCTGTGCTGTCGTCCAACCTGTGTCTGGCCTGGGCCATGCAATGTGCTGTGCAGCCTGGTCAATCAAGCACGGATTTACTTAAAAGCTTGCTCGCCCCAAACGCGGATTGGTGCAGCAGCCTATGAGCTCACACCACGCTGGCTGCCTGCCGCAAACCTTCAATCATCGAGGTGCGCAGCAAATGCGCGCGCAGGGCAACCGGGTCGTCAGCAATGGCCTGCAGCTTGCGCAGCGCAGTCAGGCGCAGCGCGGGGTCACGCTCGCGCATACGGCTGCGGTTGGCGTCGGCCTGCTTGATGATCTGGTCCAGCGCAATCGGGCGACGCTGGCGTTCGTACAACTTGAGCAAATCAGCAGACTCACCGTTCAACACACGCACCAATTTGGCCGACAGATTGAGCGCGTCGTGCACGCCGCCGTTCATACCCATGCCGCCCGCCGGGCTGTTCAGGTGCGCCGCATCGCCCGCCAGCCAGACACGGCCCGCGCCGTAGCTGGCCGCCATGCGCTGGTGCACACGGTAGGGACGCACTTCAAACACGTTATACGGCTCGGGCTTGGGCACGATGGCTTGCAGCGCGGCTTCAATCGCCTCGGGTGTGAGGGACTCTTCAATCGACCGCGTCTCGTCCGGGTAAATCGACACGCGCCAGCGGCCTGGCACCTTGAGCAAACTGAAGTTGCCTGCGCCTGCCTGCCAGCAGTAACTGACATTCGACAAGCCCGGCATGTGCTCTTCAAACGGGAAGTCGGTGGTCGCCAAAATCGTTGTCTCTGGGTAGGTGTCGCCGTCAAAAGCAATACCCATCGATTTGCGCACGACGCTGCGCGCACCGTCAGCGCCTATCAACCAGCTACCCCGCACCGTGCTGGCACCTTCAGCGGTGGTGACTTGCACCGTCACGGCATCCGCGTCTTGCGTTACCGCTTCAACGCTGGCATTAAAACTGACGCGCACATGCGGGTAATCAGCCATCCGCGCCAGCAAGGCGCGCGACAGTTTGTACTGCTCGCATTGCAGGCGGTAGGGGTGGGCGGTTACATCGGCCAGCACCGACAAATCAAACCGCGCATGCTCGCCACTCGGGTGCATGCGCACCTGCCAGTGCGGGCACACCAGGCCCTGCGCCACCAGCGTGGGTGTGATGCCGTACGCATCGAGCATGTCAAGTGTGGGCGGGTGAAAGGTCGAGGCGCGCAGGTCTTCAACAATGCCAGCGGCTGCTTCAAACACCCGCACGCGCACACCTGCATCAGCCAGCGCGAGGGCAGCTGCCAGCCCCACTGGGCCAGCGCCTGCTATCAAAACTTGGGGACTGAAATCAGGAGGTGTTGTCATGGCTGAGCAGTTTACGCGCAGGCATCTGCTGAAGTTGCTGCCCGCCATCAGTATGGCTGGGTCAACAGCAAGCCTGGCACAAAGCTACGCGGCACGCAGCATCAAACTCATCGTGCCTTTTCCGCCGGGCGGTTCAACCGACGTGGTGGCGCGTTTGCTGGCGCAGCGCCTGGGTGATGCGCTCAAGCAACCCGTGGTGGTTGAAAACAAACCCGGCGTGGGCTCGGTGCTGGGCACAGACTTTGTCGCCAAGGCCGCGCCTGACGGTTACACACTGCTTGTAGCGGCCAACTCTTCTATCGCACCTGGGCCGCTGATGCGCAGCAACATGCCGTACGACCCGATCAGAGACTTTGTGCACATGGCCATGATTGGCAGCTTTCCAAATGGTTTCATGGTGCGGGCTGACCACCCGGCCAAAACCATGCAGGAGTTTTTAGCGCTGGCCAGAGCCAAGCCGGGCAGCATCAATTACGCTTCAGCGGGTATTGGCACGTCAGGGTTTTTAAGCGGCGAGCTGCTCAAGCAAACCGCACAAATCAACATGGTGCACATCCCGTACAAAGGCTCCGGCCCGGCCATCACTGATTTGCTGGGCGGCCAACTGGACGCACTGTTTGAAGGGCTGGTTACCGCCACAGGCTATGCCAAAAGCGGCAAGCTGCGACTGCTGGCCGTGACGAGTGAACGCCGCGTGAAATCTTTCCCCGACGTACCGACGCTCAGTGAAGTGGTGCCCGGTGTAACAGGCGCGGCCTGGTTTGGTATTTCAGCACCTGCCAAAACACCTGCCGCTATCACGGAGCGGCTGCAGGCTGAAATACTGGCCGTCCTGCAATCGCCCGACATGCAAACGCGCTTGACGGATCTGGGCATGACGCCGCTGGCTTACGGTGCTCTTGAATATTTGAGCTTTATCAACAACGAAAACCGCAAGTGGGCACCCGTGATCAAAGCGGCAAATGTCAAAGTGGAATGAACCCTTAACTCACCTGTTAATTGAAGGAAAAATGATGAGCAAACCTGAATTTGATTTACTGATTAAAAACACCCGCGTGGTGCGCCCACACGGCAACGTGGTGTTTGACGCCGATATCGCCATCACCGACGGTAAGGTGGCTCTGGTTGCACCGGGCATCGATGTGACACGCGCCAAGGCGGTACATGACGGCAAGCACCGCCTGGCCTTCCCCGGTGTGGTGGATGCGCACATGCACAGTGGCATTTATTCTCCGCTTGAAGAAGACGCGGTGAGTGAAAGCAAAGCTGCAGCCATGGGCGGCGTGACCAGCAGCCTAAACTACTTTCGCACGGGCCAGTACTACATGAACAAGGGTGGACCATACAAAAAGTTTTACCCTGAAGTGCTGAAAACCGCGAAGAACCGCTTTCATGTGGACTACGGCTTTCACCTGGCGCCGATGGACAGCACGCACATCAAGGAGATCCCCGAACTGATTGAAAAGTTTGGTGTGCCCAGCTTCAAGATTTTCATGTTCTACGGCTCACATGGCCTGCATGGTGCCTCAGATGCGCAGCGCGACTTTTTGATGATTGGCAAAGACGAGCGCTACGACCTGGCGCACTTTGAATTCATCATGCGCGGCATACAGGCGGCGCGTGAGCAAATGCCGCATTTGGCCAACCAGATATCGCTGTCGCTGCATTGCGAAACAGCCGAAATCATGACGGCGTACACCAAGATTGTCGAGAAAGACAAGAGCCTCAAAGGCCTGGCCGCGTACAGCGCGTCACGCCCGCAGCACTCTGAAGGTCTGGCGGTTTTTATTGCGAGTTACCTGGCCAATGAAACGGCTTTGCCGAACATCAATCTGTTGCACCTGTCGTCACGCAAAGCTGTGCAGGCAGCGATGATGATGGCCGAGACCTTCCCGCACATTGACTTCAAGCGTGAGGTGACGATTGGCCATTTGATGCTGGACATCACCAGCAAAGCCGCCGAGCTGGCTAAAGTCAACCCACCGATTCGGCCACGTGCTGACGTGGAATTTTTATGGGATGCGCTGCTGGCAGGCGAGCTGGACTGGGTGGTGAGCGACCACGCGTGTTGCAGGCATGAAATGAAAATACCCAAACAGTATGGCGGTGAAAAAGGTGGCAACTACTTCGGCAAGATCTGGATGGCCAAGAGCGGCTTCGGCGGCACCGAGTACATGCTGCCCGCCCTGATTAGCGAAGGCACCCGGCGCGGCATGGGCTACAACCACATGGCCCGTGTGACCAGCTGGAACCCGGCGCAGCGCTACGGCCTGAACAGCAAGGGCGACATTGCCGCAGGCTTTGACGCAGACATCGCGCTGGTTGACACGGCCAAGACCTGGACGATTCACGCCAAGGATTCGCCATCTACCCAGGGCTACACACCGTTTGAGGGGCTGGAAATGTCCGCACGGGTTGATGAAACCTTTTTGCGCGGTAAGCTGATTTACCAGGACGGCCAGGTGCTGGGCAAGCCAAGCGGGCAGTATCTGTTCAGGCCCACTGCATAAAAATGCAGCCAAGGGTTATTACAGGCACGCCGCCACAGTACGCACCGCACATCCCGGTTGCCATCGTTGGTGCGGGAGCGTGTGGGTTGGTCGCCGCCATCACGCTGCGTGATGCGGGCATCGACTGCGTGCTGCTGGAACGCGATGCGCGGCCCTCGGGCTCCACCGCGCTGTCATCAGGCTTTATCCCCGCACCTGACACAGCAATGCAAAAGGCGGCAGGAATTGTTGACAGCCCCGAGCAATTTGCACGCGACATTCAAGCCAAAGCGCACGACACGGCTGTGCCGCATCTGGTCAAGGCGTATTCACAAGCGATTGGCCCTGTAATCGACGTTCTATCGGCGCAACACGCTATTGAATTTATAGTTCTCGACGGCTTTTTATACCCCGGACACAGCGTGCGGCGTATGCACGCTGTGCCTGAAAAAACCGGCGCAGCGCTGGTGGCGCAACTCGAACGTGCAGCCCTGGCAGCAGGTGCGGATATTTTGTGTGACGCACAAGTGACCGAGCTGTGGGTAAACGACCAGCAGCACATCACAGGCGTAGGCTATACGCGCCCCGACGGCAGCGTTGAACACCTGCGCTGTGACGCACTGCTGCTGGCCTGCAACGGCTTTGGCGGCAACGCAGCGATGGTGGCCGAGCTGCTGCCCGAGATGAAAGACGCGCTGTTTGCCGGCCACACGGGCAATGACGGCAGCGCTATCGCCTGGGGCCGCGCGCTGGGTGCACGGCTGGCTGATTTGCAGGGCTACCAGGGCCACGGCTCGTGGGCTACACCGCAGGGCGCACTGATCAGCTGGGCGCTGATGATGGAAGGCGGCGTCCAGCTCAATGCCAACGGCCAGCGCTTTCATGACGAAACACAAGGCTATTCAGAAGCCGCCGTGCACGTGCTGGCGCAGCCCGGTGGCGTGGCATGGAATGTGTTTGATGGCGAAATATTGAAGCTGGCCAGAACCTTCCCTGATTTTTGTGAGGCGGAGGCCGCCGGGGCGGTCAAGGCCTGCGCAGACTTGAGCGCACTGGCGACGCTGATAGGTTACAACGCTATTGATTCAGGAGCTGCTTGCGCCCGAATTCATTGGGCTAGAGGTCTAAATGAAGGTCAAAAACAGCCTTTTTCGGACGCGATAGGCTATTCAGACACCAGAATCTTTAAACGCCAGCTCTGCGCACCGTTTTATGCCATCAAGGTCACGGGCGCACTGTTCCACACGCAGGGCGGCCTCGACATCGATGCACAGTGCCGCGTGCTTCATGAAAACGGCGCGCCTTTGCCCAACCTGCTGGCCGCAGGCGGCGCGGCACGCGGTGTGTCGGGCAATGCAGTGTGGGGCTACCTGTCGGGCAACGGCTTGCTGAGCGCCGTGGCGGGTGGCGCGATTGCAGCAAAAACCATCGCTGATTTTTTGAAAGAAAAACCATGAATCTCAAAGCACGGTTGAACGAAACAAAACCCCTGCTGGCCCCCGGCGTGTACGACGCACTCAGCGCGCTGGTGGCCAGTCAGGCGGGTTTTGAAGCGCTGTACCTGTCCGGCGCGTCGATTGCCTACACGCTGCTGGGCCGCTCGGATGTGGGTTTGACCACCTTCACCGAAGTGCAACTTACCTTGTCACGCATCACCGAACGGGTCAGCACGCCGGTTATCGTTGATGCCGACACCGGCTTTGGCAATGCGCTGAACGTGATGCGTACCGTCAAAGGGTTTGAACGCGCAGGTGCCGCCATGATCCAGATTGAAGACCAGACCTTCCCCAAGCGCTGCGGGCACCTGGACGGCAAGTCCGTTGTGCCTAGCCGCGAGATGGTGGGCAAGCTGAAGGCCGCACTCGATGCGCGCCAGTCCGAGTCAACGCTTATCTTGGCCCGCACCGACGCAGTCGCCACCGACGGCCTGGAAGCTGCGCTGGAGCGGGCTGAGCGTTACCTCGAATGCGGCGTGGACGCGCTGTTCATCGAAGCGCTGCGCACGCCCGAGCAGATGGACGCAGCCTGCAAACAGTTTGCACACCGCATTCCACTGCTGGCCAACATGGTGGAAGGCGGCAAAACGCCAGTGCAAAGCGCCGCTGAACTGGGGGCACGCGGATTCAAAATCGTGATCTTCCCGGGGGGTACGGTACGGGCTGTGACGCATACCTTGCAGGGGTATTACGCAAGCCTGAATCAGCATCAGACGACTAGGCCTTGGCAGGACGCCATGCTTGATTTTGACAGTTTGAACGAGGTGATTGGTACGCCCGCACTGTTGGTCAGTGGTCGTCAATACGGATAGATGCGCTCGTACAGGCTGGCTGGTCAACGGATCGAGGCCCATCTAATAATTGCTCATAAAAAAAGACAGGCCAGACCTGTCTTTTTTATTTGAGCCACAGGCTTTTAAACCTGCTTCGTTACTTGCACTCTTATTTGCCGACAACGGCTTTTACATCGGCCTTGGCCTCTGCCTTGACAGCATTGGTGTTTGACTTGGCAATAGCTTTGTCGGCGCTGGCATTGACTTTCACCGTGTCAACCTTGGCGTCTGCCTTCACAATGGCCTTGTCAGCTTTGGCATCGGCCCTGACATCGGCTTTTTCAGACTTGGCCATAGCACTGGCTTTATCGTCAGCCTTAGCATTCGCAGCTTTGGCACGAGATTTAGCCCGGGCTTTTGCAGCTTTAGCGCGGGCGCTGGCTTTTTTGGCAGCGGCCTTGGTTGTAGCTTCGGCTACTTTGGCGTCAGCCTTCGCATCAACCTTGGCTTCGCTTTTGACAGCAGCTGCCACTGACTTGTCTGCCTTGGCTTCCGCCTTGACGACGGCTGGCGATGCTGGCGTAGCAGCAGGTGCTTGCGCAAAGGCACCGGTGGCAAACAGAGCAGCAATCAGGGTAGCGAGTAATTTGTTCATGAGGGTCCTCTTAAATGTAAATTTGAATGATGTTGCAGTAGCCCATGTACAACGTCACCGAATGTGCAGCCGAAGACAAACGTTACAGAATATTGCATTTGAAGCACTGGCTTTACTTGCGCGCTTTGTGTCGGTACGGCATATCAACGCTGATGCCGAATGCGATTTTCAATATGAATTTGCCATACGATGCGGCGAGAAGTAAACACGCACGTTTGTCGGCCAAAACATAAAAGCCATCTTGACATTTGTCGGGCCACAGGGGATGCCACCCCAATTCCGCCCCCCCCCAATGACCTTGCACGTCAAAATTTGGCTTTCCCGGCACTGTACAGAAGCTGCTCAGGTTGTTTCTAAAAATGGGAGTAACGCTGCCAATACATCCTCAGGCACCTCGCGCTGCGGGAAGTGACCTGCACCTGCAAGCAATACGCGCTCATACGTGCCACTGAAAAAAACCTCCTTGCCCAAGCTGGTATCCGGATGATTGACACCATCGGCTGCACCATGCAGCAAGAGCGCAGGT
>JANOWR010000153.1:0-8862 GCA_031417995.1 Polaromonas sp. | reverse complement strand
GCTACAAACGTCGATGCAAGAATTTGCCCCCGAACGCATAGCCGCCTGAGTACACTGCCACGCGATTGAAGGGCGACAGGTTGCTGCCCGAGGCATGCACCAGGCAAGAGTGAAACAAAATCATCGACCCCGCCGGGCCTTTGGGGCTGACGATGCCGCCTTCTTTGCCGCCTGCGCGCTGCACCAGTTGGCGAATCAGGGTGTTGTCAACCGTCCACAGCGGGTAGCTGGTGGTCGTCTGGTCATGCTTGGCCTCAACCACCCCTTTTTTGTGGCTGCCAGGGATGAACATCAGCGGGCCGTTGTGCTCGGTCACATCGTCCAGAAAAATCGCGATGTTCATGGCGCGCTCGGTCGGCATGTGGTCGTCATTCAACCAGGTGCCGTAGTCCTGGTGCCACTGCCACACGTCGCCTTCAAAGGCCATCTTGCCGTTGATTTTGAACTGGTGCATGTAGAGCTTTTCGCCCAGCAGGCTTTCTACCGGTTCGATCATGCGCGGGTGTCTGGCCAGCTTGGCAAAGGGCTCGCTGTACATGTGGGCGGCAAAGTTGGTGCGCACCGCGTCTTTGCCTTTTTCGCGCACGTTGTAGTCCTCGTAGCGTGAATAAAGTTCAGGCACGGCATCGGTCAGGTTTTGTGTTTCTGCTGGCGTGAAGTGGCCGGGGAAGAACAGGTAGCCGTCACGGTCAAATTGGGCGAGTTGGTCAGGGGTCAATTTCATGGTGTGTCTCCAGGGGTGTTTTAAGGGGTTTTAAAAGGTTTTTGAAACGGGGGCTTGGGTCAGTAAATGGGCCAGTAAATTCGCAATGTTTTGGCCCGCGTCTTCACCATGCTGGCGTATCAGGGTTTCAGCTTTGGTGGCATCACCGCGTGCGATGGCTTTGACAATCGCTTCGTGCTCGTCCCAGATGGATTCACGCATGGTGGCCAATTGCAACACCGCCCCCATCGCGCGGCGAATGTGGTGCCAATGCTTTTGCGCGGTATGGGCGATCAGCGGGTTGCCCGATGCGGCATAAATGGCGTTGTGAAAAGCCGCGTCAGCCGTCATCATGGCCTTGATGTCTGTGCCGCGTGCGGCCACGCGGCCTTGGGTGATGAGCCGCGCATCCAACACGACTTTGGCCTGCGCAGCTAACCTGGCAGCCAGCGCATCCAGCGTGCTGCGCACCTGGTAAATCTGCACCAGCGTTGTTACGTCCAGCGGCGCTACCAGCACCCCACGGCCGGGGGCATCAAGCACAAAACCGTCTTTGCGCAGCAGGCGCAGCGCCTGCAACACCGGCTGGCGTGACACAGCCAGTTGCTCGGCTATGTCTTCCTGCATGATGCGCGCGCCTGGCGGCAGTGTGCCGTCGCTGATGGCGTCCAGCAAGCTGGCATATACCTGTTCAACCAGGTCGGGTGTGGATTCGATTTTGATGAGGTTTGATGACATGGCTAAACTTTGTATACAGAATACGTTGAGTTCAAGATTCTGCCTTGCGGGTTAACCCGTAATTACCGTGCCCCTCGCAAAGCTGTGCAAAGATAGCGTCGAATAAATCATTTTCAGGACCACGATATGAACCTCAAACACCCCGCATGGCTGGACAGCATGTACAACAACCGCAGCTTGGTGCCCGACTACGCCACCTACTTTGACAAGTGGGTGCAAGCCTCAAAAGCAGTTAGAAGCAGCCAGCCTTGCACGTTGGATGTTGCTTACGGCAAAGCGGGCGGTGAAAAGCTCGATGTGTTTCCAGGTGCTGCCAAAGACGCGCGTGTAGTGGTCTTCATCCACGGCGGTTACTGGCGCTCGCTCGACAAGTCAGACCATTCGTTTGTCGCCCCCGCCTTCACGGCGCAAGGCGCTTGCGTCGTGGTGGTCAACTACGACTTGTGCCCGGCGGTAACGATTCCTGAAATCACCATGCAAATGGTGCGAGCGTTGGCTTGGACTTACCGTAACATTGCGCAGCATGGTGGCAACCCCAGGCGCATCACAGTGGTGGGTCATTCGGCAGGCGGGCACCTGGCCGCCATGATGCTGGCCTGCGTCTGGAAGGCTTTCGCCAAAGATTTGCCTTCAGATTTGGTGAAAAACGCGCTGTCCATTTCTGGCCTGTATGACCTTGAGCCATTGCGCCATGCGCCGAATGTCAAGGACTCCCTGAAGTTAACGCCTGCTCAAGTCCGCAAAGCCAGCCCGGCCCTGCTGCCCGCACCCCGCAAAGGCATGCTGTACAGCGTGGCCGGTGGCAGTGAAAGCGCCGAGTTTTTGCGCCACAACCAAATGATCCAAAAAACCTGGGGCAAAAAAACAGTGCCTGTGTGTGAAGAGCTGCCGGGGTTGCATCACTTCAGTGTGCTGGATGCGCTGGTTGATCCTGCGCATCGGCTGCACCAGTTGGCGCAACAGCTTGTTGAGGCTGCGTAGATTGTAAATAGCTATTTTTATGTGCTATTTCAGGCTGTTGCCCAATGAATACGGGCGTAAGCAGCTCTTGAAAATATAGCAATCAAGTTGCCAGATTAAATGGAATCTGACTCCGAATATCCCCCTGAGGATGTCGATCGCCCGGTCAATCATGATTTGCCGCCGCCGGTGCGCTTGACTTCATCCGCAAGCTGCTCACCCGTCTGGTAGTGCGGCACGCGGTTGATGATGAAGCGCTTGACGCGCTGCACAAAAGCGTTGGAGCCTTTGACTTCATCGTTCCAGTACTTGTTGGCATAGGCCATGTTGCGCGGCACGTCCACAAAAAAGCCATCACGCGAGCCCTGGCCGCCAAACATGTAGAGCTTGCCGTCAATGATGCGCCACGAGTCTGCGTCGCCACCCCACGGGATGCCGTAGACGATGCCGTTGGCACAGTAGCCGTTGAACTGCGGCATGTATTTGGTGGGCTCCTTGTCAAACAGGGCCTTGTGCTCGGCCGTGGCAAAGCGGAAGGTCACGCCGTCAATCACCGTCTTGATGGCGGGGCTGCCCAGGCGGTGTTTGCTCTCGGTGAAGTAAGAAACCACGTCGTGCCCGAATAGCATGAGGTGCTTGTCCTCCCCGTCGGCCACCGCGTTGAGCGGACGGATGGAACCGGACGGGCTTTGCGTCATCAGCGGCGCGCAACCTTGCAGAGCCGCGGCGGCGATGGCAATCAAAAACAATTTATGCAGAGTTCGCATGGTGGTGAGTCTTTCATGTCTTCATTGCGGTACTTTTTCGCTCGTCACAGCATCTTACTGTCATTGCGGCAGATTTGAGAGCAATGAGAACAAGAACAATGGGAGTCTTACTCCGATTAAATTCCAGAGTTCTTGCGCCACAACCAGATGATTCAAAAGCCTGGGGCAAAAAAGCCGTGCCCGTGTGTGAAGCGCTGCCCGGGCTGCATCACTTTAGTGATGCTTGACGCGCTGCTTGTCCACGCCATCAGAATTGGCATCAAGGTGTTTCACGCCAAGTTCGGTGTCGGCCGGGTACAAATACTTGAAGGCGGTGGCGCAGATGCGCGCGCACTGATCAGCTTTACCTGGCATGGGGCCAAGTGCCTGGCGTTGAATGCGGCTAAACTGACATTGGTCCAGTAGTGGCAGGTCACTTTTGAATAACCATTTCGCGCGGGATGGCAGGCACTTGTCAACACACCACGCATTCCATCACATTGAGGACTCAAATGAATTCTGCCGAATCTTCTATTGAGACAGGAGCAGCAATAGACGTACCGTACGAGACATTTTGCGTCGATCTAAGGGCCGGGCGCTTGCGCGTCATCGTGAATCCGGCGCGCGCGCAAAAATATGTCAAACACCGGTTGTTTGTTGTTGGTATTTCTCTGCCGCTGCTTGGCATTGGCACCGCATTGGCTTTGTCAGGGTATGTGTGGGTGGGCTTGCCTCTGGTTGCTCTGGGGGTATTGATGCACCGCATCATCAAGGCCCACGCCACCAAAATTTTGCTTCATCTGGCACTGCACGATGTGCGGGTTTATCGTGAAGCCATTGATTTTGAAATACTCGAGGTAAGAAACGCAGGATAAGCCGCTTTATAAACCCGGCACGACATTCCATCGGGCGCGCGTCGAAACTCACATCAGCAAATGCTCACCCGCGTTGTCTCCGCCCAGCGTGACGTAGTTTACCTTGCGAATGTCCATCAGTTTTTTGCCGCCCGCATAGCTGATGGCGCTTTGAATGTCTTCTTCCATCTCGCGCAGCGTATCTGCAAGCGTGCCTTTAACCGGCTCCAGGATGCGCTTGCCCTCAACGTGTTTGTATTCGCCCTTGTTAAAGTCTGACGCGCTGCCGTAATATTCCTTGAACAACTGGCCATCGACCTCCACTGTCTTGCCGGGGCTTTCTTCCAGGCCCGCCAGCATGGAGCCAATCATCACCATCGTCGCGCCAAAGCGGATGGACTTGGCAATGTCGCCATGTTCACGTATGCCGCCATCGGCAATGATGGGTTTAGTTGCCACGCGTGCGCACCACTTCAGCGCCGACAACTGCCAGCCGCCCGTGCCAAACCCAGTCTTCATTTTGGTGATGCACACCTTGCCCGGACCAATGCCCACCTTGGTCGCGTCAGCGCCCCAGTTTTCCAGGTCAATTACTGCTTCAGGCGTGGCCACGTTGCCCGCAATCACGAATGATGCCGACAGCTTTTGCTTGATGTAGCCAATCATTTTTTGCACGCTGTCGGCATGGCCGTGGGCGATGTCGATGGTGATGTATTCAGGCACCAAACCCAGGGCCACCATCTGGTCAACTGTGTCGTAATCGGGCTTTTTCACGCCCAAAGAGATCGACGCATACACGCCCTGCGACTTCATGGCTTTGACGAAGGCCAGGTTGTCCAGGTCAAACCTGTGCATCACATAAAAGTAGCCGTTTTTGGCCATCCAAACGCAAAGCTTTTCATTGATGACGGTCTTCATGTTGGCCGGCACAACGGGGATGCGAAATTTGCGCCCGCCAAGCTCTACCCCGGCATCGCATTCAGACCGGCTTTCCACACGGCATTTGCGTGGCAGCAGCAGGATGTTGTCGTAGTCAAAAATTTCCATGATTCTCAAGCCCTTAAAACTGTCATTCAAACGGTTAAACAGAAGGCGCTTGGGAGATGCCCGGTCCATATGCCCACATTTGCTGCAGACACAAAAAACCGGACGCAATCACTTGGGCCCGGTGTCCGATTTTAGACGCTTAGCTGGGCACCTGGCATCGCGACTGCGCGGCCACCACCACTTGGCCCGCCTGGTCTTCGACCCAGCCTATCACCCGCAGCCGCTCCGGGTTAACGCCGCTGGCAATACTCATGACCCGTGATTCAAAAAAGCGCTCTTTATTTAATAGCTGCTTGCGCCCAGATTTATTGGGCTGCAGCCCAATTTGCACCGAATTTCTGACCAGATTTCGCTCCACAGGCGAGCCCTCGGTGCTTTCTGGCAAGGTTTCAACCAGTACCAGCCAGGCCGTCGCAGGCTGTGCCTTGGCGGTTGCTGGCCCTGCCTTGAACTCTATCGACGTGCCCAGGTAGCCCGACAAAGGCAGGCCGTGGGCAACGCGCAAGGTAGCACCTTGACGCTTTTTGACAATCGAGTTGCTGGCCACCGTTTGTGCGGACAGGCTTTTACCCAATGCTTGCAGCCGGTTCAAGCCATCGCGGCTGGCCACGGCTGACAGCGGCGCGTCTTCACCCTTGCTGCCCGCATCATTGGGCACCACCCAGTCCAGCACCGCCTGGCCAGCGCTTGCCTTGGGCGTGGCGGGGTCTTGCCAGCAACTGTCGCAGTCGGCGTTGATAAAGCGCTCAAGCAATTGCAACGGGCGCGGCTGGCCGTCACTGGCGCAAAAGCTGGGGGCCAGCGGCTGGGCCTGCGCGCCGGGCAGCCACAGCAGCAGGGCCAACACGACAGCGGGCCAGGCACATGAAGTCCGGAGCGTCAACAGGTTCATCAAGGCTTTCTACAATAAGGGATGTTTTCAAGTTCACCAGATTCAGTCGCGCCAAACTCCCCACTCTTACAAAATCTTAACCTCGAGCAATTAGCCGCCGTCACGCTGCCCGCCACCCATGCGCTGATTCTGGCCGGGGCGGGCTCTGGCAAGACCCGTGTGCTGACCACCCGCATTGCCTGGCTGCTGCAAACCGGGCAGGTGTCACCCGGCGGTATTTTGGCGGTCACGTTTACCAACAAGGCCGCCAAAGAAATGATGCTGCGCCTGACCAGCATGCTGCCCGTCAATGTGCGCGGCATGTGGATTGGCACCTTTCATGGCCTGTGTAACCGCTTTTTGCGGGCGCATTACAAGCTGGCCAATTTGCCATCGACGTTTCAGATTCTGGACACGCAAGACCAGTTGTCGAGCATCAAGCGGCTGTGCAAGCAGTTCAACATTGACGACGAACGCTTTCCGCCCAAGCAGTTGATGTACTTTATTGCGGGCTGCAAGGAAGACGGCCAGCGGCCAAAAGACGTGCAAGCGCGTGATGATGAAATGCGCAAGAAGATCGACATTTACGCACTGTATGAAGAGCAATGCCAGCGCGAAGGGGTGGTTGACTTTGGCGAGCTGATGCTGCGCAGCTACGAGCTGCTCAGAGACAACGCACCCATACGCGAACACTACCAGCGTCGCTTCAGGCACATCCTGATTGACGAGTTTCAGGACACCAACAAACTCCAATACGCGTGGATCAAAATGCTGGCCGGGCAGGGCGCTGAGGGTGAGCTGCCCACCATGCAGGGCGGCTCAGTGATTGCGGTGGGGGATGACGACCAGAGCATCTACGCCTTCAGGGGCGCGCGGGTGGGCAACATGGCTGATTTTGTGCGCGAATTTGCGGTGACGCATCAGATCAAACTGGAGCGCAACTACCGCAGCTTCGGCAATATTCTTGATTCAGCCAACGCGCTGATCAGTCACAACACCAAGCGCCTTGGCAAAAACCTGCGCACCGAGGCCGGGCCGGGTGAGCCAGTGCGGGTGCATGAATCACCCAGTGATTTTGCCGAGGCGCAGTGGTTTGTTGATGAGGTCAAGCAACTGGTACGTGATGGCACGGAGCGTAAAGAAATTGCCCTGCTGTACCGCAGTAACGCCCAAAGTCGGGTGATGGAAACCGCACTGTTCAATGCTGGCCTGCCATACCGCGTGTACGGCGGCTTAAGGTTTTTTGAACGTGCCGAGATCAAACACGCACTCGCGTATTTGCGCCTCCTGGAGAACCCGAACGACGACACCAGCTTTATGCGCGTCGTCAACTTTCCGCCGCGCGGCATTGGTGCGCGCAGCCTTGAGCAACTGCAAGACATTGCCAAAACCTCGGGCTGCTCGTTGCATGATGCGGTGAGTGCCGTGTCAGGCAAAGCCGGTACCAATATTGGCGCGTTTGTCGCCAAGATTGATGTGATGCGCGAGCAAACGACTGGCAGCACGCTGCGCGAAATCATTGAGCTGGTGTTGCAACACAGCGGCCTTGAGGAGCATTACAAGCTCGACCGCGAAGGCCAGGACCGGCTGGAGAATCTGGCTGAATTAGTGAATGCTGCAGAGTCATTTGTGGGGCAGGAAGGGTTTGGGCGCGACGCGGTGGCGCTGCCAGTGGATGAACTTGGTCCGTCCGCAAATCTGGCCTTGACCCAAAGCCCTGTGAGCCAGGGCCTGACGGTGGATGCGCTTGACAATCCGTCACCCGAATTTTTGGCACCTGACTTTGAAACCGGCGAAACACTTAGCCCACTCGTCGCCTTCCTCACCCACGCCGCGTTAGAGTCAGGCGACAACCAGGCCAAGGCCGGGCAAGATGCGGTGCAACTGATGACCGTGCATTCGTCCAAGGGACTGGAGTTTGACTGCGTGTTCATCACGGGCCTTGAAGACGGCATCTTCCCGCATGAAAACTCATTGCTTGAAGCGGGCGGCATTGAAGAAGAACGTCGCCTCATGTACGTGGCCATCACGCGCGCGCGCAAGCGCTTGTACCTGAGCCATTCGCAAACCCGCATGCTGCACGGCCAGACGCGCTACAACCTGAAAAGCCGGTTTTTTGACGAGCTGCCCGAAGCGGCCTTGAAATGGATCACACCCAAGAACCAGGGTTTTTCGTCAGGATTGGGGCGCACCAGTCCGTGGCAAGACGCTACAAATTCAGGAGCTTATGGCGCCCGTAAAGATTGGGCCAGCAGTGTTTTTTCTTCGCAAAAAGGAGTTTCTGAACGGTTTCCAAACCCTGCCGTGCCGCCGCAGCGTGAGGCACCTGCCCATGGCATCAAAACCGGCATCAATGTGTTTCACGCCAAATTTGGCGAAGGCAAAGTGCAGATGCTGGAAGGCAGTGGCGACGATGCGCGTGCGCAAATCAATTTCACCCGGCATGGTGTCAAGTGGCTGGCTCTCAGCGTAGCCAAGCTCACCGTTGTCAATTGATACGGCAGGCGTGACGCTTAGAGCAAAGCGAGGTACCTCAGTTCTGGCCTTCGGTGAGGGTGTCCAGCTGAAACTTGCCACTTTTATGCCACAGCCAAGTGTCGGTATACACCACCTTGCCCATGCGGGAAGGTGCGGGGAAGGGCGCGGCACTGCGCACCGTGCGTTCAATTTCGGCGACCACTTCTGGTGCATGGTTGGGGGCGCGCATCCAATCAAGCCTGGTCACGCGGCCCACGCGGTCAATTTCAATGTTCAGCACGCCAATGGCATACAGCAAGGGCGGCATTCTGCCTTTGAAAATCCGGTCGGCATTCAGGCCATACAGGTGCGTCGCGCCGTCGGCACGGTAAGCTCTTGGGGTGGTGGCTGGCGAGCTGCGGGCCGAGCCTTGATTGGCTGGAATCGGGCCGATCACGGGCGATGAGGGCTCTGGCGCTGGCGCTG
>JANOWR010000152.1:0-11268 GCA_031417995.1 Polaromonas sp. | reverse complement strand
CAGCTCCAGCAGGGCCAAAAACGTGACGACCAGCACGGCGGGGCCTTTGGCGGGGTCGAACAGGCGCTCAAACTCGACAAATTTTTGCCCTTGCAAATGCCGCAACACAATGCTCATGTGTTCGCGCACCGACAACTCTTCACGGCTGATTTTGTGGTGTTGCACCAGTTTGGCGCGGCGCATGATGTCAGCCCAGGCGCTCTGCAAATCTGCCACATTCACGTCGGGGAAACGCGGCACCAGCGATTGTTCGATGAACACCTCGGCCTTCAAGAAATCGCGGCCAAACTGCGGCATGGCGTTCAGTTTGGCGGCCGACAGTTTCATTTGTTCGTATTCGAGCAGGCGGCGCACCAGCTCGGCGCGCGGGTCTTCGGCTTCCTGGCCTTCAGCCACCCTTTTCGGCGGCAACAGCATGCGCGACTTGATTTCAATCAGCATGGCGGCCATCAGCAGGTATTCAGCCGCCAGTTCCAGGTTGGTGGCGCGAATTTCGTCCACGTACACCAGGTATTGGCGCGTTACCGCTGCCATCGGAATGTCCAGAATATTGAAGTTCTGCTTGCGGATCAAATACAGCAGCAAGTCCAGCGGGCCTTCAAAGGCTTCTAAAAAAACCTGCAGCGCATCGGGCGGAATGTACAGGTCGTGCGGCAGCGCAAACAGCGGCTCGCCGTACAGTCGCGCCAGCGCGACCTGGTCTATCACGGCTGGCATGTCGGGGCTGGCTACCGGGGGGAGCAAGTCAGTGATGGCGAGTTCTGCTGGCAAAGTGTCTGCTATTAAAATATGAGCTGCTTGCGCCCGAATCTATTGGGCTAGAGGCAAATTTGATACCTGA
Organism: Polaromonas sp.; assembly: GCA_031417995.1. Classification (GTDB taxonomy): domain Bacteria; phylum Pseudomonadota; class Gammaproteobacteria; order Burkholderiales; family Burkholderiaceae_C; genus Polaromonas. Next base: position 10,427 of record JANOWR010000152.1, on the reverse strand, counting down.
AAAGTGCTTTAAAACGCCCAAAAAAGCACTTATTTGCCGTTGGGATGGCTGGAGGTAGAGTACACATAAGGCTGCTGTGCCACGCGCGCATCCATAAAGTCAGCCTCATCTGAGCGGTTCAGGTTTTTGTCCCACAGCAGGGCGCGGCCTGCGCGTTGTTCTGCTTCAAGCGTTGGCTTGTCGGCTTTGAGTTGCTCAATAAATTGCGTGGCTTCTGAGGTGTAGTCAGGGCGGCGAAAAAATGACAAAAGGGACATGGGTCTAAACTGCCTGAAACTTGTGATTCAATGATTTTACCGGGGACTGCTGTGCAACTAAAAACCATTTTGAGGACGACCGCCGCCATGGGCCTGCTTTCTGCTGTTTTGGGTTTGGTCGGCTGTGACCCGCAGCGCATAGCCGAGCTGGAAGAAGGCGTGGCGACTGAGGCCGATGTACGCGCCCGCTTTGGCGAGCCTGAAAAGGTCTGGGACGCGTCAGATATGGCCAGTCTGCCGCTGCCGGGGGCTGCTGCTGCTCCCGGTGCAAAAACCTTTGAGTACAACCGTCAGCCTGCGGGCAATGTCAATTACATGATCACCATCGGCCCCGACGGGAAAATGAGCGCCCTGCGCCAGGTGCTGGCCCCGCAAAACTTTGCCAAAGTGCTGCCCGGCATGCCGATGGAAACAGTTCGCAAAATGCTGGGCAAACCGATGAAAGTCACGGCCTACGCCGCCCAGCAGACCACCCACTATGACTGGCGCTACCTGAACCCGCCCAGCAGCGTGATGATTTTTACCGTTGTGTTCGACCAAAATCTGTCGGTGGTCAGCACCGGATCGGTGGAAGAGCAGTTTATTGCGCCAAAAGGCGGAAATTAGACTGAAAATAGCCAAAATCAGGTGCCAAAGAGACCTGTAGCCCAATAGATTCGGGCGCAAGCAGCTACTTTATCAATAGCAAACACCTTGCAATCAGTTAGCCATCTTCATGGTTAACGCAAATGCGGCAGTCGCTCCAGCACATCATGCGCGACCGGGCGGCACACCAGCAGCAGCAAGGTGAGCGCCAGCGGCACGGTGGTCACGTAACCCAAAAATTTAAACCCCAACGCTCCCAGCAGCGCGCCAATAAAAAAACTGCTGATCAAAATCAGATGCAACCGCAGCTTGGGGCGGTTGGCGCGCACAGGTTCGGACGGGTTTGTTTGCGTGCGGTTGATGTAAAGCATCTTGCCCAGCTCAATGCCCAGGTCCGTCACCAGCCCGGTGACGTGGGTGGTGCGGATTTCCGCCTTGGATATTTTGGTGATCACAGCGTTTTGCAAACCCATAATGAAGCAGAGCAACACCACCGTCAACGGCACGAAAAAATTCGCCCATACGTTGATGGCCGCACCGAAAATCCCAAAAATCAGCAGCAATACCGATTCAAGCAGCAGCGGCAAGCCGTAGGCACTGGCCAGCTTTTCACGCAGCCCCCAATTGACCAGCCAGGCCGTTGTCATGGCCCCGAGCAAGAAGGCTCCCAGCGCCCCAAGACTGGCTGTGGCCAGGGTGAGTTGGCCCAGCACCAGGTGGTCAGCGAGAGCCGACACCACGCCGGTCATGTGCGATGTGTAGGTGCCCACGGCCAAAAAGCCGCCTGCGTTGGTTGCGCCAGCTACAAACGCCAGCACCGCACCCAGACGTGTGTTGGTTTGTAGTGTGCGGTTGTTGATGTCCGTCCAGCCGTGAATCAGGGGGTGCATGGGGCTGGGTACTTTGGTGACAATTAACTTTCAGCTTACCTCACACGCATCCCAGGCATCGCGCCGGGCAGCGGCTCAAGCACATAAATACCCGGCTGCGCTTTTTCATCTGAATGGCTGGCGGCTAGCACCATGCCTTCGCTGATACCGAACTTCATCTTGCGGGGTGCCAGATTGGCCACCATGACGGTGTGTTTGCCGATCAGATCGGCTGGCTTGTAGGCGCTGGCGATGCCGCTGAAGACGTTTCTGGTCTTGCCTTCGCCGACGTCCAGCGTCAGGCGCAGCAGCTTGACCGAGCCTTCAACCGCTTCGCAATTGACGATTTTGGCGATGCGCAGGTCGATTTTGGCGAAGTCGTCGATGGTGATGGTGGGGGCTAACTCTTCACCGCCGGGGATCAGTGCAAGTACTTCTGGTTGTGGAGGCGGTTCAAATAGGGCGTCGAGTTGCTTGATGTCGACGCGTTGCATGAGATGTTGAAACTTGCCGATCTGATGTCCTAGCGGCAGATGGTTGTGCACATCCCTCCATGTTTGATCGGGCGTACCTAGAAAGTTAAGGGCAGCCTGCGCAGTGATGGGAAGAATGGGTTTCAAGTAAATGGAAAGGATTCGAAATGCATCGAGCGTGTAAATAGATACGATTTTCACCTTATCGGGGTCGTCTTTAATTAACGACCATGGTTGAAACGCGTCAAACACTTGATTCGTCAAATCAGCTAATTCCATAGTTTGGCGAATAGCTTTCCCAAACTCTCTTGAATCGTACTGTTCAGCGATGGAATTGCTGGCGGACGCAATTTTTGCAATCATTATTTCAAGCGCGCTGTAGCGAAGATTTTTCGCGTGAACAAGGATTCCCGAGACCGAATGACTATCCATAAAGGGAGCTATTGAATTGGTAACTTTTCCATTGGATAGTTTTGTCAAAAATCCAGCAGCCCGACTAGCAATATTCACATACTTGCCAATCAAATCCGAATTAACTCGAGCCATAAAATCATCAGCATTAAAGTCAATATCCTCATTCTTGGCATTCAACTTCGCAGCCAGGTAGTACCGCAGCCACTCCGGGTTCATGCCCAGGCTCAGGTACTTGAGCGGGTCCAGGCCGGTGCCCCGGCTTTTGCTCATTTTCTCGCCGTTGTTGACGGTCAGAAAGCCGTGAACGTGAATCTTGTCTGGCGTTTTGCGGCCACTGAATTTCAGCATCGCAGGCCAGAACAGCGTATGAAAAGTCACGATATCTTTGCCAATAAAGTGATGCTGTTCCAGACCATCTCGAGCCATGTAGGCTTCAAAATTTTCGCCACGCTTTTCCAGCAGGTTTTTCAGCGATGCCAAATAGCCTACTGGCGCATCCAGCCACACATAAAAGTACTTGCCCGGCGCATCGGGAATTTCAATGCCAAAGTAAGGCGCGTCACGGCTGATGTCCCAGTCACCCAGGCCTTCGCTTTTGCTGCCGTCGGGGTTGGTGCGAACGCTGAACCACTCTTTAACCTTGTTGGCCACTTCGGGTTGCAGTTTTCCGTCTTGCGTCCAGTTTTCCAGAAAATCCACACAGCGCTGATCAGACAGCTTGAAGAAAAAATGCTCGGAGCTTTTGAGGACTGGCGTGGCACCCGATAAGGCTGAATATGGGTTGATCAAATCCGTGGGCGCATACACCGCACCGCAGTTTTCGCAGTTGTCGCCGTACTGGTCTTTGGTGCCGCATTTGGGGCAGGTGCCCTTGATGTAGCGGTCAGGCAAAAACATGTTCTTTTCTGGGTCAAAAAACTGTTCAATCGTTTTGACATCAATCAGGTCATTCGCTTTGAGGTCGCGGTAAATCTGCCGGGCCAGCTCATGGTTTTCGGGCGAGTCGGTGGAGCTCCAGTTGTCAAAACTGATGTGAAAGCCGTCCAGATATTCTTTGCGGCCCGCTGCAATGTCGGCTACAAACTGCTGCGGCGTGACGCCTGCTTTTTCAGCCGCAATCATGATGGGCGCACCGTGCGCGTCGTCGGCGCCCACAAAGTTGACCTGGTTGCCCTGCATGCGTTGAAAACGTACCCAAATATCAGCCTGGATGTATTCCATGATGTGGCCAATGTGGAATTTTCCATTGGCGTAGGGCAGGGCGGTGGTGACGAAGAGTTGGCGGGACATGGGCGGTGCTTTTTTATAAGGGCAATCCACTATTTTAAGTTGCTTGGCTACACTCGAAGGTTGACAGGAAATCCTCACATGCCCACCCAAGACCAATTACTTCAAGCCCTCAGCACCGTTATTGACCCCAACACGGGCAAAGACTTCGTCACCAGCAAAGCCATTAAAAACCTGCAAGTCACAGACGGTGACGTGGCGTTTGATGCTGAGCTGGGCTACCCCGCTAAAAGCCAGTTTGCTGCTTTTCGCAAAAGCCTGATTGCCGCCGCCAAAAGTGTTGCTGGCGTCAGCAATGTGTCGGTCAACCTCAGCGTCAAAATCGCCAGCCACAGCGTGCAGCGCGGCGTGCAGTTGCTGCCGAATGTCAAAAACATCATTGCTGTCGCGTCAGGCAAGGGCGGTGTGGGCAAAAGCACCACCGCCGTGAACCTGGCTTTGGCCTTGGCCGCTGAAGGGGCCAGCGTTGGCTTGCTGGACGCCGACATTTACGGCCCCAGCCAGCCCATGATGATGGGCATTGAAGGTCGGCCTGAAAGTGTTGACGGCAAGAACATGGAGCCGATGGAAAACTTTGGCATTCAGGTGATGTCGATTGGCTTTCTGGTCGCGCAGGACGAAGCCATGATCTGGCGCGGCCCCATGGCGACCCAGGCGCTGGAGCAGCTTTTGCGGCAAACCAACTGGCGTGACCTGGACTATCTGATCGTTGACATGCCGCCCGGCACCGGTGACATTCAGCTCACGCTCAGCCAGCGCGTGCCCATGACGGGCGCGGTGATTGTCACCACGCCGCAAGACATTGCGCTGCTGGACGCCAAAAAAGGCATCAAAATGTTTGAGAAAGTCGGCGTGCCGATTTTGGGTATTGTGGAAAACATGGCGGTTCATATTTGCAGCAATTGCGGCCACACCGAGCATATTTTTGGCGCGGATGGCGGCAAAAAGATGGCGGCTGATTACAAGATGGATTACCTGGGTGCGCTGCCGCTGGACATGCAAATCAGGCTACAGGCCGACAACGGCCGGCCCACCGTGGTGGCGGATCCGGACGGCGATGTGGCAGGTATCTACAAGGCCATCGCCCGCAAGATGGCAATTACGGTGGCTGCGAAGGCGAAGGATTTCTCAAGCAAATTCCCGACCATCAAAATCTCAAAAGACACCTGAACAAGCGTCATCTGACTTCGGACACTCAACTCATGACCTCTAGCGCTGAAATTTTGCCAGTGGCCGTGCTGATCCAGCGCCTGGCTGCGCCTAACCGCTGGGAAGACTGGCAGTTCAAACTGCTGGAGGTGGTGCCGGCAACCAATGCCTCTGATGCCGTAGGGCACACGATGGTCGAAGATGACGGCAAACAGTCGCGCTGGTTGCACAGTGGTTTTGGCGTGCAGTTGTTTGCCGATGAATGCAAGGGTTATTTTTTGAATCTCACCTCTGGCCAGCCGTCCTGGTTTGTGTCCTGGCGGCCAGATGAACAAGATCCGTCCCAAGTGGAAATCACTGCGGTCAGCGTGTCGTACATTGAAGCTGATCGCCGGATGTTTGCAGAAGAACATGTTGAATCCGTGCCCTTGCCGCCAGAGTTGTGCGAATGGCTGCAGGAATTTACCAACCAGCATTTCAAGCCTGACAGTGCCCGTAAAGTACGTGCCCAATCATTTTTGAAAGCGGACGAGCGAGGCGTTACTGCTCCTGTGCAGGGCAGTGGGAGTGCTTGTGATGGCTGATTCAAACGGTCGCGACGGCAGTTTTTTGGGACGCTGGTCGCAGCGCAAGGTAAAGGCGCGTCAAGACGCTTTGCCTGCGGCTGAGCCAAACGAACCAGCCAAGCCGGTAGAGCTAGCCAAGCCTGCTGCCAAGATTGAGCAAACACCTGCTGGCCAACCCCTCGCCGCCACTGGTGCCGGGTTGCAATCGGATGCACCTGCCCAGCCACCGCCGCCAACATTGGAAGACGTGGCCAAGCTCACGGCGGACTCCGACTATTCCGCGTTTGCCGCACGCCATGTTGACGCGAAGGTACGCAATGCTGCCATGCGCAAGCTGTTTGCCGGTGATCCGCATTTCAACGTGATGGATGGACTGGATGTCTACATTGACGACTACAGCGTGGGCGTACCCATCCCCAAGTCCATGTTGCGTCAAATGGTGCAGGCGCGCTCATTGGGGTTGCTGGACGATGAACTTGTAGATCAGGATAAACCCCTGTCGCCAGAATTGCCCACCCCCCTTGCCGCCAACGATAATACGACCCAACATGAAAACACTGATTTGCAATTGCAACGGGACGATGCCGCTGGACACAGCGGCGCTGATGACCGCCCTGAACCCGCCGAAGACGCTGACGCCCACGACGGTCGGCTCGATAGAAGCCCACTACACGGCTCTGTGCCGCCGTGAAGCGCCACAGTTTCAACGTGCCGCCAAGTCGGGCGAGCCGCTTCTGGTGGCCTGTACGCAGGAAACCCGTTTGTTTCTGGAGTTGAACCAGAACACCGAAGGGGCAGCGTCGATTGAAGAACGACCGATCCACTTTGTGAACATCCGCGAAATGGCGGGTTGGTCGGCCGAAGCGAAACAAGCCACACCCAAAATCGCTGCGCTGATTGAAGCGGCCCGTTTGCCGCAGCCGGAGCCTGTGCCTGCTGTCGAATACCGAAGCGAAGGGCGCTGCCTGGTGGTGGGCGCACCCGAGGCATGCGAGGAGGCTGCAGCGTTGTTCGGCGACGCCATCGAGGTGACGATGCTGTTGACCGCGCCGTCCCGTGTAGCCGGGAGGGGCATACCTGGCGGCATGGAGGTCGGTATCAGCCAGCGGCACGAGAACGAAGTGCAAAGCGGCCAGTTGGTGTCGCTCACAGGTCGTCTGGGTGCTTTTGAGGCCACCTGGACAAGCGCTAACCCGATTGACCTGGATCTATGTACCCGCTGCAACGCCTGTATCGCCGTCTGCCCGGAAGGGGCGATTGATCTCAGTTACCAGATTGATCTGTCGCGCTGCAAGTCGCACCGTGATTGTGTGAAAGCCTGTGACGCGGTTGGTGCCATCAACTTTAGCCGCGAGGCGCGTGAAACCACGGCAACATTCGACATGGTGCTTGATTTGCGTGACGCCCCGGCCACCGCAACATTTACCCAACACGCGCCGCCGCAGGGGTACCTGCACGCAGGCAGCGACGCTGGCAAGCTGACCCAGGCTGTGCGGCAACTGGGCGCCATGGTGGGCGTATTTGAAAAGCCGAAGTTCTTCAAATACCAAAATAACCTGTGCGCTCACAGCCGAAATGAGCAAATTGGCTGCTCGGCGTGCATTGACGTGTGCTCGGCGCTGGCGATTCGCAGTGATGCGAAGCTCAAGGGCAAAACCATGGGCAAGGAGCGCCGTTATTCCAACGCGGTTCCCGACCCAAAAGGCCAGGGTGGCGGTATTGTGGTTGACCCGCATCTGTGTGTGGGCTGCGGGGCCTGTACCACGGTCTGCCCTACTGGTGCGATCAGCTATGCGCTGCCCACAGCGGTGGACATGGGGCGGCGGGTGCAGACGCTATTGCGCACCTACGCGCAGGCCGGTGGCAAGAGCGCCGCCCTGCTGTTTCATTCAGATGGCAGTGGTACCCAACAGCTGGAAGCTCTGGCCCGGCAGGTACAGGTTCAGGGGCAAGTTCAGAAAAAGTTACGTGGTTTGCCCGCCCGTATGTTGCCGATTGCGCTTTGGCACAACGCCAGTGTCGGCCTGGAGGTGTGGTTGACAGCGCTGGCGCAAGGGGCCAATCAGATTGCCGTGCTGTTGTCTGGCGACGAAGCGCCGCAATACCGCACCGCGCTGGCTGAGCAAATGGCCGTGGGTCAGGCAGTGATGTCTGGGCTGGGTTATGAAGGCGTGCATTTTTATTTGCTTGAAGGTGCTGATATTGCCGCACTGGATCAGGCTTTGCGTTTTGTGCCCGCTGCGGCTGTTCAGCAGATTTCTCCAACTGTGGTAATGCCTGGCAAGCGCCCCACCCTGGAATCAGCGATTGACCATTTGACGGCCCAGGCGGTGCAGATGAAGGCCACGTTGCCCGAGGCTATTGTTCTGCCTAAAGCCTCCCCCCTGGGTAGCCTGATTGTTGACGCAGGCAAATGCACCATGTGCCATAGCTGTGTTGGCGCTTGCCCGTCGTCTGCCCTGGCTGACAACCCCGACGCGCCCCAATTGCGTTTTATAGAAAAAAATTGCGTGCAGTGTGGCCTGTGTGTATCGACCTGTCCCGAAGGCGCGTTGCAACTGGCTCCCCGCCTGTGGTTGGCTGACGAAGGCAAGGCGCGCAAATCACAACGCGTGCTGCATGAAGTCAAGCCGTTTTGCTGCATCCGCTGCGCCAAACCTTTTGCAACCCTGCCCGCCATTGAAGCCATGCTGGCGCGCATTGGCAACCACCCGGCCTTTGCTGGCGCAGGGGGAGATCGTTTGCGCATGTGCAGTGACTGCCGCGTGATTGACATGCACACCAACCCGAACGAAGTGACGATCAAGGACATCTGATGGCTGAAACGATGAATCAAGGCACGGCGGTGCCCATGGGGTTTTCAGGTGTTGATGAAGATGCCGAAATTGAACGCGCCGAAATCTACGGCCTGCTGGCCCGCCTGTGGCTGAGCCCGCCCGACGCTGAGTTGCTACAGCAGTTTTCTGTTGCGGTGACCGAAGCCCCGGTGCAAGGCGCGTTTTTGGAGGAGCCCTGGCAGGCGCTGGTGCATGCCATGCGTGAAACGACCGTGGACGCCGCCCGGGCGGAATTCGAGGCGCTGTTTCACAGCACCGGCAAGGCTGAAGTGTTTCCCTATGGCTCCTACCATCTTGTCGGTGCCTTGAACGAACGCCCCTTGGTAGCTTTGCGGGCTGACATTGCAGCCCTGCAACTCGCCAGCAGTGCGGCCGAGGGCGAAACCGAAGACCACGTTTCATTTCTGTTTGAGGTCATGCGTTATCTGATCGCCGGCGACGATTTGTCCATCTGCAATCTGGAGCAGCAACGCAGGTTCTTTCGCGCCCATGTGCAAACCTGGGTGGGCACGTCGCTGTGTGAAGGCGTTGAGGCCAGCCAGAAGGCCAGGACATACGCGGCGGTCGCGCGGTTTTGTCGCTCGTTTATCGAAGTCGAAACGCAGGGTTTCGACATGATTGAATAAACCAGCGACTCAGATCGCCGTGAGCTGCGCCAACTGCGCCTCAAAGCGGTCAACAGCATCAGCGCCGTCCAGGCAGCGCAAATCCAGCTTGACCTGGCCGTCTTCAATACGGCCAATCACAGGAATGGGCAAGCCGCGCAGGGCGTCCGCCACGCGTTTGCAAAATGTGCCGCTGCCTTTGACTTTTGCCTGGGTCGGTGCCGGTGCCGGAGAAATAGCAATGCAAAGGCTCTCCAGCCGATCCACCGGTAGCGAGCCAGCACCGATTTGACTTTTGCAGGGCTGGATACTGACCTCAGCGTTTGGCCCTAGAGCGGCAGCCAGCACCGATTGCAGACGTTCAGCCGTTGGACGCATTTGGGCCGGTGTGCGCGTGAGCATGCGCAGCGTCGGCAGCCGCTCGGGCAGGCGGTCCGGGTCGCGGTACAGGCGCAAGGTGGCTTCCAGTGCCGCCAATGTCGCCTTGTCGCAGCGCAGTGAACGCTTGAGCGGGTGGCGTTTGATTTTCGCGATCAATGCCTTGCTGCCCACAATCAAACCGGCTTGCGGGCCGCCCAGCAGCTTGTCGCCGCTGAAAGTCACGACACCAACCCCTGCGGCCAACGACTGCTGTGGCGTGGGCTCTGAAGGCAGGCCCCATTGGGTCAAGTCCACCAAAGTGCCGCTGCCCAGGTCTTCCACCACGGCAATGCCATGGGCGGCGCACAGCGGCGCAAGTTCTTGCGCAGACACACTCGACGTGAAACCCTGCACGATGTAGTTGCTTGTGTGAACCTTCATCACCAGCGCAGTAGACGAGCCGATGGCGGCCTCGTAGTCCGCCAGATGAGTGCGGTTGGTGGCACCCACTTCTACCAGTTTGCAACCCGCACGGCGCATGATGTCCGGGATGCGAAAGGCGCCACCGATTTCAATCAATTCACCACGCGACACGATCACTTCCTGCCGGGGCGCGAGCGCCGCCAGCGTCAAGAGCACAGCCGCTGCGTTGTTGTTGACCACAGTAGCCGCTTCGCAACCGGTGAGTTCGATCAGCAGGCCTTCAACGTGGCTGTCGCGGTCACCTCGGGTACTGCCAGCCAGGTCAAATTCGAGGTTGCTAAAGCCCTGCATGGCCGCCACGGCAGCGGCAATCGCTTCAGGCGCCAGCACGGCACGACCCAGGTTAGTGTGCAGGACTGTGCCAGTAAGGTTAAATACCGGCTTGAGAGAGGGCCGGGCTTGCTCGTCGAGGCTGGCCGCGCAGTTTTTGAGACACTCAGATGGGTCAAACTCACATGCTATTAATTTGGATGCTGCTTGCGCTGGTTCCATAAAGCCTGCACGCCATTTTTCCAAATATTTTCGCAGTTCGCGCAAGGCTG
>JANOWR010000151.1:0-1715 GCA_031417995.1 Polaromonas sp. | reverse complement strand
GGTCGAGATCCACACCGACGCGGTCGAGCCCGGCGCTCGCGTTCTGCTGATCGACGACTTGATCGCCACCGGCGGCACCATGATGGCCGGCAAAAAACTGCTTGAAAGGCTAGGGGCCACAGTAATGGAAGGCGCGGCGATTGTTGATTTGCCCGAGCTGCAGGGCTCGGCCAAACTCAGGGCCGCAGGCCTGCAATTGTTTACGCTGCTCGACTTTGCGGGCCACTGATTTTGCCGGCTATTGATCTGGCTTTGCCCGTGCGCCGGGACACCAGCCTTGAACGATATTTGACGCACCGCAGGGCGGTGCTGCTCATGGTGCTGGTGGCATTTTTATGGTCAACAGCGGGCGTCGTGTCGCGGCATTTGCAGGCAGCTCAAAGTTTTGAGCTGACATTCTGGCGCAGCTTTTTTACAGTGGTGTCGCTGGTCATCATCCTGCCGATTTTTCAGGGCAGGGCGGTTTTCTCTCGCATTCTGAATGGCGGCAAAGCACTGTGGTTTTCGGGTGTGTGCTGGGCGTTCATGTTCACGGCTTACATGGTGGCACTGACACTGACCAGCGTGGCCAATGTGCTGGTGGTGATGGCGCTGGCACCGCTGATGACGGCGCTGCTGGCGCGGGCTTTTATCAAGCAAAAAATTGCTGCCCGTACGTGGTGGGCGATTGCGCTGGCAAGCGTCGGCATGGTGTGGATTTACGCGGGTGAACTGGATTTTTCAAGCCAGATGGGCGGCATGCTGGTCGCGCTGATGGTGCCGATAGCCGCTGCCAGCAACTGGACGCTGGTGCAGTACAGCCGCACCCATGGCAGCGATGTTGACCTGGTCCCTGCGGTGCTGGTGGGCGCAGTCATTTCAACGCTGGTGGTATTGCCGCTTTCCTGGCCACTGGTCGCTACACCACGCGATGTACTGCTGCTGGGCAGCCTGGGTCTGATGCAATTGGCCATACCTTGCGTGCTGGCGGTGCTGTGTGCGCGCGTGCTCAAAGCGCCTGAAATTTCTTTGCTGGCGCTGCTGGAAGTGGTTTTTGGAATTTTGCTGGCTTGGGTGGGAGCTGGCGAAGTGCCCGGCGCAAACGTGCTGTGGGGCGGCTCACTGGTCATTGCAGCGCTGGTGGGTAATGAACTATTGGGCCTTCGGGGTGGAATCAAATTGGCAGAGAACGAAAAAGCATGACTGAAAAAAACACGACAGAAGCAATCAAATTTAATGCTGAACTGGTGAGCAGAGGCGACGTGCTGTTTGAACGCCGCGGCAACGCAGGCCTGATTACGCTTAACCGGCCCAAAGCGCTCAATGCATTGAGCCTGGCAATGGTGCGTGACCTGACGACCGCATTGACAGCGTGGCAGAACGACCCGAGCGTGACCGTAGTGGCCATTCGCGGCAGCAACAAGGCCGGCCAGCCTGGCACGCCCGAGGCGCTTTTTGGCGGGTTTTGTGCGGGCGGCGACATTCGGTTTTTGCACCAGGCGGCCTTGGCAAACGATCCGGATCTGGATGCGTTTTTTACAGAAGAATATCGGCTGAACCACCTCATCCACATCTATCCCAAGCCCTACCTTGCGTTTATGGACGGTGTGGTCATGGGCGGTGGCATGGGAATATCGCAAGGCGCTCAAGTTCGCATCGTTACCGAGCACACGAAGATGGCCATGCCTGAGACCAATATCGGTTTGTTTCCCGATGTCGGCGGCGGGTATTTTTTA
>JANOWR010000150.1:0-41885 GCA_031417995.1 Polaromonas sp. | reverse complement strand
CGCGCCCCACCACTTTTAAAGCAGAATCTGGCGTGATGCCTTTGATCGGCTGGGTGGTGGATTTTTGAAAGAACAGGGGAACAATTTCAACCAGTCCGCCAACTGCCAGCACAATCAAAATCAGCACAATCATTAACGTGTTGCTGGTTTCAACTTTTTCGTGGGTAAATGCCATGGTGTGTTGCCTTTGTTGTGTTGCTTAGGCGTGGGCAATGGCTGATGGGATGGGCGCATCAAATGGCTTGCCCGCACGCGCTGTCATGAAAACATTCCAGGCCATCACCAGCATGCCCGTCATGTACAAAATGCCGCCGAAAAACCGCACCACATAAAACGGGTAGGTGGCTTTGACACTCTCAACAAATGTGTAGGTCAATGTTCCGTCAGGGTTGATGGCGCGCCACATTAGCCCCTGCATCACGCCTGCTATCCACATGGCAGCGATGTACAGCACGATGCCGACGGTGGCTATCCAAAAGTGCAGTTCAATCGCCGGCACGCTGTGCATTTTGGTTTGACCAAACATGCGCGGCACCAAAAAGTACAGCGCACCCATTGATATAAAACCTACCCAGCCCAGCGTACCGCCGTGGACGTGTGCGACATTCCAGTCGGTGTAGAGCGACAGCGCGTAGACGGTTTTAATGGACAGCATTGGCCCCTCGAAAGACGCAATGCCAAAAAACGACAAGGCCACAATCATGAAACGGATGATCGGGTCATCACGCAGCTTGTGCCACGCACCTGACAGCGTCATCACACCTTTGATCATGCCGCCCCATCTCGGTGCCAGCAAAATCAACGAAAACACCCCACCCAGCGACTGCGCCCAGTCGGGCTATGCTGTGTAGTGCTAGTGGTGCGGACCCGCCCACATGTAGGTAAATATCATTGCCCAAAAGTGCACGATGGACAGGCGGTAGGAATACACAGGCCGCTCGGCCTGCTTGGGAATGAAGTAGTAAACGATGCCCAGAAAACCCGCCGTCAGCAAAAAGCCCACCGCGTTGTGCCCGTACCACCACTGCACCATGGCATCTTGCACGCCTGCGTAGGCCGAATAGGACTTCATCCAGCCCGCAGGCACCACGGCAGCGTTGACGATGTGCAGCATGGCCACCGCAATGATGAACGCACCATAAAACCAGTTGGCCACGTAGATGTGCCTCACCTTGCGGATGCCAATCGTGCCAAAAAACACAACGGCGTAAGCCACCCACACAACCGTGATCAATAGCGCTATTGGCCACTCCAGCTCGGCGTATTCTTTGCCGCGTGTGTAACCCATTGGCAGCGATACTGCCGCCGCCACAATCACCGCCTGCCAGCCCCAGAAGTGAAAGGCCGCCAGCTTGTCTGAAATGATGCGCGTCTGGCAGGTACGCTGCACCACGTAATAGCTGGTGGCAAACAACGCGCAACCGCCAAAAGCAAAAATGCCTGCGTTGGTGTGCAGCGGGCGCAACCTGCCAAACGACAGCCACGAGATACCAAAATTAAGCTCCGGCCAGGCCATTTGCGCGGCTATGAACACGCCCACCAGCATGGTCACCACGCCCCACACCACTGCCATGATGCTGAACTGGCGCACCACCTTGTCGTTATAAACCGTGGCTTTTGAGGCCGACCATACTCTTGAAGATCTGGGGCTTGAAGCACCCGTCAGGACTGCACTCATGGATAAACCCTCTTTTGCGGAATTGATACTTGAGTGTCCGCAGACCTGCCGTTCGGCGTATTGATATGGATCAAGCTTGCCTCAGTCGCTGCTGTAGTTGCTTCAGGTTCGGCCACCAAAATACGTTGACCTTCACTGTCCAGCTCTTCAAACTGACCCGACCAGACGGCCCAGGCCAGCACACCCATCACTGCCAGTGCAAGCAGCACTGACAGTGGCACCAGTAAAAACAGAATGTCCATTACCTGCCCAGCTTGAATTGGGACAGACGCGCTGCGTTGGCAACAACCAAAAGTGAGCTGAGCGCCATACCCAACCCGGCCAGCCAGGCAGGCAACCAGCCCGCAATTGCCAGTGGCACACAAATGGCGTTGTAAAGCGCAGCCCAGGCCAGGTTTTGCTTGATGATGCGCAGTGTGCGTCTGGACTGACCCAACATGACGGGCAGCATGAAAAGTTGCGCACCCGGCAGCACCAGATCACTTTGTGCCTGGGCTAACGGCACCGCCGCGCCCACAGCCACCGACACATCCGCCGCCGCCAGCGTGGGGCCGTCGTTCAAGCCGTCGCCGACCATCATCACAACACGCCCTTGGGCTTGCAATGCCTGCATCAACGCCAACTTGGTTTGGGGTGTGCAGTTACCCTGCGCGTTTTCAATGCCCAGTTGCCCAGCCATTTTTTTGGCAGCGGCCGGAGCGTCGCCAGACAGTAAATGCACAGTCAAGCCGCGCGCTTGCAAGGCAGCCACTGCATCGCAGGCATCAGGCCGCAAACTTTCATCAAACTCAAAGGTGGCCAGCCAGCCTTGACTGTCGGCCAGATAAACACGACCTGGATGGCATGCCGCCGTGTTGCTCGCCGTGTCAACATCACAAAAACTGCCTGAGCCCAACCGCAACGTACCGGACAAGCCTTCTGCATCAGGGCTGCTTTCGTCAAAGGACGCCTCAAGACCCAGGCCTGCAATCTCTTTGACATTTGACACCGTCGGCGCTGGCAAATAAGTTGTTGCGCCCACCAGCGCACGCGATACCGGGTGCAATGAATGGGAGGCCAGGCTGGCCGCCCATTGCAGCGCGTTGTTGTCAGAGATGCCAGGTCGCGTTTGCACCGCCTTCAGCCGCATGGCAGCTTCGGTCAAGGTCCCCGTCTTGTCAAAAATTACCGTGTCAACTTCGTTCAGCGATTCAATCGCCTGTAGTCGCCTTACCAGCACACCGCTTTTCGCCAGCAAACCTGCGGTGGTCAGCATGGCAGTGGGTGTAGCCAGTGACAACGCACACGGACAAGTCACCACCAGCACAGCAACAGCAGCCATGAGTGCCATAGCCGGGTCGGTACGCCACCAAAACGCCGCCGCACCCACCGCTGCAAGCAGCACAAAAATTAAAAACGGTTTGGCTACCTTGTCGGCCAGCACCGCGAGGCGTGGTTTGTCCAGCGAGGCGCGCGCCATCAGCGCCACTGTTTGCGCATAACGGGTTGCCACGCCCAATTTGTCAACACGCACCAGTGCCGCCGTGCCTACGCTGTAGCTGCCGGCCAGCACCGTATCGCCCACATCGCGCGCTACAGGTCGGGACTCTCCGGTCAGCAATGCTTCGTCGGCAAACGTGCCGACAGACAGGACTGTGCCGTCTGCCGGAAAAGCCTCGCCCGGCAACACGCGAACCACATCGCCAGGATTCAGGCGGCGCACAGCAACCCGCTCGAAATTGCCATCAGGCAACTGTCTCTGAATGCTGGCGGGCAGGCGCTGCATCAGTGCGCCCAGCGCGCCTGCCGTGCGGGTGCGCAGGCGTTGCTCCAGCCAGCGTCCTGTCAACAAAAAAAACACAAACATCGTCAGCGAATCAAAATACACATCGCGCCCCCACCAGCCCTGCGGCTCAAAGGTGGCAGCGGTACTGACAGCAAATGTCACCACAATACCGATCGCGACAGGCAAGTCCATGCTGATGCTGCGCCGCGTGAGGTCATGCCAGGCATTGCTGAAAAACGGCCTGCAAGAAAACAGCACCACCGGCAAGCTGAGTACCCACGATGCCCAGCGCAACAGCTTTTCAATGTCAGGCGACACATCGCCGGGCTGGGTGAAATAGGTTGGCGCTGCATACATCATGACCTGCATCATGCAAAAGCCCGCCACCAGCCAGCGCCACAGCGCCAGACGAGACTGCTGGCGAGCACCTTCGATAGACATGGCGTCGTCAGCAGGCAGCAATTGGTAGCCGTGTGTCAGGCCAGCGCCCAACCAGTTGGACGGCCTGGTCTGCGCGGCTGACCAGGTCACACTGGCACGTGCGCTGGCCGCACTGACCTGCACTGCCAACACACCCTTGACATGCGTTAACACTTCTTCAAGCGTTAACGCGCAGGCTGCGCAATGCATGCCTTTGACCAGCACAAAAGACTGAAAAACTTGCGGCTGAGAATGTTTTTCAACGCTTTGGCTGAATTCAGCCCACGCCTCGGGCTCGTCGTACACGGCAAGACGGTGTCCGTCTGATTCCTCGTCAAAAACGGGTTTCCCAAAATCAGGAAATGAGGAAGTGACGGTAGCCTGCATGGTTGCAAGACTACAGCCCGCTATGCGCACAAGTCTTGATATGGATCAAGTCAAGGTGCATTGATTTCTTTTACGCTGGAGATTCAACCACCAGGAGACTCACCATGTACCAAAAAATACTGATCGCCACTGACGGCTCCACTTTGTCGAAAAAAGCCGTGACCAGCGGACTGGAGCTTGCGGCATTGACAGGCGCCAGCATCGTTGCCCTGAAAGTGGTGCCGCGCTACCCTGTCAGCTACTTTGAAGGGGGCGTCGCACTGTCCGTCAACAACGTTGCAGGTGTTGAGAAGCAATGGGCAGAAGCCGCCATGTCCGTCGTTAAAAAAGTACAAGATTCAGCAGAGGCAGAAGGCATCAAGGCAAAAGCCGTGACCATTTCGTCAGACTTCACCGCAGAAGCCATCGTCAATGCCGCCAAAAAGTACAAATGCGACCTGATCGTGATGGCATCGCACGGCAGGCGTGGCATGAAGCGCCTGCTGATGGGCAGCGAGACCATGCATGTACTGACGCATTCGCATATTCCGGTGTTGGTACTGAGATGAAAGCCGCTGTCGTAGAAGCCTTCGGCAAACCGCTGGTGCTGCGTGAGTGGGACACGCCCACACCGGGCGCAGGCCAGATTTTGGTGAAGACCGAAGCCTGCGGCGTGTGTCACACCGACCTGCATGCCGCGCGCGGCGACTGGCCTGTCAAGCCCAAGCCACCATTCATACCCGGTCACGAAGGCATTGGACTCGTCGCAGCGGTTGGCTCAGGCGTCACCCATGTCAAAGAAGGCGACAGGGTCGGCGTGCCATGGTTGTATTCAGCCTGTGGTCACTGCGAGTATTGCCTGTCGGCCTGGGAAACCGTGTGCGGCAGCGCGCAGTTTGGCGGCTACACCGTCAACGGCGGCTTTGCCGACTACATATTGGCAGACCCAAACTACGTAGCGCGCATTCCCAGCGGCTTGTCTGCGGTCGATGCAGCGCCCATCATTTGCGCCGGGGTGACTACTTACAAAGGCATCAAGGAAGCCGCGACCAAGCCTGGTGATTGGGTCGTTGTTTCTGGTGCGGGCGGTTTGGGTCATTTGGCCATTCAATACGCCAAGGCGATGGGCCTGCATGTTTGCGCCGTCGATATTGACGACAGCAAACTGACCCATGCCAGGCTGATGGGTGCAGATGCCACGGTCAATGCCAAGCTACCGGATGCGGTTGAACAGGTCAAAAATGCGACCGATGGCGGCGCACATGGCGTCTTGATTACCGCACCATCGCTGGCGGCCTTCAAACAAGGCGTTGCGATGACCCGCAAACGGGGGACGTGTGTCTTGACAGGGCTGCCACCCGGCGAATTCCCATTCCCGCTGTTTGACGTGGTGCTCAACTGCATCACGGTACGCGGCTCACTGGTAGGTACCAGGCAAGATATGACCGAGGCGCTGGCTTTTGCAGCCGAAGGCAAGGTCAAGGCCGACATTGAACGACAACCTCTGTCAGCCATTAACCAGGTGCTTGAGCGGCTTGAGCGCGGTGAGGTGGCAGCACGTGTGGTGCTGGATTTTTCTATTCCCTGATTTACAACGCAACTAAGCAAAAAAGAAAGACCATTATGAAAATTTTACTAGCTGCAGACGGTAGCGAATACACCAAAAAAGCCTTGGCTTTTCTTGTTACTCATGAAAGTCTTGTCAACAGCAATGATGAGCTGATCGTGCTGAATGTACAGCCACCGGTGCCCGGACGGGTGACGAGCATGATGGGCTCAGCCGAGGTTGCCGCTTACCACCACGAGGAGGGTGACAAGGTACTTGATCCCATTAAAAAGTTTCTGGACAAGCATGCACTGAACTATCGCTGTGCATCTGTGGTCGGCCATCCTGTTGAAGAAATTCTCAAGGCGGCTACAGCAGAAAAATCGCATCTTATTGTCATGGGCACGCGTGGTCAGGGGCTGATCGGGCGCGCCTTGATCGGAAGCATCGCTCAGCGTGTGGTGGCTGATTGTGAGATACCTGTATTGCTGGTGAAATAGGTCAATACAGAATCTGGGTGCACTTTGCTGTGGCTAAAGGCGTGAGCCCATGAATCAGTTGGTAAAGCATGTCGACTGGTCTATAGAAGATGCGGACGCTGCCATAAAAGCAGTAATAGCAGATGCTATTGCCGGCCTGACAACGCAAGAGGCTGCTGCCAGGCTGTCTGCAAATGGCCTCAATCAACTCCAGCCACCGCCGCCAGTGCCTGTCTGGCGGCGGATTTTTGCTCAGTTTCAAAGCCCCCTGATCTACCTGTTACTTGCCGCCATAGCCATCGCAGTGGTCGCCTGGGGTGTCGATGGCTTTGCTGGCTTGCCAATTGACGCTCTGGTCATTGCGGCGGTTGTGATGCTCAATGCTGCATTGGGCTATCTGGAAGAAGGCAAGGCCCGTGATGCAGTCGCTGCGCTGGCCCGGATGACCGAGGCAAAGTCTTCCGTCGTCCGCAATGGCCAGCGGCTGCAAATCAACAGTGCCGATCTCGTTGTTGGCGACATGCTGGTGTTGGCGGAAGGCGATGCTGTGGGGGCAGATGCCCGGCTAATACAGACTGCATCGCTTCGCGTGCTGGAGGCACCGCTGACGGGAGAGAGTGAAGCCGTGCTAAAAGACTCGGCAACGCTTGAGCGCGCAGTAGCGCTTGGCGACAGGCTGAACATGGTTTTCAAAGGCACCGCGGTGGCTCAAGGCACAGGCCTGGCCGTCGTCACCGCAACAGGCATGGCCACCGAAATTGGCGCCATTGCGTCCTTGCTCAAGGCTGTCAAAGACGCACCCACCCCGCTGGAAATAGAAATCACCAACATAGGGCGGTTGCTGGGCATCGCAGTCATCATCATCACGGTCATTGTGGTGGGCACGATTTTTCTGATTTCCGACATTCAAAATGCCGGCGATGCAGTGGGTGTACTGCTGTTCGGCGTCGCCTTGGCCGTAGCAGCTGTGCCTGAAGGATTGCCCGCCATTTTGTCTGTTGTGCTGGCGCTCGGCGTGCGGCGCATGGCGGGTCGCAACGCTATCGTTAAAAAGCCGTCATCGGTGGAGGCACTGGGCTCGGCCACCGTGATAGCGACAGATAAGACCGGCACGCTGACACGGTCTGAAATGACGATTGAGCAAATCATCACAGCAACAGGCAGCGCGGTGGTGACAGGTGTTGGCTACGCGCCAGAGGGCAATGTGCAGCAAAGCGGTCAAAATTTGAGTCCGGGTGCGCTGCTGGATGAGCAAACACTGCTACTCAGCTATGGCAGCCTGGCTGGTAATTCAACATTGTCGCAATCGTCAAACGGCCAGTGGGCTGTACATGGCGATCCGACCGAGGCCGCGTTTTTGGTGGCAGAACGCAAGCTGTTGCAAGATGCCCCAGTATTGCGCGGCAAGCGGTACAAGCGAATCGGCGAAATACCGTTCACCTCAGAGCGAAAAATGATGTCAACGCTTGAGGTTGACCATACGCAAGGAGGCAAAGTCATCCTCGTCAGCAAAGGTGCACCAGATGTGTTGCTTGAAAAGTGTGCGCATGTGCAAATGGGGCAAACCACGAGACTTCTGGATGAATTGCAACGCACGCAAATTCGCAAGGATGTGGACACCCTGTCTGATGCTGCGCTGCGCACTTTGGCAGTTGCCTATCGCCCGCTAGACGCAAAAGAAGTGCAAGGGCAAACGCCAACTGCTGCACTTGAACACGACCTGGTGTACGTCGGGACCGTTGGCATGATGGATCCACCACGCGAAGAAGCAGCCGTGGCCATCGCGCAGGCGCAAGCCGCTGGCATCAGGGTCATCATGATCACGGGCGACCACCCGCGCACCGCTGCGCGAATTGCGTCGGACCTGGGTATCACCAAGGCGGGGGATGAGACTTTGACCGGTCTTGAGCTTGACGCGTTGAGCGATGCGGACTTTGCGCAAGTGGTGCGCACCATCTCAGTCTATGCGCGGGTATCACCTGCTAACAAACTGAAAATAATTGCCGCGCTGCAAGCTGACGGCCAGGTGGTAGCCATGACAGGTGACGGCGTTAACGATGCGCCCGCCCTTAAATCTGCCAACGTGGGCATCGCCATGGGCATCAGCGGCACAGAGGTCACCAAAGAGGCAGGCAAAGTGATATTGGCTGATGACAACTTCGCCACCATCGTTGATGCCATACGTGAAGGCCGGAATATCTTTGACAATATTCGCAAGTTTTTGCGTTACCTGTTGTCGTCAAATATGGGCGAGGTGTTAACGGTATTTTTGGGCGTGGTGGGCGCAAGCGTGCTTGGCCTGAGCAGTACCTCGGAAGATGGCAAGGCGGCAGCTGTCATTTTGCCGCTGCTGGCAACTCAAATTTTGTGGCTCAATCTGATTACAGACAGCTGGCCTGCGTTGGCACTTGGCATTGACCCACCAACGCCCGGCGTCATGACCCGCAAACCGCGCCACGTCAATTTGCGGGTGATTGACTTTCGCATGTGGGCAGGCGTATTTGAAATTGGGCTGGTCATTGCCGTTATTGCCTTGCTGACGATGGACATGTACCTGGCCGGCGGGCTGATAGCGCAAATCGACGCTGATACCCGCGCCGGTGACATGGCCACAGCCCGCACTGCAGGTTTTACTGTATTGGTCATGGCGCACCTGTTTCAATGTTTTAACGCCCGGTCAGACACCGACAGCGCATTCGTGAACCTGTTTACCAATCGCTGGATCTGGGCTGCCATAGGACTTTCGACATTGCTGCAGGTGGCAGTGATCAACATTGGATTTCTTAACGTCGCATTTGGTACGGTTCCCCTCTCCCTTGAGCAATGGCTAACCTGCCTGGGTATGGCCAGTGTGGTGCTCTGGTATAGCGAGTTGCGCAAATGGTTGCTGAGGTTTTGGGCGGAACGAATTTATCCGCATAACAGGTGAAGTGGCCTATTGCTCAGGCTTGGACCCTTAGCATGGCTGCTTCCCCGCACTGGTCACATGCGCCAGTTGCAACGCATCGTTTGCGTGTAGGCTAAATGCTTGAGGTGGTTTTGAGCGAGGTATTACGTTGCAAACTGATAAGCCTAAACAATTAACTGGATCAAACCTTTGGACGCAACGCCGTCATCTGAACAATTTTCTGCCAAGCCTGAGTCCGTAGCTGCGACTGGCCAGGCTGTCGGGAATCAGCTTGTTGTCAAGCCAGAAAATCATAAAACGGGCATCAGCAAAAATCTGGAAAAAATAAAACACATCACGCCACGCACTTGGCTAAAGATTGGTGCTGTGGCTCTTGTGGTCATGGCACTGGCGCTGTACCTGCTGCGCAATGTGCTGCTGGGCACGCCGACCAAAGCGTATGCGGCCACCACTGGCGAGCTGCTGCAAAGCGTGGTCGCCAGTGGCCGGATCATTTCGCCGCAGCGGGTGACGGTAGCGTTGCAGGGCTCGGGTCGGGTGCAACGGGTTGCTGTTGCCGAAGGGCAGTTGGTAAAGGCAGGGCAACTGCTGATTGAGCTGGACAACAGTGACAGCCGTGCCAGCCTTGCTCAAGCTGATGCAACTACAGCGCAGGCACAAGCCAAACTGCGGCAACTGGTTGAGCTTGGCCAGCCGCAAGCCGTGCAAGCGCTCGCACAGGCCCAGGCAACAGCCTTGCAGGCGCGCAAGGCGCTTGACCGCAATCGCGATCTGGTGGCTCGAGGCTTTGTCAGCCAGGCGGCAGTAGACGACACCCAGCGCGCAGTAGATGTGGCGGCCAGTCAGGTCGCCAGCGCCCAAGCGCAAGTAAAAAATAACGCTGCCGGTGGCAGCGAAACGCTTCTTGCGCAAGCCGCGCTAAGCCAGGCGCAGGCGGGTCAACAGTTGGCTCGCGCCAAACTGGATCAGGGTCAGGTGCTGGCACCTAGTAGCGGTGTGCTGATATCGCGCAGCGTAGAAGTGGGCGACATTGTGCAGCCCGGCAAGGCGCTGATGGTGTTGGCAGGCAGCGGGCAGGCGCAGATCCTGATTCAGATTGATGAAAAAAACCTGTCAAAAATTGCTCTTGGGCAAAAAGCCTTTGCATCTGCCGATGCCTTTGCCACCCAGCGTTTTGATGCGGTGGTAGCCTACATCAACCCTGGCATCGATGCTGCCAGAGGCTCTGTCGAGGTCAAACTCAATGTCAACAGCCCGCCTGCGTACCTGCGCCAGGACATGACCGTTTCAGTGGACATTGAAACCGCACGGCGCACAGCCACCGTGGTAATTGCCACCAGTACATTGCAAGATGCTGCTAGCGACAAGCCCTGGGTGCTGGTGGTGCGCGACAAGCATGCTGTCAAGCAGTTTGTAACTTTGGGATTGCGGGGTGATACGCGGGTTGAAGTGCTTGATGGCATCGCAGCAGGTGAAGTTGTAGTGCCTGTGTCAAAAGTTGGTGTTAAGGCAGGTCAGCGTGTGCGTGCCCAGGTACAGGCAGTACCCCCGCCCGCCAGCGAGCGACCGACTGGTAAAAACCCAATGTCGCCATGAACCCACTGCTCCCATTCGAATGGGTGCTGGCCACGCGCTTTTTACGCGAAGGCCTGCTACAAACTCTTTTCATAATTTCAGGCGTGGCGCTGGGCGTATCGGTGATTGTGTTTATGTCGGCGCTGCTGACTGGCTTGCAAGGCAGCATTTTCAAGACATTGCTGGACTATCAGGCGCAAATCGTCATCTCACCTCCCGATGAAGCACCGCGCATTTTGCGGCGCAGTGAGGCGGCTGAATTTGCCACGCTGGTGCAGCCACGGGCGCAACGCCCACGGTCCATCGATCAATGGCAAAAAGTGCGGGATGTGACGCGGGGGATTCCCGGCGTTTTGGTGGTTGCACCTGTTGTGGACGGTGCCGCTTTTATCTTGCGCGGTGATGGCAACACCGGCGTGTCGATGCGCGGCATTGAGCCTGACAGTTACCTGCGGCTCATCGCCCTGAAAGAAAAAATAATTGCAGGCAGCGCTGACCTGGGCAGTACCGACATTGTGATTGGCAGCAAGCTGGCCAAAGACCTGGGCGTGACGACAGGCGACAAGCTGACCCTGCAAGCAGCATCGGGCACATCAACCCTGCTGTTTGTGTCTGGTATTTTTGATTTTGGCAACCAGGGGCAAAACACTGGCAGTGTGTACGTTGCACTGCGCACCGCGCAAAGTTTACTGGCGTTGCCAGGCAGCGTCACCAGCCTGCAGCTAAAGGTAGCAGCACCGTTTGATGCCGAAGCGCTGGCACTGCAAATTGAAGCGCAGCCTGGCATCAAGGTGGAAAGCTGGATCAAAACCAATGCCGAGTTTTTCAAAGCCCTGTCGGGGCAAACCATGTCTTTCTTCATCATTCGTCTGTTTGTTGGTCTGACGGCCGCGCTGGGCATTGCCAGCGTGCTGGTGGTGTCGGTGGTGCAAAAGTCCAAAGAAATTGGTATTTTGCGAGCCACGGGAACCACACGCGGCCAGATCCTTGGTGTGTTTTTATTGCAAGGCGCGATGCTGGGCTTGCTCGGTTCGCTGTTTGGCTCAGTGATGGGCTGGCTTTTTATGATTGCATGGCGCGGCTTTGCTGTCAATGATGAGGGCGTGCCTTTTTTCACACTGCAAGCTGGCCCCAGTTTGTACCTGATCGTGGCTGCTGGCGCTACGCTGGTCGGCACACTGTCTGCCTTGTTCCCAGCGCAGCGCGCGGCGCGGCTTGACCCGGCGGTAGCTATCCGTGGTTGACACTTCAGGCGCGACTACCAGCGACGCTACATTGCGACTGGAGGGCATTCGCAAGTCATACGGTACCGGCACCGCGCATGAAACCGAGGTGTTGCACGGTATTGATTTAACGCTGACGCGCAGCGAATTTGCGGCGCTGATTGGGCCGTCAGGCTCTGGTAAAAGCACCTTGCTCAACATCATCGGACTGCTTGACAAGCCCAGCGCAGGCAAGCTGTATTTAACCGGGCAAGAAGCTGAAAGCTTGCCCGACAAGGCACTGACTCGTTTGCGCGGCGACGCGATTGGCTTTGTGTTCCAGTTTCATAACCTGCTGCCCGCATTTACAGCAGTTGAAAACGTCATGCTGCCGCTGCTGGCCATGCGCGGCAGGCCAGATGCAGAGATGCGTGCCCGAGCTGAAGAGTTGATTGACAAAGTAGGTTTAACGCCGTGGGGACATCACCTGGCCAATGACTTGTCAGGCGGGCAACAACAACGCGTCGCCATTGCGCGTGCACTGGTGATGCAGCCTGCACTGGTTTTGGCTGATGAGCCAACCGGCAACCTGGACACGCAGTCAGCCGACAACATATTTGACCTGATGCGCAGCGTAAGCCAGACCAGTGGCACCACATTTTTAATCGTCACCCACGACCCACGCCTGGCCAAGCGCTGCGACCGGATCATTGAACTGGTGGACGGACGCATTGATTCAGACAAGCCCAATGCGGCTACGCACAGTGGGCAAATCAATGAGGAAGCAAGCTCTTCGCCTGCATGAGATAAGTGCACTGCCGTACAGACACGCGTCGCCCCAAGCACGACCATCAATATCAGAAATGGATACACATGACAAACTTTAAAAATCAGTTCATGGCATCAGTAGTGCTGGCTAGCATCAGCACGCTGGTATGTACACAAACCTTACCAACCGAGACGCGCGGCGAACTGCTATACAGCACGCACTGCGTGACCTGCCACACCACACAAATGCATTGGCGCAACGACAGGCAAGCCTTTGACTGGGACAGCCTGAAATTTCAGGTTCGGCGCTGGCAGGGCAATACAGGTTTGACCTGGACCGAAGCTGACATTACCGAGGTATCCCGCTACTTGAATGAGACCATTTATCACTACCCGCAGCTCAATGACCGCGTTGGTCTGGTTACACCGCAAAAGCCATCGCCAAATCTATCCAGTAATGGTCAATGATGTCCAGCCGCATACTTTTGATCGCTGGAGCGCAACTTGCTCGGTATCGTAGGCATTGCGCCCGTGCACGAAACATTGATTGGCCTGACAGGCAAACATGAAATCGATTGACGCCAGCAATGGCTCAACAAACTCAAGCGCCTTGGTGAAAAGGCTGAATAAAAATGGCCTATGAAAAATCTGCCACCACCAAGCTTGGCTATTGCTCTGCCAGTGCCCTTTTAGTGCGCTTTCAAGTCCAGAGCATTCAGTGGCACTTTGAGGTAGCGGATACCGTTGACCTCTGGCGCAGGCATTTCGCCGGCACGTACATTGATTTGAATGGATGGAATGATCAGCGACGGCATTTCAAGCGTCGCGTCACGCGCGGCGCGCATTGCCACAAACTGCTCTTCAGTCACGCCGTCATGCACGTGAATGTTTTTGGCGCGTTGTTCCGCCACCGTGGTTTGCCACTGCGCCGCACGGGACGGCGGCGGGTAGTCGTGGCAGACAAATATCGTGGTCTCTAGCGGTAACGCAAGCACCTTGTGAATGGAGCGGTACAACGCATGCGCATCGCCGCCCGGGAAGTCGGCACGAGCCGTGCCAACGTCTGGCATGAACAGCGTGTCGCCGACAAAAATGACGTCTTCAATCCGGTAAGCCATATCTGCCGGGGTGTGGCCTGGCACCAGCATGGCCACCGCCTCAACATCGCCTATCTTGAAGACTTCCCCATCCTTGAACAAATGGTCAAACTGCCTGCCATCGGTTGGAAAATCGGCCCCCAAATTAAATACTGCTTTGAAGGTGGACTGCACGGCGCGTATGTTTTCACCAATCGCGATGCGTCCGCCCACCTGCTCTTTGAGGTAATGCGCACCAGACAAATGGTCGGCGTGTGCATGGGTTTCAAGAATCCACTCAACCGTCAAATCTTGCAACTTGAGGTAAGCCAGCACCTGATCAGCCGATGTCGTGCTGGTGCAACCTGACTTGAAGTCGTAGTCCAGCACCGGGTCAATGATGGCGGCATGGCGCGTGGCTAGACTTGCCACTACGTAGGTCACCGTCCAGGTGGTGGAATCAAAAAAAGCCTGGGTTGAAAAGCGCTTGTTCATAAAGGCCAATAATTTAAATATGTTGACATATATTATATTGTTTGATATATTAATGTCAATCTCTCCTTTCAACCACTTTTCACGTTTACTTTGGTTTTCATGCACGCACCTCATCCCGTCATTGACCCCCAACTGCTGCGCAGTGGTGCAGCGCAGGCTGTGGGCGTTTTAAAAATACTGGCCAATGAAGACCGGCTGATGCTGCTGTGCCAGCTCTCGCAAGGTGAGCACTGTGTGGGTGAACTGCAAGCCGAACTGGGCATAGGCCAGCCCACGCTGTCGCAGCAACTTGGGGTGCTGCGCAACGAGGTGGTGGTGAGCACCCGCCGCGATGGCAAAAACATTTACTACAGCGTGGCTGACCCGCGCACGCTTGAAATCCTGGTGCTGCTGCACAGCCTGTATTGCCCTGAAGGAGGAAACTGATGTCTATTGACTGGAATGCATTTACCCCGTGGTCATCGCTGTTTGGCGGCATGTTGATTGGCTTGGCTGCGGCCATGTTTGTGCTGCTCAATGGGCGTATTGCCGGCATCAGTGGCGTGCTGGGTGGGCTGCTCTCCCCCGTGCGGGGCGACGTGATGTGGCGGGTGGCGTTTGTAGGCGGCATCGTGGTTGCGCCGCTGGCATATTCCTTATTTTTAACGCTGCCGCCCGTGCAGATTGATGCGAACTATGCCGCGCTGGTGGCTGCCGGGCTGCTGGTAGGCGTTGGTACGCGCTACGGCGCAGGGTGTACCAGTGGGCACGGCGTGTGCGGTTTGTCGCGATTGTCGCTGCGGTCATTGGCGGCAACTGCCATGTTCATGGGTGCAGGTTTTGCTACCGTGTTTGTGCTGCGCCACGTTTTCAGCTTTTAAAGGACATCGACATGTTTGCACTGTCTGCATTGTTATCGGGTCTGGTCTTCGGCCTGGGGCTGATTGTTTCCGGTATGGCCAACCCGGCCAAAGTGCTAGGTTTTTTAGACCTTGCGGGTGCGTGGGATCCTTCTCTGGCGCTGGTCATGGGCGGGGCTATTCTGGTCGGTTTTTTTGCTTTTTTAATTGCCAAAAAACGCACGCGCTCTTTTATCGGCGCAGAAATGAAATTGCCTACGGCGTCAGCCATAGACAACCGATTGCTGACAGGCAGCGCGCTGTTTGGCGCCGGCTGGGGGATTGCTGGTTTCTGCCCCGGCCCTAGTCTTGTAGCACTCGGCATGGGTGAGCCAAAGGCCCTTGTGTTTGTCGCTTCGATGCTGGTCGGCATGGTGGTCTTCACGTGGCGTGAAAACCACCAGTTGATAACGCTGCCCACGTCGCATGATGCTTAAGCTGTGACAAAACAACGACGCAACGATGCATAAAATTCCGCTAAAACCCAATATATACATGCGCAAGCAGCTATACCTTTGATAGCAAATAGCGCGCTTATTTTTAACCTATTGGAACTGGCGCTGTACATCGGCTGTGGCTACCTGGCGTTCAGCGCCTGTGTGCGCTACATACAGTACCCGTGGCTGCAGGTTCTGGCAGGCAGGCGCCTTGCAGTTTTGGCATTGCTGACGTTGCTGGTGATTGGCATCAAGGTATTTGAAGACGTGATCGCCAAAGAATCTGGCCCGATAGATATGGCGGTGTTGTGGTTGATCCGGCAGAACACCCCGCCTGCCCTGCTTGGCTTTTTCAGCCTGGTCACCTGGAGTGGCGCTGCGGTTTTTCTGGTGCCTGCGACGGCTGCGGTGTGCGCCTTGCTGATGGTTATGCGATATCGCCATGAGGCATTTTTGCTTGTAGCGTCGATGGCCTGTGCATGGGCCTTGACCTACACCCTCAAAGCACTGATTGGCCGCGCACGACCCGAGCTGTGGAGCACAACCTGGTATTGGGGAGCAAGCTTTCCGAGTGGCCACACCCTGAGCACAGCCACATTCGCCACCGCCTTGGCCCTGGGTGCGACGCGCATCTGGCCGCAATCACGCAACAACGCGTTTGCGCTGGCCGCGCTCTGGACCAGCCTGGTGGGGCTGTCCCGTCTGGTGCTGGGCGTGCATTGGCCTACAGATGTGCTGGCAGCCATTTGCCTGGGGGTTTTCATACCACTGGCGATCAGCATGCTTCTTGATGTGCGTCAGCATCGCAGGCTCATACGCTAATACCGTTCAAATATGAATCCACTGCAAATGATCAAACACCTGGAAAACCACCGCACCCACCGCATTGGCTGGCTGCGTGCATCTGTGCTGGGCGCCAACGACGGCATTGTGTCTACCGCCAGCTTGCTGGTGGGCGTGGCGGCGGCCAATGCCAGCCCAAACACACTGTTGATGACTGGCGTTGCTGCGCTGGTGGCCGGGGCCATGTCAATGGCGGCTGGCGAGTAGGTGTCAGTCCATTCGCAGGCAGATACCGAAAAAGCAGACCTTGCGCGCGAAAAGGCCGAGCTTGCCAAAGACCCTGCAGCCGAACTGCGGGAGCTGACGGCGATTTACGTATCGCGTGGGCTGGGGCAAGACCTGGCCCGGCAGGTGGCCGTGCAATTGACAGCGCACGATGCGCTGGGTGCCCACCCACGCGACGAGCTGGGCATATCCAGCGCATTCAGCGCCAAACCGCTGCAAGCAGCACTGGCGTCTGCCGCCAGCTTTGCGGTGGGCGCAACGTTGCCGCTGGGCGTGGCCGCACTCGCACCATCGCAAAGTGTGATGGTGTGGGTAGCAAGCGCGTCGTTGCTGAGTCTGGCAGCACTGGGAGTGGTTGCGGCACTGACCGGCGGTGCCCAGGTTTTAGCAAGCGTAGGGCGAGTGACTTTTTGGGGTCTGCTGGCAATGGCCGCCACGGCAGGCGCAGGTAAATTGCTTGGTGTATCAGTTTAAATAAATTTATCATTTTTATGCCTTTAGCCCCATAAATATGGGCGAAAGCAGCTATTGTTTTAGTAGCATATTAAATCTTTTACCATGTGCACCCAGTTGTAGTCACCCACGCCAGAAAGGTGCAATCTCTGCAAATCCATTGATTTCTTTCAAGCAACGCTTGGCGTTAGGCTGCCTGCGCGCGCTCAACCAGC
The DNA here is from genome assembly GCA_031417995.1 of Polaromonas sp. Classification (GTDB taxonomy): domain Bacteria; phylum Pseudomonadota; class Gammaproteobacteria; order Burkholderiales; family Burkholderiaceae_C; genus Polaromonas. The sequence continues at coordinate 24,556 of JANOWR010000150.1, read as the reverse complement.
CAATACCAAACCAGGCATGGACATCATCCATGGCCAAACCGCGCCACGCTTTCAAGGCCATCAGTTCATCGTTGTACAGGCCCAGCGCATCCTGCACAGGCTTGAGCGCTGCGGTCATGTGCCTGACCTTGCGTGTTCCAAAAAGCGGCGCTGCAAACTCAAGCAGGTAGCGCAGGCGCTTCAGACGCTTGCGAACACCGTGCTGGCCCGCTTCATCAAGCGCAAGAAAATTTTTACCATCACGCAGCGCGCGTTTGTAGAGCTTTTTCAGGCGTTGGGAGACCACTTTTTTCAACGCGTCAGGTTGAGGGCTTGTTTCAGAGATGTCGCCATGCACAAAACCCACCAGGCCAAGCAATGCGTCCTGAAACGCTGGGGCGCGTACAGCCTCGCACGGGTCAGGAATATTGCTGTTGATATTGCCGACTTCCATGTCCGGGCCACCCGCTGCCAGCAACTGCGGCTGTAGCACCAGCGCCAAATAGCTGTGGTCGCGGTAAGCACCCAAAGACCTGAAGGCTTTGACCAGCGCAGTCTCCCATGCCGGGTCCATGGCATCTGTCAACCCGGCCAGTTCACGCAATGCCGTGCGTAGCCTGCGAATGCCCACCCGCAACTGGTGAATATGCTCTGGGTGGTGACTGCCGCCCGCCAGCTCGCTCATATTGGGCAGGATCTGACCCAGGCATGCCGCAACCGCGACGCGAACCATTTCATGCCCGCAGGAATGACGCGAAAACTTTGGTGAAGCAGCTGCCGTGAAGGTAGCAACAACGGCATTGCTGCGCAGGCGCTGGCCTTTCATCGACTTGTCAATCGTGCTCATCCACAGCCCATGGCTGGCACACCACTGCCGCGCCAGCGCCACGGCATCATGAGGTGAACCTTCCTTGAGTTCGATCTCAAGCTCGCAAATGGATTGCGAATGGCCATCAGCAAAAACACGGCCCTGGTCGAGCGCTACTTCGACCACCGAACTGCCGCAGGCCACCAGTCGCGTGATGCGTTGTACGTCATTGCCATACAGCCGATCAAGCTTAGGATATTTATCACCGGTCTTGTGCCCCAATGCCAGATCAATGACCTTCCCAACAGGTGTGCCGCAATGGCGCGACAGATCAAGCGTTGGGAGAGCGCTTGCATGCCCAACTGACAGAGCCGCATTGTGTTCCAGCCGCTCCAGCAAGTCAGTCGTGGGCGCTTTGGCCGTTTGTACCCAGCGCCTGCCCTCCTTGCGCATGCGCACCACAATGCCATGCACTGCCAGCGCGCCGTCTGCGGTGTCAAAGTAGCTGGCCTGAAGGCGCTGGCGCGTGACCTTGCCCTCCAGCACAGCTACCGCAACGCTCTTGAGGTTGGCAGGCGGAATTTCAAACTTCAGCTCAAATTCAGTCATACGGGTAGTTTAGGTAGTGCACGGCAACTTGACTGGGTTGCAACCACCATAAGGGTGCCTTCATGCGCGCTATCCACCTGATCCTTGATCTATATCAGTGTCTTGGGCAGTCACTGCGGATAACTTCAAACCATGATCGATTTGAACTCATGATCTTTAAAACTATATTGATGTTTGTAATTGCGCTGTTTGTTGCCTGTATGGCATTGGCTCTTTACGGTAAAGCGCGCTGGAACGCTGGCACCACACAATTGCTCAATCGGCTGGATGCTGCACAAGTCAAATCAGCCCCACGGTTTTATCGCGTCAAAGAACTTGAGGGATTGCCTGCACCTGTCAAACGATATTTTCAAACCGTGCTTAAAGATGGCCAACCCATCATCACGGCGATTACCGTGCAGCACATCGGTACTTTCAATATGAGCGCGACAGCAGAAAACTGGAAGCCGTTTACATCCACCCAGCGCGTCATCACCCAACGTCCCGGGTTCGACTGGGATGCTCGGATCAAGATGTTCCCCGGCATTGCAGCACATATCCACGACGCTTACATTGCGGGCACGGGCCAACTGAACGCAGCGCTGTTTGGCCTGATTCCTGTGGCCAGTGTGGCTGGCAGCGCAGAATTGTCAAAGGGTGAATTGATGCGCTTTTTCGCTGAAGCCGTCTGGTATCCAACAGCGTTGCTGCCGTCGCAGGGCGTGCAGTGGCAGACGATTGACGCTGAAACAGCCGTCGCCACTCTGACCGATGGGGACATCTCGCTCAGCATGCGCTTTCATTTCGGTCAAGACGGTCTGATCGATGTATTTCGTGCCGAGGCACGTGGTCGCCTGGTGGGCGACAAGATGACCTTCGCGCCGTGGGAAGGACGATTTTGGAACTACGCTGACCGCAACGGCATGCGCATACCACTAGAGGGAGAAGTCGCATGGGTATTGCCTGACGGCAGCAAGCCCTATTACAGAGGCCTGATCACCACCTTGCATTACGACTTCGGAGCGCCGTCTGATGAAAGATCCAAGCCATGATCACCCGCAAGCAATTCATGGCCGCAAGCGCTGCATCCGTCGCAGCGCCGCTCGCCTTGCAAGCCTGCGTACCCGCAAATGCGCCAGACCGCTATGAAGCAGCGGTCAAAAAAATATGGCGTCCCGTGTCAAGCACTCTCAGTGGCAATCTGGCCTTGGAGCGCGAGCTGGTGCGCAGCGCAACGCTGGCGCCTTCAGGGCACAACACCCAGTGCTGGAAGTTTCATATTGATCAGAATTCAATTCTCATCCTGCCCGACTTCTCACGCCGCACGCCTGTGGTTGACCCAGACGACCACCACCTGTTTGTGTCATTGGGCTGTGCCCTTGAGAATCTGGCACAGGCGTCATTGGCACATGGGCTGAAAAGTCTGGCCCAGTTTGATACCGAAAAAAACACCCTGACTGTCACGCTGACACAGACCCAGGCTGTGGCATCGCCTTTGTACCAGGCCATACCCCAGCGTCAATGCACACGCGGCCGGTACGACGGCATGCCCTTGTCGGCACCTGAGCTGAAAGCACTTGAACTGGCAGGGTCTGGCAACGGTGTCAGCGTTTTGCTGTTCACCGCACGGCCTGCAATCGAAAATATTCTTCAACTGGTCATTGATGGCAACACGGCCCAGCTAGCTGATGCGGCCTTCGTGAAAGAACTCAAACAGTGGATTCGATTCAGCGGCAGCGAAGCGGTTGAAACGGGTGATGGTTTGTACAGCGCATCTTCAGGCAGCCCTTCTGTACCGCGCTGGCTGGGCAGCCCGATGTTTGACATGCTGTTCAGCGCCAAAAGTGAAAACGACAAGTACGCTAGGCAAACGCGGAGCTCGTCGGGTATCGCCGTGTTTGTGTCTGATGTAAATGACAAAACGCACTGGATTGAAGCTGGCCGATGCTACGAGCGTTTTGCCCTGCAAGCCACAGCACTCGGCATTCGCAACGCGATGTTGAACCAGACTGTTGAAGTACCGCTTCAGCGGCAAAAGCTGGCGGGGTTTCTGGGCCTCAAAGGCGGCAGGCCTGATCTGGTGGTGCGGTTTGGTCGTGGCAAAACCATGCCACAGTCGCTAAGGCGCAGATTCGAAGACGTTTTGAGCTAGCCGTAGTTCACCTGAATGCGCACTAGCTAACCGCGAAAAGCCCTTTGTGCTGTTCGCGCAGCAGGTTTTTTTGCACCTTGCCCATTGTGTTGCGCGGCAGCTCTGGCACCACAAAGCACTGCTTGGGGATTTTAAAGTTGGCCAGCTTTGATTTGAGTGCGCCAATGACTTCTTCGGGCTTTAGCGTAGCACCCTGTTTGGCAATCACCACCGCCACACCCACCTCACCAAAGTCCGGGTGCGGTACGCCGACCAGTGCGCTCTCGGCCACACCAGGCAGGTCGTTGATGTAGCCTTCAATTTCTGCCGGGTAGACGTTGTAGCCACCGCTGATGATGAGGTCTTTGCTGCGGCCGACGATGGTGATGTAGCCGCGTGCGTCAATCTTGCCGACGTCACCGGTTTTGAAGAAACCGTCAGAGGTGAATTCTTCTTTGGTCTTTTCAGGCATGTGCCAATAGCCTTTGAAGATATTCGGGCCTTTAACCTGAATGCCGCCTATCTCATCTGTACCTAACGCTTTGCCATCATCGTCTTGCACGCGTAACGTAACGCCCGGCAGAGCAAAGCCTACTGTGCCGCCCCGGCGTTCGCCCTTGTAGGGGTTGGACGTGAGCATGGCGGTCTCGCTCATGCCGTAGCGCTCCAGAATCGTGTGGCCAGTGCGGGTTTGCCATTCGTTGAAAGTTTCAATCAGCAGCGGTGCAGAGCCAGCTACAAAGAGGCGCATGTTGCGCACGGCGTTTTTGTCCAGCCCGGGCTCGTTCAACAAGCGTACGTACAAGGTAGGCACACCCATAAAGACGGTGGCCTCTGGCATTTTTTTGACGACAAACTTCGGGTCAAATCTCGCGCACCAGATCATCTTGCTGCCGTTGATCAGCGCGCCATGCAGTGCCACAAACAGACCGTGAACGTGAAAGATAGGTAGCGCATGAATCAGCACATCACCCGGCTTCCAGCCCCAGTAGTCTTTCAGCACCTGCGCATTGCTCAGCATGTTGCCGTGCGACAGCATCGCGCCCTTGCTGCGGCCGGTGGTGCCACTGGTGTACAAAATGGCGGCCAGGTCATCGGCCTGCTTCACGGCAGTCGTGTGCCTGTCGCTGCAATGGGCGGCGCGGTCTAGCAGTGAGCCTGTGCGGTCATCGTCCAGCGTGAAAACATTCAGCGTTCCCGCTTTAAAAACAATCTTGCTGACCCAGCCAAAGTTTTTACTGCTGCACACCACCACCGCAGGCTCGGCGTTGCCGATGAAGTATTCAATCTCGGCGCTTTGATAGGCAGTGTTAAGCGGCAAGAACACATAGCCTGCCCGCAACGTGGCCAGATACAGCAGCATGGCCTCGACCGACTTTTCAACCTGCACCGCGATGCGGCTACCCGCTGGGAGTTTGAGCGACACCAGCAAATTGGCCAGCATGGCGGTCGCGCGTTCGATGTCGCGCCACGAGTAGTTCAAACCGCTGTCAGTTTCAACGGCTGTGGCATTCAGGTCAGCGGGAAAGGCGGCGCGTAACGCCACAAAAAGATTCTCGTTTTTCATGGGAGCACTTATAAAATTCAGATTAGTCCAGCTTGGCTCCAGATGCTTTGACCACAGCGGCCCAACGCTTGACCTCGCCGTTGACGAACGTGCCGAACTGTGCGGGTGTCATGTTGCCAAACTCAGCGCCGTTGCTGGCCCAGATGGCTTTGAGCTCGTCAGACCTGGCAGCTTTACCCAGCTCTTCAACAATGCGGGCTTGCACATCAGCCGGCGTGCCCTTGGGTGCCCACACACCGTACCAGGTGGTCACGGTGTAGTCAGGCAGCCCCACCTCAGCGGCGCACGGCACATCGGGGAAAGCCGGGTTGCGTTTGTTGCCCGACACCATCAGCGCCTTGATTCGGCCACCCTTGATGTGCGCCGCCGATGAACCCAGGCCGTCAAACATCATGTCCACGTTGCCTGAAATCAGGTCTTGCAACGCTGGGCCTGCGCCGCGGTAAGGGATGTGGGTGATGAAGGTTTTGGTTTGAATTTTGAACAGCTCGCCCGCCAGGTGGTGCGACGTGCCCGCACCGGCCGAACCGTAGTTGAGCTTGGCCGGGTTTTTGCGAACAAACTCAAGAAATTCTTTGACATTTTTTGCTTCAACCCGCTTGGGGTTGACCACCAGCACCTGCGGCACATTGGCCATCAGCGCCAGCGGCACAAAGTCTTTTTCAATGTCGTAGTCCAGCTTGGGGTACATGCTGGGCGCAATCGAATGGTGCACCGCGCCCATGAACAGGGTGTAACCATCAGGCTGGGCCTTGGCTGCAACGCTGGCACCCAGTGTGCCGCCCGCGCCGCCCTTGTTATCAATGATCAGCGGTTTGCCAGACTGCTTGGCAAACAGCGCCGACAGGGGCCGTGCGAAGGCATCGGTACCGCCACCTGCAGGGAAAGGCACGATGAGTGTGACCGGCTTGGCTGGCCAGGTGGTTTGGGATTGACTGCCCAATGCGAGCATGGCTGAGCCAGCAGCGGCAGTACGCAGCACATTGCGCCGCGTAGCCATGTGTTGAAGGTTAAAAGTCATGGTTGTCTCCGTTGTAGTTGGTCGAAAAGCTCGGTGAGATGATAGTTAAAAAATTACTTCAATACGGCGCTGGAATCCGCGGCTTTGATCAATGCATCGGCATCTACAGGGAGCAAAAACCCTTGCGCGACGGCATGGCTGGCGGCTTTGCGCACGGCTTCTACGTAGCCGACGTGGGTTTTGTAGCGCTCCTCCAGCGACAAGCGCGGATCACCCCGGGCCTGGCGCTCCAGCGCTGTTTTGGCAAACGGAACCATGCCGCCCACGTAATCGCAAATCTGCCCCTGATGAAAAGGCCGCGCGCCGCCAGCTGTGATGTTCCAGCCCAGATAAGTACCCAGCGGTGCATCGGCCAGCACCACTGGCACACCACCGCGCTCGTTGCCATCGGCATCAACTTTGGGTGCCAGCATAGGCAACACCTGCAAGATAGGTGGTGGCGCCATAGACGCTACGCCGGAGCCATCTACCTTGTTAAACCCCGGTCCCCAGTCATAGTCGATCACGGGCATGATGAAGTCAGGCTCGGGCACCGTGGAGCGCAAGCCCGGCAGCGTCGGAAAACCAATGCCCGCCTTGCTGGCCATGCCCAGGTTGCCATCAGCCAACCGGGGCCAACGGCTAGGCGGTGGCGTGGTGCCTTTCATGACCCAATGGCGAAAGTGCACACGCAATGCGTTGACAGTCTCCGTGTGCGGCATGGGGTTGGCAGGCAGCAGGCCTTGCCCGTAATTGTTGCCAGGGCACATGGCACCGGTAGCTGGTAAACCAACACCCGGCAAACTGGAGTCAAAGCCGCCCACACCCCCGCCATGGTGCGAGCTGGCAATGTAATAGCGGCGCACGTTGGCAGGTAGTGGCAAATCAGACTTGGCATCTGTACCGACCCATTCAGGTGTCAGCTTTAAAGCCCATACTTCAGCAGAGCCAAAATGCTCAATGATGTTGGGGCAGGTTTTACTTAGAGTGCAGCGGTCCAAAATACCAGCCGCTTTGGCGTTGGGGCCATCGCGCACAGGGTCAGCGTGCGGCAGCCACCACTGCGGGCCTTCGCTGCCCGCCTGGTAAAGCTCCAGTACACCGTCAGGCTGCGCCCAGCGAAAGTTCAGCGCAATGCGCCGCCCGGCAATGATGGGCCACAGACCGTCATGTACTTTGGCGGCCGTGCCCCCAAGCTCAGCCTGGTTAAAACCCAAATGCAGCCAGCCACGCAAAAAGTTACCCGACTGAGAAATACCCCGGCCAATGCTGTGCGTCACAGCTTTGGCCACCGGGTTGGCCGTACCGCTGTCGTCAATCTGCGCCGTTTTAAAAAACTGCCCCACATCGCGCCAGGCAGCAAAGCCTGCGCCCAACACATACGGGTCAGCGGCTTTGAAGACCACCTGGTACAACTTCTCGGCATCAAAACCATTTTTCAAACAAATTTGCGTGGCGTCTGGGGTTCCCGGAAAAGGGTTGGCGGCATCGCATTTGGCCCAGGCCCAGTCGCCGGGGGCTATTGAAGTTTCACCAATCACTTCTCCACGCGTAGACTCGCCCCGGCGCGACACCAATGTGGCGTTCTTGGTGTCCAGGCTCACGGGTTTGTAGGGCACAGGGTTGGTTTGCACAATCAGCGGATGCGACGCAGGCCCGCTGCGGTTAACAATGCGGCCAAACACATCACCCGTGATCAGCGCACCGCCCTCGCCTTTTGCCACGGGCAGTTGCAAAAAGTGAGTGCCCGTGACACCCATCGTGCTGCGCACAGCCGTGGCTCCCGCATTGTCGCCCTGCCAGGCGCTCATCAGATTGATGTCGCCCAAAGCCCGTTCGGGTGCCTGCGCCGTGTAGTTGGGCAGCGCTGTGCCCCGATTGGGCACATCGTGCCACAGCAAGCCACTGGCCTTGGTCATGTCTTGCGGTTTGGTCAATACAAAGCTGGCCACATAGCGCACTTTGCCGTCAACACCCTTGGCCAGCTCAATGTCCTGGATGATGCGGTTGCCTGTTGCCTTGGGGTCCAGTTCGCCAAAGGCGCGCCCCGCAATTTGCTCATAGGCCAGACCATTGGCTGCCAGCGGCAAGGCCCTTGTTTCATCAATCACGATGCGCGTGACTCTGGCCTGCACAGGCCCGGCCAACCACAAAGCGGCCACAACCGCTGCACTGGCCAACAGCGGTAGCGCTGTTTTATTTTTCATACTTGTCTCCAACTTTTTTATACCGACCAGAAAAGTCTACGCCATCAATGACTGCACGTCTCCAGAAACCGCAATTTTGCCTTGCGCCAGCATGTCGCGGTGCTTGTCCAACCGCTTCAGGTCATACAGGTAATTGACCATCAGCCCATACGACTGCCTGATACCCTTGCCAGAGGGGTCGCCTGCCCAGTTCAGCCGCTCGACGCGTGCGCCATTGCCCAAATGGAATTTGGCCACGGCATCCAGCGGCTTGCCGCCCACCGTCTCGCGTCCCACATAGTGCGCCGCTTGCTGCAACAACAACAGCTTGAGCGGCGATTTGTCGCTCAAACTCAAAACGTCTGTGTCTTGCAACTGGTTGGCCAGTTCGGGCATGCTTTTGCCCAGCCAGGCCCGCAAGCCGGGTATGGGCGACAGTGTGACAAAGGTTTTGAGCTTGGGGAACTCGCCTTTTAGTGTGTCAACCACACGTTTGATGAGCGAATCACCAAAGCTCACGCCACGCAGCCCCACTTGCGTGTTGCTGATGGAGTAAAAAATAGCGGTGGTGGCCAACCTTAAATCCTCTGCGTCGGCAGATTCATCCAACAGTGGTGTGATGCAGCCGGCAATGTCATGCGTCAAGGCCACCTCGACAAAAATCAGTGGGTCGTCCGGCAGGCGCGGGTGAAAAAACCCGTAACAACGGCGGTCTGAGTCGAGCCGGTTTTTAACATCAGACCAGCTTTTGATGTCATGCACCGCCTCGTATTTGATGAGCTTTTCAATCAGCGACGCGGGGGAGTCCCAACTGATGCGGCGCAAGTCTAAAAAGCCCACATCAAACCAGGTGGAGAACATGTATTCCATCTCCACATCGAGCGCAGCCAGGCGCTTGTCGCCTTTGAGGTACGGCAGCATGTCGGCCCGCAAATCGACCAGAAAGCGGATGCCCTCCGGGAAAGCGCTGAAGCGCTGTAGCAGCCGCCTGCGCGGTGACACGGTGGCGCGGCGGTAACGCACTTCGGCCACCGCTTCATCCGGGGTGCCCACAGCAGCCGCAAACTGTGCCTGCGCTGCTTTGGTTTTTTGCGCATCGGCCACGAATTGTTCGCTCATCAACAACCACATGTCGCGCCGCTCATTGGGCGCGGCTTGCGCGTACCACTGGGCCACGCCCTTGGCGCGCAAGCCGCCTTCAACTTCGCTGACCTGCGGATCAACAATCGCTTTAAGCTCCAGCAGCGTGCGGCGCAGCACACGGGGTGACAGGGCTTCTTCTTTTTGCCGCAATGTGGCCTTCAGGCGGTCACGGGTTGAACGCCCCGTTGACGACACGTCCTCAGTCGCTACTTTTTTTATAGCTGGTTGCGCCCGAATCTCTTGGGCTACAGCCTCTTTTGATGCCTTTTTTTCGTCATTTTCGGCACTTTTTTGGCCAGAAAGACGTGAAACACTGCGGTTCAACCAATCGGGTGGGCTCATGACGCAAACCTTGATTTTTGGCTACGGAAAATCAGGCGCAGCGCCTCGCGCTGGCGCGTCAGGTGGGTGCGCATGGCGGCTTCTGCGCCCTCACTGTCACGGCTTTTCAAAGCAGCAAATACCGTCATGTGCTCTGACAGGCTTTGCGCCAGCCGACCCGGCGCACCGAGCGACTGCAAACGCGACAGCTTCAAAATCTTGCGCAAATCGGCAATGCTCTGGCTCAGCCAGCGGTTGTTGGCCAGCAAAATGATCGCCTCGTGAATTGCAAAATTGGTGGCGTAGTAATCTGAAATACGTCTGGCCTTGGCATGGCCTTGCAGCTTGTCGTGCAGCGCGCCAAGTTCTTGCAGGTCAGCATCGCTGGCATTGCGCGCCGCCTCGTAGGCACAGCGCCCTTCGAGCAGCGCGATGACCGGGAAGATATCGTCCAGGTCCTGCTCGGTCACTTGATTCACAAAACAGCCGCGTCGGGGCTCGTGCCGCATCAGGCCTTCAGCCGTTAGCACCTTCAGCGCCTCCCGCAGCGGCGTGCGGGATATTTCAAGCCGCTCGCACAGCGCCACCTCGTCAATAAAACTGCCGGGCGCTATCTTGCCCGCAAAAATCTCTTCGCGCAGGGTGCTGGCGACTTCTTGATACAGGGAGTTTTGAACCAGGCGCATGGTGGGGAATTGCAGGCTTTTAAGGCTTGTATTACAGTTTTTTTGTAATTATCAATAATTATTCGTAATTATTAAATTTAAAAATTTAAAAGGCAAGAGCCCAGACAAAATGAACCAAAAAAATCCCTCAAATGCGCATGCGCATGCGCATGCACATGCACATGTACATGTACATGTACGTGCTGAAAGGTTAAAACATAACTGTTGGCTGATTTGCACGGCTAAAACACCGTTTTAGATCATTTTCACCTGTACTTTAGGCCTCTAGCCCAATGAATATGGGCGAGAGAAGCTACTGAATCAATAGCAAATTAACAGCTGCTGAAGCGGTAAAGCGTTTTCCCGGCGCGGCTTTCGCCCGGCGCGTACACAGCGCTGGCTGATTTGGGGTAGCTGTGCATCAGGTTGGGCGCATTGGGGTAGCCTTGCGGCTCAAGGCACAAGCTTTGCTGCTGCATGTAATGTGCGCCCTCTTTGCCGGGGCCGCCGGTCAGGGGCTCGTTGGGTGATAGCCCGGTGTAGAACTGCATGGCCGGCTCGGTGGACCAGACTTGCATGACGCGACCGCTGGCCTGGGCGCTGACCTGTGCGGCCAGGCTCAGTTGATTTGGCAAGGGTTTGTTCAGGGCAAAGCAGCAGTCGTAAGCACCCTGCCCCCATGCATTGATGGCTCTTGGCTTTTGAAAGTCAAACTGAGTCCCCGCTACAGCCAGCAATTCACCAGTCGCGACCAAATCATCCGTCATGCCAAATTGCTGGTCAGCAAAAACGGTAACTTCATGACCTGACACGCTGCCGCTGGCGTGGCCGTTCAGGTTAAAAAACGCATGGGTGGTGAAGCTTGCGACTGTTGGCTTGTCGAGCGCCATGGCCTCGTAATCCAGCACCAGTTCGTTCGCGCCGGTCAGGCTGTACATCAAGCTCAGGGCCAGCGTGCCGGGGAAGCCCTCCTCGCCATCTGCAAACACGTAACGCATCTCTACGCTTGACGGGTTGTTCTGCACCGCGTTAAACACCCGGTACCGTGACCCCTTGACGCCGCCGTGCAGGCAATGCGGGCCGTTGTTGGCCGTCAATTGGTGGCGCACGCCATCAAGCATGAAGGCCGCGTTGCCGATGCGCCCGGCATAGCGGCCAATAAATGCGCCCATCGACGGCGAGCCTGACGTGACTCCTTCAAGGCTGTTATAACCCAGCACCACATCGCCGAGCTGGCCGTTGCGGTCAGGCACCAGCAGCTGCGCGATTTTGGCGCCCAGGTTGGTGATGCTGCACACCATGCCGCTGGCATTGCGCAGGGTGTACAAGGCTACTTGTTTGCCATCAACCACGCCCTGAAACTGTTTTGGGTCAAGCAAAGGCACGGTCACGTGGGTCGTTGCTCAGTCCAGCTTGATGGCGGCTTCTGCCACCACCTTGGCCCAGCGTGCCCGTTCGCGGCTAAAAAATGCGTCCTGCTCAGGCGCTGTCATGGTCACGACTTCTGCGCCCAGTCCGGCGAGTTTGGCGCGAATGTCGGGGCTGCGAATAACCTTGATGAACTCTGTATTCAAGCGACTGACGATGCTTGCGGGGGTGCCGCTAGGTGCCAGTAAACCTTGCCAGGTGCCTGATTCAAAACCGGGCAAGCCCTGTTCGGCCAAGGTGGGCACATCGCCAATCAGCGGCATACGCGTGCTTTTCGACACACCAAGAATTTTCAGTTTGCCGCTTTGCACAAACGGCAGTGTGGCCAGCATGCCGTTCATCAGAATCTGGGTTTGCCCGGCTATTGTGTCGCTGACGGCTTGTGAGCCGCCTTTGTAAGGGATGTACTGCCACTTGGCATTGCTGGCACGCTCGACCGCCACGCCTGCCAGATGCGGCGCGCTACCCATGGCCGTGACGGCAAAGTTCAGTTGCGTGCGCTGCGACAAGGCCACCAGCTCTTTGAGGTTGTTGGCCGGCACAGATGGGTGCACCACCAGCAAATGCGGTGAATAGGCCAGCATGGTCACACCGCGCAAGTCTTTGCTGGGGTCAAACCCCAGCTTGGTATAAACCGCCGGGCTGATGGCCAGGGCACCGGTGTCGCACAGCAGCAGGGTGTAGCCATCAGGTGCAGATTTGGCTACAAAATCAGCTCCCAAGTTACCGTTGGCACCGGCCTTGTTTTCAACAATGACCGGTTGCTTGAGCGCTTCAGACAGTGCCTGCGAGATGGCCCGCGCAATGATGTCTGATGAGCCGCCAGGTGGGTATGGCACAACGATGCGGATGGGCTTAGTGGGCCAGGCTTGTGCAGTTGCCAGGCTGCTGGCGCTTAAGCCAAGAGCCAGCGCGCCACCGACGACGATTCTTCTGGAAATGGATTTTGTTTGTAGCGACATGATGTTTCCTGCTGGTTCAATCGGCAATTCAAGCCACGGTGTGGTTCGCCATCAGCTCCAGCGAGCGCACCAGCGCCGAATGGTCGAGGTCCTGCATGCCGTTGGCAGCGCAGACTTGCATCAGCTGTGCGGCGCTGGCAGTTTGCGGCAGGGCCACACCTAGCGCCTTGGCGCCTTGCAGGGCCAGGTTCAAATCCTTTTGATGCAGGCCAATCCTGAAACCTGGCGCAAAGGTGCGCTTGATCATGCGCTCGCCGTGCACCTCCAGGATGCGCGATGCGGCAAAGCCGCCCATCAACGCCTGGCGTACCTTGGCCGGGTCTGCGCCCGCCTTGCTCGCAAACAGCAGAGCCTCGCCCACCGCAGCAATGTTTAAAGCCACAATAATTTGGTTCGCCACCTTGCAGGTCTGGCCGTCACCGTTGCCGCCGACCAGCGTGATGTTTTTACCCATCAGCTCAAACAGGGGTTTGATTTTTTCAAACGTGGCCTCTGGCCCGCCGATCATGATGGTCAGGCTGGCAGCCTTGGCACCGACTTCACCGCCAGACACAGGTGCGTCCAGATAGTCGCAGCCCAGGGCGTTAATTTTTTGTGCGAATTCCTTGGTGTCCATGGGCGAAATGGAGCTCATATCGACCACGGTTTTGCCGGGGCTCAAACCTTGAGCCACACCGTTGTCGCCAAACAGCACCTTGGCCACATCGGGCGTGTCGGGCAGCATCATGAAAATGATGTCGACCTTTTGGGCGACTTCTTTGGCTGACGCGCAGGCCTGCGCTTTGTCAACCAGCAGATCAGCGGGCACTTTGCTGCGTGTGCTTAAAAAAACCTCATGCCCCGCTTTGATCAAATGCGCTGCCATGGGCGCACCCATGATGCCCAGACCGATGAAACCTAACTTGCTCATTGCATATTCCTTAAAAATCAAACACGATATTTGTCATGCAGCGCCTGCGTGGCAGACCTGAAAACACCCAGATCACTGCCCACGCCGACAAAAGTCGCACCCATGTCCATGTAGCGGCGTGCGTCAGCCTCAACCGGGGCCAAGATACCTGTGGGCTTGCCGCAGGCCTTGGCATCGGCAAACACGGCAGCAATGGCCGCTTGCACGTCGGGATGGCTGGCGTTGCCCAAGTAACCCAAATTAGCCGCCAAATCAGACGGGCCAACAAAGATGCAGTCAACACCTTCAATAGCAGCAATCGCTTTGGCAGCACTAACACCAGCACGGCTTTCAATTTGCACCATCACGCAAATATGGTCGTTGATGGACTTGAAGTATTCAGGCACCGTACCGTAGCGGTTGCTGCGCTGCGACACCGACACGCCGCGCACGCCTTGCGGTGGGTAGCGCGTGGCACGCACGGCGTCCAGTGCCTCGGCCGGACTTTCAACAAAAGGAATCAGAAAGTTGTAAAACCCGGCGTCGAGCAAACGTTTCAATTCAACCGCATTGTTGCTGGTGGGCCTGACGACAGGCGCACTGGGGCTGTCTTTGAGCGCCATCAGCTGCGGTATGAAGGTGTTCACGTCGTTCGGTGAATGCTCGCCATCGAGCAATATCCAGTCAAACCCGGCCACGCCCAGTACCTCGGTGGTGATGGCATTGGCCAGCGATGACCAGCAGCCAATCAGGCGCTTGCCGGCGAGCAGGTCACGCTTGAAGCTGTTGGGAAAAGATTGATAAGGTACAGGGCGTGTCATGGTGTTCATTTCGTTAAAAGCATGGCGGGCAGCCAGAGTGAAAACGCCGGTACATATGTCACCAGCATCAGTGCTACAGTCAGCGCGCCATAAAACGGCCAGATGGAACGCATCACTTCACTGATGGAGATGCCCCCAATCGCACAGCCCGCAAACTGCGTGGCTCCCACGGGCGGGGTGTTCAAACCCAGCGCACAGTTGATCAGCATCATCACACCGAACTGGGCGGGGTCCATACCAAATTGCGCGCATATCGGCAAGAAGATGGGCGTGCAAATCAATATCGTGGCTGCCATGTCCAGAAAAGTACCCAGCAAGAACAACAAAATGTTGACCATCAAAAAGATCACCCACGGTGTTTGACTGATGGAGCTCATCAGCTCTCCCGTCAACTGCGGCACCTCATACAGCGCCAGAAAGTATCCGAATGCCGCTGAAATACCAATCAGCAGCAGCACCACGCCCGTCGTTTTACAAGCTTTGGCACAGGCTTTCAAAAAGTTGGTCCAGGACAGTGAGCGGTACACCAGCACGGTGATGAGCAAGGCCCAGAGCACCGCAGTCGCTGCCGACTCGGTTGCCGTAAATACGCCCGACAAAATGCCCACCAGAATAATCAGAATAATCACCAGGCCCGGAATGGCAGCGGCAAAGCTGCGCGCCACTTCAGCCCAGCCGACAAAAGCGCCGCGCGTCGGGTAACCGCGCTGCACAGCCACACCATAGGCGGCGGCCAGATTGCAGAGCGTCAAAATCAGTGCGGGAATGAGACAGGCCACGATGAGCGTGAGCACACTGACTGACGCAATGCCCGTGGTGGCAAGTGTGAAGATGATCAGGTTATGGCTGGTCGGCATCAGCGCCCCGACCAGAGACGCGTGCGTTGTCACGTTCACCGCGTAATCGGCGTCGTAACCTTCTTTTTTCATCAGCGGAATCATCACTGAGCCCATGGCCGACACGTCAGCCAATGGCGAGCCCGCCACACCGCCAAACAACGTGCAGCCGATCACATTGCTCATGCCCAAGCCACCGCGAATATGCCCGCACAGGCTGTTGGCAAAACGCACGATGCGGTCTGCAATGCCGCCATGCAGCATCAGCTCACCCGCAAAGATGAAGAACGGGATGGCCAAAAACGAAAAAATCTGCATCCCGCCAACCATCTTCTGAAAGACGACGGCAACGGGCAGGTCTGCTGCAAGAATGGTAGCCACAGACGCCAGGCCAATCGAAAAAGCGACAGGCACACCCAGCATTAAAAGAACGGTGAAGCTGACACCTAAAACAATCAGTTCCATGCAGGTACAACCTCTTTATCTTGTAGCAAAGCAATGATGTGCTCAACTGAAAACAGAACAATCAGCGCGCCGCCGATGACCAATGGAAAAAAATCGAGTCCTGACGGCACCGACAGCATGGGCTTTTTGTCATTCCATTTCAAGGTGGTCCAAAGCCAGCCGTTTTGCACCATCAGTGCACCAAAGGTACCCACGCAAACATGGATCACCACCTCCAGTTTCAGCCTGTGCCGTTCAGGGAGCAGGCTGATGATGGACTCCAGGCCAATGTGCCCGGCATCGCGCACACCCACGGCCACACCCAGTGCAGTGACATACAAAATAAGCAGCAAGGCCAGTGCCTCGGCCCAGGTCGGTGTGTCGTTAAAGATATAGCGGCCAACAACCTGGTACTGCACGCAGACAATGATGGTCAGCAGCATGACGACAGCCAGCATCAGGCTGATTTTGGACGTCAGCGCACAAAAACGGGTGAACATAAAAGCTCCAGGTGGGAGGTGCCCGCATTACGCAAAAGCGCTACGAGCACCAGCACACTTTATTTGGTATCTTGCACGGCTTTGACCAAGCGCTTCAAATCAGGCGTGTTGGCAAACTTTTCATACACGGGGCCCATGGCATCCTGGAAGGATTTTTTGTCGACCTCCACAAACTCTGTACCAGCGGCTTTGACGAAGTCCAGCTCTTTTTTCTCGTAGTCAGCCCAGGCCTTGCGATTGACAGGCACCGACGCTTTGGCGGCTGCGCGAATCTGGTCCTGCTCAACTTTGGTCAGCTTGTCCCAGCTGATTTTTGAAAACAGCAACACCTCAGGCGCCATTGAATGCTCGGTTCGGCTGTAGTATTTGGCAGCCTCGTAATGTTTATTGCCTGTGCCATAAGAAGGCACGTTGTTTTCGGCGGCATCCACCAGCTTGGTTTTCAGCGCGGTGTACACCTCACCAAATGGCATCGGTGTCGGGTTGGCACCCATCGCAGCCGTCAGGGCCACCCACAGGTCAGACTGCTGGACGCGAATCTTCATGCCTTTGGTGTCGGCAATGGTTTTGACGGGCTTGTTGCCGTAGATGGAACGCGCACCGGAATCGTAATAAGCCAAAAGAACAAAGCCCTGGGCTTCGCAATCTTTGGCAATCTCGTCACCAATCGGGCCATCAAGTACTTTGTGCAAATGGTCCACCGAGCGAAACAGGAACGGCAGTGCCGGAATATTGGTTTTCTGGCAGACCGAATTCATGGGGCTTATGTTGACACGGGTCATGTCCAGCGCGCCGATTTTCACCTGGTCAATGGTCTCTTTTTCAGTGCCCAGCGCGCCTTTGTTGAAAACCTTGATCGAGTGTTTGTTGCCAGAAATTTTGACCAGCTCATTGCTCATGAATTTGACAGCTGTGACTGTCGGGTAATCGTCATTGTTATGAATGTCCGATGAACGGAACTCTTTGGCATTTGCGCCAAAGGCAAGTAGGCAGGCAGCGACGCTGACCAGGGTTTTTTTGAGTTTCATGATGTCTCCAAGATTAAAGTTAAGGTTGCTGACGAGAAAGCGGATTTTAAAAACTGCGCCATACAGGCTCGGCCAACCCACGCACACCGGGCTTGAGCGCAAACACGCCGCCCGCCAGCGGCTGGTCTGACAAATCGATGCCTTGCGGGCGAATGGAGGTGACGAACAGAGTGTCCAGGCTTGAGCCACCAAAGGCGCACATGGCGGGCTTTTTAACGGGCACGGCAAGCGAATAATCAAGCTTGCCTTCAGGCGTAAAACGGTGAATCAGACCAGCATCGTTACCGCAAATCCAGTAGCAGCCATCAGCGTCTACCGCCGCGCCGTCAGGCCTGCCGGGGAACTGCTTCATGTCAATGAACACCCGGCGATTCGATGGTGTGCCGGTGGCGGTGTCGTAGTCAAACGCCCAGACCAGTTGCACCGAGGGGTGCGAGTCTGACAAATATAGGGTGCGGCCGTCAGGGCTGAACGCCATGCCGTTAGGTGTGATGAGACCATCGAGCAGTGTCATGGCGTTGCCTGGCGCAGACAGGCTGTAGACCTGTCCGGCGGGCGATGCCAAAGACATGTCCATCACCATGGTGCCGGCCACAAAGCGCCCTTGCCTGTCGCAACGGCCGTCGTTAAAGCGCATGCCGGGCTGCGCATGATGTACCAAAACCAGAGGGGTACAAGTCAACAACACACCAGCCAAGGGTTTTAACAAAACCATTCCAGCCTCCATGCCCGCTACCCATCCGCCGGAGTCTACAGGCGCGATACACGCCAGCATGCCAGGCGTTTGCGAACTGCTGGTTTGGCCCGTTGCTGCGTCCCATTTGTGCAAAGTACATGCGGGAATATCTACCCAGTACAGCGCCTGCTCGCTAGCCACCCACACCGGGCTTTCGCCAACGCTGTTTTTAGCGTCAACGATTAATTCAGCTTGGGTTGTTGCAATCATCAAAACCCAAACGGCCCGGCTTTGACAAAACCGCCGCCTTGATAAATGGCAACTGGGTCGCGCGCATCAGGCGGCTGAGTTCTGGCGTAGATCGCTTCGCGAAAAACATCCGAGCTGTCTTGCGGTACATAACCGATGTGTCTGGCACGGCTGTTGTCCCACCAGGTCACGGCGTTGTCAGACATGCCAAACACAATGCTGTGGCCCAGCACGGGCGTGGTCAGGCATGCGGTGATCAGGCGATGCAAATCGTCATAACTCAACCAGGTGGCCAGCATGCGTCGGTCTTTCGGTTCGGGGAAGGACGAGCCGATGCGGATGCACGCGGTCTCTATGCCGTAGCGGTCAAAGTACAGGCGCGACAGGTCTTCGCCAAAGGCCTTGCTCAGGCCGTACATGCCGTCAGGGCGTGGCGGTGCGTCGCTGGTAATGGTTTGGTCTTGCCTGTAAAAACCCGTGACGTGGTTCGAGCTGGCAAACACAATGCGTTTGATGCCATGAATGCGAGCTGCCTCATACAGGTTGTACAACCCCAGAATATTGGCTTGCAAAATCGGGCCGAACGGGCCTTCGACTGACACGCCACCCAAATGGACAATCGCATCTGCGCCGCGTACCATGGCATTGACGGCGGCCGCATCGGCCAGGTCAGCCTGCATCACTTCTTCACCCGCAGCCGCAGCGCCCAAATTGTCCCGGTCAGACAAACGCAGAACCGTGCAGTTGGCCTTCAGGCGCTCACGCAGCGCCTTGCCCAGCCCGCCTGCTGCGCCTGTGAGCAGCAATGTGTGATGTGAATGAATCGTCATATTGAAAAGTTGAAGGGCGGTCTGGCTATTTTCAAAAAACTTGGCTACAGTCAACGTCACACGCAAGTTGTTAGTTGTCTGATGACTTGATATTTTGTAAGCTTCGATTTAACTTGTCAACCATTTTTTGATGCTTAAAAGGAAAACCCCTAGCCCACAGAATCACGACGCGCCGTATGCCAGAAGGCCACGCGGGCTGGTGACCGAAATCGTTGACGCTTTGGCCGCCAGCATTCGTGAAGGCCATTTGGTGCCTGGTGAAAAGCTGCCCACAGAAGCCGACATCATGGCCCGCTTTGATGTGAGCCGCACGGTGGTGCGCGAGGCACTGTCAAAACTGCAGGCGTCCAGTCTGGTGGAAACACGGCACGGCATTGGTACCTTTGTGCTGGCCGCGCATGATGCAGGCAACTTTAAAATCACCTCTAGCAACTTCACCACAATAAACGACGTGATTGCCGTGCTGGAGCTGCGCATCAGCCTGGAAACCGAAGCCGCAGGCCTGGCTGCCCAGAGGAGAACACCCGAGAACCTGGCTGCCATGCAGGCAGCCTTGCAGGCTTTTGAGAACGCCATCCAGCTTGACTCTGATGGCGTACCACCCGACTTTCAATTCCATATGGAGGTTGCGCGTTCAACCGGTAACCGCCACTTTGCCGACCTGATGACTTACCTGGGTACCATGATCATTCCGCGTACCCGTGTGAACACGGCACTCGACGCGCCCGAGGGTCGACTTCAGTATTTGCAGCGCGTTAATGGCGAACATGAAAGCATTTACAACGCGATCAGAAATCAGGATGCTGAGGCCGCGCGGGCGGCGATGCGGATGCACTTGTCGAACAGCCGCGAACGCTTGCGCAAAGGCAAAAATGCGCACACAGTGCAGCCTGTCAGTCACTGATTTCTATTGATGCGTGTTGTACGATGACTAGCACAAAAACTAAAAAATCGCAAAGTGATGCGTATCAACAAGCAGCAGTTAACAAGCTCCAAAAAGCATTGCTGAGCGAATGGCCAGAAGCGATCAAGGCGGTGAATATGAAGCTTGAACAATGGCTCTGAAAGCATAAAACGCCGGCTTGAATAGCGTATTTACCCTATTTTTAAGGTCGTTTTATGCCCACAGTCCAATGGATTCGGGCGCAAGCAGCTATAAAACTGGTAGCAGTTTGTGGTTTTTGCGTTATATTTACATGCAAGCTCCGCGCTTAATGATCAAACATGTCTAAACTGTGACAAAAATCGACCCGAGGAAAACTTAAATGAGTGCAAAAGAAAACGCTGCTGTAGGCCAGTTGCTTGAACTGCTTGAATCACGCTATGCGATGCGGGTGTTGTGGGCGCTAAAAGACGGCCACCCGCAAACGTTTCGCCTGCTGCAAGACAGCGTTGGCACCATTACCCCCAACACATTGAACACGCGCATCAAAGAGCTGCGTACTGCGGGTCTGATGACGCACGGCACGTCGGGTTACACCGTCACAACCTTAGGTGCTGACTTGCTCAAGCGGCTCGGAGAATTGCCGGCATTTGCTGGCAAGTGGGCCGCCAGCCAGGCCAAAGCCAGCACGGGCAAGAAAAAGTAAAGCGCTCATTCAGCCGCATAAAAAAAACAGGCCTGGGCCTGTTTTTTTATTTAAGACTGGCGGTTTTACGTTAGACAGCTGTTTCGAGCAACTCCACCGGGTTGCCAAATTTGCTGGCTGCATGGCGCACGGCCTCGTCGCGCAAAGCGCTTAAAAACCCCGCCTCAATCAATGCCACACCATCGACTGTCACGGTGCTGTCCAGGCAGACCAGGTCCATGTGCACGGGCGGCTCTTCCCACTGGGGCATGGTGCGCAATATGTAGTCACTCGGCCGCGCCAGATCAATACCAAAGTGCAGCGCACCCGGCGCGTTGGAGCCAGCCGGGTAAATGGTGTGGCGCGGTGCCTTGGGGTTAAAGCCGCAGCCCAGTTCAATCAGCCGCCCGCCGACCAGCATCTCGCGCAAGATCACGGCATCGCTTGACTCGCCCGTTACCTCCACAATCATGTCGCTTTCAAAGCGGCAGCCAATGCGTTCGGTAAATGGTTTGGCAAAACCCACCGCCCACTCCGGGTACAGCGTGCCCGACATGGTGACCGGCGCATTGGTATCGTTGCGGTGTGCCGTGCGGTCCCACAAATTGGGGCCGTGGGTGGGCAGGTAGTGCACGTAGCAGCCCGGTTCATCGGCAAACATTTTGCCGCGCCAGCGGTTGCTGCCCAGCAGGGCTTGACGCATGTCGGGCGTGTAGTTGATCGAGAAATCTGTGCCGCGTGCATCAGAAAATTCAAGCTTGAAATCTTTGCCCGCTGGCAAGCGTGCGGCGGTAGCGCGGATGATTTCGCCCACCAGTTCCGCCGGAAAGCGCGCCTGCGGGGTGTGCAGCAAATCCAGATCACGGAAGTAAGTGATCTTGACCCAACGCTGGCCACGCGCACGCTGGGCGATAAAAAACGGATCGAGGATGGAACAAAACCAGGTGGAAACCACAAAGTCAGCCTCAGCCACCAGCGCCTTGGCGGCTTCTGGCACAGCAGTGATCTGGCTGGACGTTTCCATGAACTGCCGCACAGTTGCGCCCCGCGCTTTGGCCAGGCCCATGATGGCATCCGCCACCCGTACATCGAGCAGCGGGTCGGTCAGCAGTAGCACGTTGTCGCCCTGCCTGAAGGCAAAGGTGCGCTGAAAATTCTCCAGCGCGGCAAAATAATTTTTGGTTTGCGTGATGGCCGGACTCAATCCGGGCGGCAAGCCCATCAGAGGATCGGTTGAATAGTCAGTCAACGGATGCTCCTGAACGTTTCACCGCATCGCCCCACAGCGTGAGGTTGCTGGTAATGTGTCTGGTCAGTTCTTCTGGCGTGCCGGGTGCCACCTCGGTGCCGCGCGCGGCCAGTTGGGCACGCAGTTCGGGGTCTGTCAATGCGGTGCGTATGGCGGCGTTGAGCTTGTCGATGATGGGCCGTTGCGTGCCAGCAGGCACCACAATTGCGTCCCAGGCACTGACATCAAAACCTTTCAGGCCAGACTCCGCCATGGTTTGCACATCAGGCCAGCCCGGTGCGCGCTTGGCGGTCGACACGGCCAGCGGCTTGATGCGCCCGGCTCTCGCATGCGGCGCGGCGCTGGGCATCACTTCAATCATCATGTCTACCTGGCCACCCACCAGGTCCGTCATGGCCTGCGCCCCGCCCCGGTACGGGATGTGCACCACCGCCAGGCCCGCGCTTGACTTGTAGATTTCTCCTGCCAGATGCGACGTGGTGCCATTGCCTGCCGAGCCAAAGGTGTACTTGCCCGGGTTGGCCTTGAGCAGTTTGGTCAGTTCGGCCATTGAATTGACAGGCAAACCGGGCCGCACCACCACCATGGCCGCAATGCTGGTGAGCTGGGTGACCGGGTCAAAGTCTTTGGTCGGGCTAAAACCCGGTGCCTTGTAAATTGTGTGGTTGATCGCCAGCGTGCCATTGGTACCGTACAGCAGCGTGTAACCATCGGCGGGCGCTTTGGCCGCCACAGCGCTGCCCACATTGCCGCCCGCACCGCCCAGGTTCTCCACCACGATGGGCTGACCCAGTTCTTTGGCTGCACGCAGCAACACCAGCCGCGCCAGCGTGTCACCGCCACCGCCTGCCGGGAAGGGCACGATGAGTTTGATTGGTTTGTTGGGGTACGCGCCTGCCGTTTGCGCCTGGGCCAACGGCACGCACAACAAGGCAATGAATGCCAGCAGCCACGACCTGAAACAGGCACCCAAAAGCAGGCGATTTGTCATATTTTTGTCTCCAGCAAGTCTGTAAAAATTCTTAGTTCTCTTACTTTAATTGAAAACCACGCAAAAAGCTTCAAAAAGCCGTTTTCAGGCCACCTTTATCCCTGATTTTATGGCTACAACCCAATAGATATGTGCGCAAACAGCTCCTAAATAAATAGCGTATGAAATCAGTTGAAAAGTCACTGGAACTTTTACGACCTGTTCTCAATCCCCTGCCCTTGAAAAGGGTTTTGGCAACCCCAGCTAGCAGGCTTGCCTAACAAAAATCTGTTTTCAAGCATGTCTGAACCCACACAACCCGAACAAAATCAATCCCACGGCGGCCTGTCTGGAGCACCCAGCCCGGAAGAGCTGGAAGCTGCTGCGGCTGCCAACGAGCATGAAGCCATCAGCGAACTTGCCATCGCGCAAGCTGAAGTCGCCACGCTGACCGCCAAAAACACCGAGCTGGCCGACAACTACCTGCGAGCCAAGGCTGAGTCTGAAAACTCGCGCCGCCGCGCCGATGAAGAAGTCAGCAAAGCCCGCAAGTTTGCGCTGGAAAGCTTTGCCGAAAGCTTGCTGCCGGTGGCCGACAGCCTGGAAGCTGGCTTGAACTTGCCGAGTGCAACGCCCGAGCAGATCAAAGAAGGCGCAGCGGCCACCCTCAAGCAATTAAAAGCTGCGCTGGAGCGCAACCGCGTGATGGAAATTGACCCTGCTGCAGGCACGAAGTTTGACCCGCACCAGCATCAGGCCATAAGTGTGGTGCCGTCAGAACTTGAAGCCAACACCGTTGTGACTGTGCTGCAAAAAGGTTATCTGATTGCTGACCGCGTGCTGCGCCCTGCCCTGGTGACAGTCAGCGCACCCAAATAAAACCACATCTACAGGTTGACTTGAAATACCTCAAGCCAGCCATACCTCTTAACAATCTGAATCATTAAATCAAACGGAGAAATCATCATGGGAAGAATCATCGGAATCGACTTGGGCACCACCAACAGCTGCGTATCAATCATGGAAGGCAATGTGCCTAAAGTGATTGAGAACTCGGAAGGCGCGCGCACCACGCCCTCAATTGTTGCGTACCAGGAAGACGGTGAAGTACTGGTTGGCACATCGGCCAAGCGCCAAGCCGTGACCAACCCGAAGAACACGTTGTACGCCGTAAAGCGTTTGATTGGCCGCAAATTCACTGAAAAAGAAGTTCAAAAAGACATCGCGTTGATGCCTTATTCCATCGTAGCCGCTGAAAACGGTGATGCCTGGGTTGAAGTGCGCGGCAAAAAAATGTCGGCCCAGCAAGTGTCTGCCGACATCTTGCGCAAGATGAAAAAAACCGCTGAAGATTACCTGGGTGAGCCAGTGACTGAAGCCGTAATCACCGTACCGGCGTACTTCAACGACGCACAGCGCCAAGCCACCAAAGACGCTGGCCGCATTGCCGGTTTGGACGTCAAGCGCATCATCAACGAACCTACCGCAGCCGCATTGGCTTTTGGCCTGGACAAGCAGGAAAAAGGCGACCGCAAAATTGCCGTGTATGACCTGGGTGGTGGCACGTTTGACGTGTCCATCATCGAGATTGCCGATGTTGATGGTGAAAAGCAGTTTGAAGTGTTGTCCACCAACGGCGACACCTTTTTGGGCGGCGAAGACTTTGACCAGCGCGTCATCGACTACATCGTGGCCGAGTTCAAAAAAGACAGCGGCAT
>JANOWR010000149.1:0-3624 GCA_031417995.1 Polaromonas sp. | reverse complement strand
CTACAGCGATCTCTTCTTCTCGAAAGTTACGTTAGAGATTTTCAGAGAGCTGATCGAGGATCGCCGGATTCTCCAGCGTCGATGTGTCTTGCGTAATCGCCTCGCCCTTGGCAATACCGCGCAGCAGGCGGCGCATGATTTTGCCGCTTCGGGTTTTGGGCAAGTTGTCACCAAATCGAATGTCTTTCGGTTTGGCAATCGGGCCAATTTGTTTGCCTACCCAGTCACGCAACTCTTTTGCGATGGCTTTGGCCTCGTCACCCGTGGGGCGTGAGCGCTTGAGCACCACAAACGCCACAATCGCCTCGCCCGTCAAGTCATCAGGCCGGCCCACCACTGCGGCTTCAGCCACCAGCGTGCTGTGCGCCACCAAAGCCGATTCGATTTCCATCGTGCCCATGCGGTGGCCGGACACATTGAGCACGTCGTCAATACGGCCCGTGATGCGGAAATAACCATTGTCTTTATTCCTGACCGCGCCGTCGCCTGCCAGGTAAATGGCACCACCCATTTCTTCAGGAAAATAGGCTTTCTTGAAACGCTCAGGGTCATTCCAGATATTGCGAATCATGGACGGCCAGGGGCGTGTCACCACCAGCAAGCCGCCCGAGCCATTGGGCAGTGGCTTACCGGTTTCATCAACAATCTCAGCCATGATGCCGGGCAAGGGCAGCGTGCAGCTACCAGGCACCAGCGGTGTCGCGCCTGGCAGTGGTGTGATCATGTGGCCACCGGACTCGGTTTGCCAGAAGGTGTCAACCACCGGGCAACGCTCGCCACCGATATGTTTGTAGTACCACATCCAGGCTTCAGGATTGATGGGCTCACCGACAGAGCCGAGGATGCGCAGGCTGCTCAAATCTGAACGAGCAGGATGCACTTTTTCGTCTGCCTCGGCAGCTTTAATGAGTGAGCGAATCGCCGTAGGCGCGGTATAAAAAATCGACACCTTGTGGCGCTCAATCATTTGCCAGAAACGGCCCGCATTCGGGAAGGTCGGGATGCCCTCAAAAATGACCTGCGTGGCACCAGCGGCCAGTGGTCCGTAAGCGACGTAGGTATGGCCAGTAATCCAGCCGATGTCAGCGGTACACCAAAACACGTCTGACGCCTGCAAATCAAACGTCCAGTCCATTGTTAATTTAGCCCAGAGCAAATAACCGCCCGTGCTGTGCTGCACGCCCTTGGGTTTGCCGGTGGAGCCTGATGTGTAAAGAATGAACAGTGGATGCTCGGCTCCGACAAATTCAGGCTCGCACACGGGTGCAGCCTTGGCTGTTATTTCATGCATCAGGCTGTCACGCCCGGCGACCATGTTGCAGGCGGTAGGCGTGCGCTGGTATACGATGACGTTTTTTATCGACTCACAACCGCCCATTGCAAGGCCTTCATCCACAATCGCCTTAAGCGGCAGCTCTTTGCCGCCACGCAACTGGTAATTGGCGGTAATAACAGCCACAGCGCCCGCGTCCATGATGCGCTCTTGCAGGCTCTTGGCTGAAAAGCCGCCAAACACCACCGAGTGCGTAGCACCAATGCGTGCGCAGGCTTGCATGGCTACCACACCCTCAACCGTCATTGGCATATAAATAACGACACGGTCGCCTTTTTGAATGCCCATGGCTTTCAGCGCGTTGGCAAACTGGCTGACTTTGGCATGCAGTTCTTTGTAGGTAACGTTGACGATGCTGCCATCATCACCTTCAAAAATAATCGCTTTTTTGTGCTCTGTTGGCGTGCCCAAATGCCGATCCAGGCAGTTGTACGAGGCGTTGAGCTGGCCATCAGCAAACCATTTGTAAAACGGTGGATTCGACTCGTCCAGCACCTCTGTAAAAGGCTTTTTCCAGCTCAGGTTGTCACGTGCCAGCTTGGCCCAAAAGCCTTCAAAATCTTTGCCTGCCTCAGCACACATGGCGTTATAGGCTGCCATGCCCGATATGCGGGCAGCCTGGGTCGTGGCAGCGTTGGGTGGGAAAACGCGGTCTTCAACCAGCATGGATTCGATGTTTGTGTTGTTCGTACTCACTTTTGTCTCCTGTTTGTCGTTAGCTTGTCATTGAACCATGTTACTGTCCCGTATAGCTCTTACAAGCCACTGACTGGCATGAATCTTACAAAAAAGTCCACCCGTTATCATCCAGCATCATGAACGAACCTACTCCCAAGAAAAATCCTCCCCTGAGCCCCCTGGCCAATTTCATTTTTGCCAGTCGCTGGCTTCAACTGCCGCTTTACATTGGTTTGATTGCAGCACAAGCGGTATATGTGATGCATTTCATGGTCGAGCTCAAGCATTTGATAGGCGCGGCCTTTGGCAATCAGCCTGACTTGCAGGCGCTGGTCAGCAGCATTGGCTACAAAACCACTGCGCCGATCACTACGTTGAATGAAACTGTCATCATGCTGGTGGTGCTGGCGCTGATTGATGTGGTGATGATCTCCAATCTGCTGATCATGGTGATTGTTGGCGGCTATGCCACATTTGTGAGCCGCATGAACCTGGACGGCCACCCGGACCAGCCCGAGTGGTTAAGCCACGTCAATGCCAGTGTGCTCAAAGTCAAGCTGGCCACGGCCATCATTGGCATCAGCTCGATTCATTTGCTGAAAACCTTCATCAACGCCGATAACTACACTGACCGCGTGCTGATTGCGCAAACCGTCATTCATATTGCGTTTTTACTGTCAGCGCTGGCCATCGCTTACACCGACAAAGTCATGTCAGGCATTGCGGCGCAAAAGCACTAACGTACCTGCAATACCCGACAAAATGGAACCGCACAGCACACCCAACTTGACCTGGGTTTCATAGTCGGCACCCTGCCCTTCAAAAGCCAGTGCGCCTATGAAAAGGCTCATGGTAAAACCTACGCCACACAGCAGGCAAACACCAAAAAACTGCAGCCAGCTGGCACCTGTGGGCACACGCGCACCAGCAAAGCGCACCAGCAGCCAGGACGCGCCAAAAACGCCCACGGCCTTGCCCACCAGCAAGCCGGCCGCGATGCCGAGCGGTGTGGTTTGCAGCAGTGTTGCCAGCGTCACGCCTTGCAGCGACACGCCCGCGTTGGCAAATGCAAACATGGGCAATATGGCAAACGCAACCCAGGGGTGAAGCGCGTGCTCGGCTTTTTTAAGGGGCGAGCCGCCACGGCCATTGGTCAGTGGAATGGTCAGAGCTGTCACCACACCTGCCAGCGTGGCATGAATGCCGGACTTGTACACAAACAGCCAGACCACCAGGCCGACCGCAACATACGGCGCTATCGCCATCACCTTGAGTCGGTTCAACCCCACCAGCATCAGCACGCCAAACCCGGCTCCCAGCAGCGCGTTGAGTGACAGCTTGTCGGTATAAAAAATCGCAATGATCACAATCGCACCCAGGTCATCAATGATGGCGACGGCGGTTAAAAAGATTTTGAGTGAAGCTGGCACGCGGCTGCCAAGCAGCACCAAAATACCCAGCGCAAACGCAATGTCAGTGGCTGCTGGAATGGCCCAGCCCTTCAACGCCACAGCATTGCCCCAATTGATGGCGATATAAATGAGTGCAGGCACCAGCATGCCGCCCAGCGCTGCCCCCGCAGGCAGCATGGCTTGGCTGCGCGAGGCCAGTTC